>JACZWZ010000105.1 GCA_022571885.1 Acidobacteriota bacterium
TTGGTTCCCGTCGGTCGGATTCGACCGGCAGAGTGGCATCGGCTGGGCGGGTGGATATGTGGGCGAAGGGGTGGCGGCGTCCAACCTGGCGGGCCGCACCCTGGCCGAGCTCATCATCGACACCGACTCGCCCCGAATCGACCTGCCGTGGGTGGGGCATCGCTCGCGCAACTGGGAGCCGGAACCGATCCGGTGGCTGGCCATCAACGGTGCGCTGCGGGTGATGGGGATGGCCGACCGCACCGAGGCCCGCTGGGGGCGGGACTCCCTGCTGGCCAGGGGGATGTGGAGGCTGATGAGGTAGCGGGCGGCCGCTCGCAAGTGATCCAGACGAGGAGCCCCCCACCAATCGGCCTGCGGCCGATTGACTCCCCCCACAGGGGAGAGTGATCCAAACACCAGACTGTCGGGCACTAAGCGCGACATCACCCAGAGGGGAGAGTCGTCCGGGCAAGAACTCCCCCGGAGTTCGGAAACTCGGTCCCCGGTAGCATCCGTCCGGAGGGCCGGGGAAACACAAAACCAACAGCGACGGGATCTCAAGCCATGGCCGACCCCACCAAGACACCGACGGTCAAGGTGCCCGACCGCGTCCAGGTGCTGGTGATCGGCGGCGGCATCATCGGGTGCAGCGTGGCCTACCACCTGACGCGCCGCGGCATCACCGATGTCACGGTGATCGAACAGGGCACGCTCACCGGTGGGACCACCTGGCATGCGGCCGGCCTGGTCTCTCAACTCAAGGCCACCCACAGCCTCACCCGGCTGGCCACCTACTCGGCGCGCCTGTTCGAAGAACTCGAGGATGAGACCGGACAGGCCACCGGCTACCGCACACCCGGTTCGATCTCGGTCGCTTCCGACCAGGAGCGTTGGGAGGAAATCCTGCGGGGCGCCTCGATGGCCACCACCTGTGAAGTCGAGACCGAGGTGATCGACCTCGATCGGGCCAAGGAGTTGTGGCCACTGCTCAACACCGACGACCTGGTGGGCGCCCTATACATACCGCGCGACGGTCAAACCTCTCCGGTCGACACCACCATGGCGCTGGCCAAGGGCGCCAAGGGGCGCGGGGCGCGCTTCATCGAGGGAGTGGCGGTCGAGAAACTGGTGGTCGACAACGGCAAGGTCGTCGGCGTCGAGACCGAACAGGGCTACATCGAAGCAGAGACCGTGGTACTCGCCTCCGGCATCTGGACCCGCCAATTGGCGGCCACCATCGGCGTAAACGTGCCACTCCAGGCCTGTGAGCACTTTTACGTCGTCACCGAGCCCCTCGAGGGAGTGGATCGAGACATGCCGACGTTGCGCGACCCCAGCAGCTACACCTACTTCAAGGAGGAGACCGGCAAGATAATGGCCGGTTTCTTCGAGCCCCGAGGCAAGGTGTGGAAGCTGGACGGCATCCCGCGCGACTTCACCTTCGGGACCCTGCCCGAAGACTGGGACCACATCGGACCGATCTTCGAGCGAGCCATCCACCGGGTCCCGGTGCTGGGCGAATGTGCCATCCAGCTGTTCCTCAATGGCCCCGAGGCATTCACCCCGGACGGGGTGTACTACCTGGGGGAGGCGCCCGAAGTAGACGGGTGCTTCGTCGCCGCCGGATTCAACTCCGTCGGCATCCAATCCGCCGGCGGTGTCGGTTGGGTTCTGGCCGACTGGATCGCCGACCGGCATCCCCCGATGGACCTCTCGGCAGTCGATATCCGCCGTGCCTTTCCGTTTCAGGCCGAGCCCGACTACCTCGAGCAGCGGATTCCCGAAGGCTTGGGCCTGCTCTACGCCATGCACTGGCCCTTCCGCCAATACGAGAGCGCCCGCAACCAGAGAATTTCTCCCATCCATGACCGGATCGAGGCGGCCGGTGCGGTGTTCGGTGAGGTGGCCGGTTGGGAGCGGCCCAACTGGTTTGCAATCGACGGTCAAGAACGGGCCTACCAATACAGCTACGGCAAGCAAAATTGGTTCGAGGCGTCCGGAGTGGAGTGCGCTGCGGTGCGTACCGCGGTCGGCTTCTTCGATCAGACTTGTTTCGTCAAATTCCGGGTCGAGGGCCCCGAAGCTTGCCGAGCACTCAACGAGATATCCGCCAACGAGGTAGACGTGCCGCCCGGGACCGCGGTATACACCCAGTGGTGCAACGACCGGGGCGGGATCGAGGCCGATCTGACCGTGACCCGCATCGGTGAAGACGAGTACCTGGTGGTGACCTCGGCAGCAACAGGCACCCGCGATAAGGCCTGGCTTCGCCGCGGATGTCGCGACCTGAAGGTGACCGTCACCGACATCACACAGCAGATGCCGATGTTCGGTGTGATGGGCCCCAACTCCCGGGCGCTGCTCTCCGAACTGACCTCTGCCACCCTCGACAACGAGTCGTTCCCGTTCGGCACCGCCCAGCGCATCGAGGTCGCCGGGCATGAGGTCCACGCTCTTCGGATGAGTTACGAGGGCGAGCTCGGCTGGGAGCTCTACCTGCCCTGGGCCGAAGCGGCGTCACTCTACGATGCCATCTTCGAGGTCGGTGAGGCGCATGGGCTGCGACACGCCGGTTACCACGCCATGAACACGTTGCGACTCGAGGCCGGATACCGCCACTGGGGTCACGACATCACCGATGAGGACACTCCGCTGGAAGCAGGGCTCGGATTCGCGGTGGGGTGGGACAAGCCGTCGTTCCGGGGGCGCCAGGCACTGCTGGCGCAACGCCAGCTTCCTCGGACCAAGCGGCTCATCCAGTTCCGGCTCGAAGACCCCGACCGTCTGCTCTATCACGACGAGCCCATCTACCGCGACGGCGTGCTGGTCGGCCGCACCAGCTCCGGAATGTGGAGCTATGTCGAAGGCCGCTCGCTGGCGATGGGCTATCTGTCCCATCCCGACGGAGTGACCAAGGGTTGGCTCGACGCCGGCAGCTTCGAAATCGAAGTCGCCACCGAGCGCATCCCGGCCACAGTTTCGATCCGCTCCTTCTACGACCCCAAGAGCGAGCGGGTCAGGCTGTAGCTAGCGCTCCCCCCACCAAACGCCTACGGCGTTTGACTCCCCCCAAAGGGGAGAGTGTTTGAAGAAGCAGCCTGAGGAGCGCAGCGACAGAGACGACTCAGGTTCAACAGCCTCTCAGCCCTCCCCACCAAAGGGGAGAGTGATCCAGACCGCCACGCCGATTGGCCTCCGGACAATTGACTTCCCCCAAAGGGGAGGGTGATATTCCTGGCAGATTATTCGCGTCGGAACGGAACTGCGACCGACACTTCGGCGTCCATTTCGCGAGCAAAGCGGTGACCCGAGTACACCGCGGTTGCGATCGTCCCCGGGGCCAAGCAGTCGCCGATGCGCTGGATCTCGATGCGATCGACCATGGCGTGGTAAAGGGCATCCTGCGGTTGGCGCGATGTCGTCATCACGACGGTGGCGGCCTCGACCTGGCGAGTTTCACCGGTGTGGACGCTCTGCAGCGTCACCGAATCCTCGGCAATGCTTGCCAGTGAGGTGCCGGTGACCAGTTCGATGTCGAGGCTGAGAATCCGCTGCTGGATCCGATATTGCTCGTCGGTGTGATTGGTCCAGGTCGAGACCTCATTGGCCGGGGTCACCAGGGTCACATCCAAGCCCGCCTTGCGCAGCGTCTCGGCGAGAACACCCCCCATGTAGTAGTGATCGTCGTCGTACAACACCACCGGGCCGGTCGGCATCGTCCCGGCCATGATGTCGTCCGGAGTGATGACCGAGGGGCGGTCCCATCCCGGGATCGGCGCGTCATGCCGGCGGCCGGTGCCGTCGTGACGCCATTTGGCTCCGGTGGCCAGCACCACCTGGTCTGCTTCGAACTCGAGGATCTGCTCCTCGTCCACCACACTGTCCAGATAGAACTCGACATTGGAGAGCTTGCTGATCTGATTGAGACGCCAATCCCGAACCCGGGCCCATTCGGCCAGTCCGGTCAGCGCCGATTCGAGAGTTACCCGGCCACCCAATTCGGTGCGGGCCTCGGCAAGAGTGACGTGGTACCCCCGCTTGCCCAGCGCCATGGCGGCTTCCAGTCCGGCCGGTCCGCCACCCACGACCAGAATCGAGGAATCGGATCCCCTTTCCGGAATGCGCTCCGGGTGCCAACCCTTGCGCCACTCCTCACCCATCGTCGGGTTCTGAGTGCAGCGGATCGGTGTCCCCGTCTGATCCCCGGTATAACAGATGTTGCAACCGATGCACTCACGAATCTCGTCGGCGCGGCCCTCAGCGATCTTTTGCGGCAGGAAGGGGTCGGCGATCGAAGGGCGAGCAGCACCGATCAGATCGATGACGCCCTGGCGAACCAGGCGCAGCATCGTCTCCGGTGAGGTAAATCGTCCAACGCTTACGACCGGCTTGTCCGTGATCTGCTTGACCCATGACATCGTGGCTTCGAGGGCAGCCTCGGGCACGAAACGCGAGGTACCCATTTCGTAGGTGTAGTCGTGAACGGTGATGTCCCACAGGTCGGGCAGGTTGGCCAGGAGTTCGAGCATCGCTCTGGGCTCGGTGGTGTCCTGGTCATCGTCCTCGCCGCCGGCGCTGGCCGAGAACCGAACGGCAACCGCACAGGTGTCGCCGATGGCCTCCTTCGTCTCCTCGATCAACTCACGCAGCAGGCGTGTTCGGTTTTCCAGCGAACCCCCGTACTCGTCGGTACGTTGGTTCGACGGCATCAGAAACTGGTGGAGCAGGTACTCGTGGCAGGCGTACAGGTAGACGATGTCGAATCCGGCGCGCTGAGCCCGTCGGGCGGCCTCGACATACCACCGCTTGAGCTCCCGGATGTCTGCCAGGTCCATGGCGCGCGTCTGAACCGGGTCATACCTCCCGGCCGGCCGGCTAGAGGTACCGAGGGGTTCCTCCCGCGAGTAGTGGTTGGCAATCATCGGACCGCCGTGCCATAGCTCCACTCCGGCGAGGGCTCCGTGGGCATGGAGCTTCTCGACGGTCAATGCCAACGTTTCAACATCATGGTCGTCCCATAGAGAAGCCGTGGGGTAGGGCTCGTCATCAGATGTGGGGTGTATCGAGCAGTACTCGGTGCACACCGTGCCCCAACCACCTTCGGCCTTGACCTCACGCATCCCGGCCAGGGTCTGTGGACGCCGATAACCCATACCGGTGCAGTGAGGGACTTGAAAGAACCGGTTGGGTGCGGTCACAGGACCGATGTCAACCGGCTCGAAGAGGACGTCGAATCGGGGGTCGCGTGGCATTTCTTCCTCTTTACTCGGACCTTGACGACTCTACGTCAAAGTGAGGACGGCTAGATCGAGAGCGGGAGAAGGGCCGGTCCCTGAGGACCGGCCCTTCTCTCTCAAGCTCGGGGCACTTCAACCCGAAGCACTCTCACCTAGCCCTTTGCGGCCGAATACGCATCTGCGTAGTAGGTCCCAAAGTCTCCGAGATCTTCAAAGAACTCGAGCCTCTCCAACACATCCGCTGGCGGATAGATGGCCGGATCCTCGAGGATCTCTGGGTAGATGAACTCCTCCGCCGCCGCATTCGGACTGGCGTAGTAGTTGTAGTTGGTCAGCTCACCGCCGATGAACCCACCGAGCATGAAGTTGATGAACGTCTGTGCCGTGCACGGATGTTCCACCGTCGACGGGATCGCCATCGTGTCGACCCAGGCGGCGGCTCCCTCGATCGGGATGGCGTAGCCGAAGTCCTCATAGGCGTCGTAGTCGTCGGTCGATGCCGTGTCGTAGGAGTACAGGAAGTCGCCATTCCAACCCTGCGAGACCACAAACTCACCGGAGGTCAGCAGGTCCGCGTACCCGACCGACGTGAACGCCGCCAGACGGGTCCTGGTGGCACTGATCAGAGCGGCGGCTTCATCCACCTCTGCCTCGACGAGGGTGTTGATGGAGTAGCCCAGGTAGATCAGGGCCGCACCCATCGTCTCCCGCTCATCGTCGAGCAGAGAAATGAACCCGGTGTTGACGTCGGCCTGGTCCGGATCAAAGATCACGCCCCACGAGACGCCGTTCTCATCGTCGATCGAGCCGTACGCATAGCCGATACCGGTGGTGCCCCACTGGTAGGGAGCCGAAAACTGGTTCCCCGGGTCGTAAGGCAGATCGGTGAATTCGGCAGCGATGTTCGACAGGTTCGGGACCGTATCCGGGTTGAACTTGATCAACAGGTCGGCACCGTTCATGATCGACACCATGTAATCCGACGGCACGATGACGTCGTAACCGACACCGGCCTCGATCTGGGCGAGCATCGTCTCGTTGGAGTCGTACTCGGTGAGCACCACGTGCACGCCGAAGTCCTCTTCGAACGCGGCCAGCATGTCGACCACCTCGGCGTCTGTGGCCACTGCACCGGTCGGAATGTACTCCGTCCAGTTGTACAGGTTGAGGTCGCCGTCGGTCTCTCCCAGCGTGCACGCATCGGCCAGAGCCTGCGTAGCCGATGCATCGTCATCCCCGCACGCTGCCACAACCAGGGCCATGGCTGCTAGCAGCATCAGTAGTCGTCTCATTGTGTTTTTCCTCCCGTTTCGTTTTCTATTCGCGACGTTGAATCGCCAGTGAAGCAAAGACCAGAATCATGGAAGCGGTAACCATAAGTGTAGAAACTGCGTTGATCTCAGGGGTGACCGAGCGCCTGATCAGCCCGAAGACGTGTACGGGCAGCGTGGTCGATCCGGGACCCTGGACGAAGCTGGTGATCACGACGTCGTCGAGAGACAGCGTCAAGGCGAGGAGGCCCCCGCCGAGAACGCCGGGCATGATCAGCGGCAGCGTCACCCGTCGAAATGTCGCCCATCGGCTGGCGTACAGGTCGGCGGCGGCCTCTTCCATCGCAGGATCCATGTTGGCCAGCCGGGCCCGAACCACAATCGCCACGAACGAGATGTTGAACGCGATGTGCGCCAGAATGATCGTCCCTCGCCCCAGCGGCAACCCGATCTGGGTGAACCACAAGAGAAGCATCACCGCCATGGTCACGTCGGGGATGATCACCGGCATGTAGAGAACGGCGTCGAAGGTGCCCTTACTGACCCACCGTCGGTATCGATCCAGAGAGAGTGCCGCCGCGGTGCCGAACACGGTGGCCACGATCGTCGAGAACAAGGCAATCCACAGCGTGTTCTGGAGGGCGTGGATCAGTGGCCCGTTGCCGAGCATTCGTTCGTACCAACGAAGAGAGAATCCGCCCCAGGTGCCAACGTTGTTGGCGCCTGAGAATGAGAACCCGATGACGACCAGGATCGGCAGGTACAGGAACGCAAACACCAGCCAGCCGTTGATCGTGAGCATCCGGTCCAGTCGTCTGCCGGTAGCGGCGCCTTCGTGGAGGGTCATAGGGTCCTCGCCCCCGAACGGAAGTACAGGATCGTCGTCAGCACCATGACGATCAGAATCGCCCCGGACAGCGCGGACCCGAACGGCCAATTGCGCGCTGCCCCGAATTGGGTGACGATGAAGTTTCCCAACAGCGTGGTCTTGGCACCGCCGAGGATGTCCGGAGTCACGTAGGCGCCCAGGCTGGGAATGAACACCAGGATCGATCCGGCGATGATGCCGGGCCGTGACAGCGGCAACGTGATCTTGAGAAAGGCCCGGGTACCGGATGCGTACAGGTCTCGTCCCGCCTCGACCAGGCTCCAGTCGATCCGCTCGATGGCGGCGTACAGGGGAAGCACCATGAACGGCAGGAATCCGTACAGCAGCCCGAGGAACACGGCCGGCAGAGTGAACAGCATTCGACCCCACAACCCGGTGAACTCGCCGATCTGAGTGATGTACCCATCCGAGTCGAGCAGGATCCGCCAGGCATAGGTCCTGACCAGGAAGTTCGACCAGAAGGGGATGAGAACCAGGATCAGCAGAAGGGTGCGGGTGCTCTGCTTGGGTCGAGTGGCGATCCAGTACGCAAACGCGTACCCGATGATCAAGCACAGGACCGTGTTGAGCGCCGCCACAAAGAGAGAGCGGCCCACGATGGTGGACACCAGCGGTTCGGTGAGCTTGGTCCATGCGTCGAGATTCCAGTTGTCGAGTATCGGCCTCCCGGTCCTGCCGCGGCTGGCGAAGGAAAAAACGAACACGATTATCAGCGGCAGTACGAAGAACGCGATCAGATAGGCGTAGGCGGGGACGGCATGGAAGAAACCGCGCCATGACTCGCGGCGCTCGGCCCTGCGCTCCAACTCCGGGTTGGCCGCCTCCTGCTGGCTGTCGGGTCGCTGGTCGAGCATCGTCATTCTGCGAACGCCGTGGCTGCTTCGAGATGGAAATCGACGATCACGGCGTCCCCTACGGCCCACCGCTTGGCACTGGGAACGTTCTCGACACGCACATCGAATACACCCGAGGCTCCGATATCGATCTTGTAGTACAGGGATTCTCCGAGAAAGATCCTCCTGGTCACGGTGCCCGCAACGGCATTACGCCCCGATGGAGCCTCCGACCTCTCCCCGTACAGGTCGAGCATCTCGGGTCGAATCGCCAGGGTGATGCTGGTTCCGGGCGCCGCGGTCGTCCTGGCTTGCACGATCTCGCCACCTTTCAACCGAACCGCACCGGTGGCGGCGATCTCCCCCGGGAGAAAGACCATGTCACCCACGAAGCCGGCCACGAACAGATTGGCCGGAGACTCATAGATGTCCTCCGAGCGCCCCACCTGCACCAGCTCGCCCTCATTCATGACACCGATGCGATCAGACATCGTCAGCGCCTCTTCCTGATCGTGTGTCACGTAGACGAAGGAGATCCCAACCTCGTGTTGGATGTCCTTCAACTCGAGCTGCATCGCCTGGCGGAGCTTCAAATCCAGTGCACCGAGCGGTTCATCGAGCAGAAGGACCTTGGGTTGATTGACCAATGCTCGGGCCAACGCAACCCGCTGCTGTTCACCGCCGGAAAGGGCGTTGGGCCGCCGCTTCTCCATGCCCGAAAGCCGAACCAGGTCGATGGCCTCACCGGTCCTGCGTCGCACCTCCGCCTGGTCGACGTTCTGCATCCGCAGCCCGAAAGACACGTTGTCTTCCACGTTCATGTGAGGGAACAGGGCATAGGACTGGAATACCGTATTGACCGGCCGTTTGTTGGGTGGCTTGAGGCCCATCTCCTCGCCGTAGATCTGCACGCTGCCGTCGGTCGGGTAGTCGAGACCGGCGATGATCCGCAAGGTGGTCGTCTTGCCGCAACCCGATGGCCCCAACAGCGAGAAGAACTCGCCGTCCCGTACCTCGAGGTCCATGTTCCGCACCGCGATGACGTCCTCACCGAATCTCTTGGTGACCCCGTGCAGACCCACCGCCACAACGCCGACCGTCATTGGGGCGGGCTTCGCCGGTTCAGGTGGGGCACCGGGTGCACCGGCTTCGCGTTCGGTGGAGGCAACGTCATGTTCCATGGTTGATCATTACGTGTTTGACCTCTGTGTAATGCTCGAGGGCGTATGCCGACATGTCTTTGCCGTATCCGGAATGCTTGAAGCCGCCGTGGGGCATCTCCGACACGATTGAGATGTGGTCATTGACCCATACGGTCCCGGATTGAAGGCCCTTGGTCATCCGCATGGCGCGCCCGATGTCCTTGGTCCACACCGAGGCGGCGAGACCGAAGTCGACGTCGTTGGCCCAGGCCAGAGCGCTGGCCTCGTCGCCGGCGTCCTGGATGGTGAGAACCGGTCCAAAGACTTCGCGTTGGATGATCTCAGAGCCCTGATCTGCCCCGACGATCAGAGACGGCTCGTAGTAGTAGCCTGCCCGGTCGACCCGGTTACCACCGGTTGCGACCGTGGCCCCGTCAGATGCCGCTCGCTCGACATAACCGGCGACGTTGTCGAGGTGCTGCTTCGAGACAAGCGGTCCCATCTCGATATCGGGATCATTTGGATCCCCGACTGTGATCTGACCGATCTGATCGGATAGCGCGTCGACCAGGTCATCGTGCACTCCGGCCGTTGCGATCACACGACACGGGGCGGTGCAGTCCTGACCCGAGTTGTAGAAGCTGGCCTCGCGCAGCTTGGCGGCGACAGCCGCGATATCGGCATCGTCAAACACTATGACGGGTGCTTTGCCGCCGAGCTCGAGGTGAACCCGTTTGAGGCTCTCGGCGGCGGATCGAGCCACTGCCCTCCCGGCCTCGACACTGCCGGTGATGGAGATCATCAAAATCGGGGACAGTCCACCGGAAAAGCTGCCCGAAGGCGATCGGCCGTTGTCAGGTGTCCGAGTGCTTGACCTT
>JACZWZ010000005.1 GCA_022571885.1 Acidobacteriota bacterium
CGAGCCCGTAGCCAAGTACAGGCACGACCGGGCAAGACCCATGACCCCGGAACACGACAAGGGCGGCTTCTCTATAGATCCCAACCCATTCGACAATGTCCCGAGCGACACGTCCACATACACCGACGAGGTGTTGGGACCGGCCCGGTCGGTGTTGGAGTCGATCGAAGACGCGCTAAGCCCGCCGAGCAACGACAATCCATATGGCAGCTGCATCGCGATATCCGCCACCGACTGAGGGGCTGCACGCATATTTCAGAAGGAGATCCAAGTTGAAACTGAACCGAAGCCAAGGAGCAAGCAACGTGTCCGCCGACTACAGGAGCCCATTGAACGAACCCGTCGGTAACTACCCGACGGATTTTTGGAACGATTCCTGCTCGATCGAGGAGTTGGCTTACGCGATCGAACACGGCGCGGTCGGCGCCACCAGCAATCCGACGATCGTCGAACAAGTCCTCGCACAGGAGCGCCATCTGTGGGAGGACCGCATTTACCAGCTGATCGCCGACAACCAATCGTGGTCCGACGAAGACGTCATGTCGAAGATATTCGAGGAGATCGCGCTCAAGGGCGCCGAGCTTCTCCTACCTGTGTTCGAACGTGAGAACGGTCTAAAGGGACGCCTGTCGATCCAGACGAATCCTTCCTACTACCGCAACGTTGATGCGATGGTCGAGCAAGCGGTTCGCTACGACGCGTTGGCTCCCAACATGCAGGTGAAGTTGCCGGCAACAAGTCGAGGCATCGCCGCCATCGAAGAAGCTACCTACCGCGGGGTGAACATCAACGCCACGGTCAGCTTCACCGTGCCGCAGGCGGTCGCGATCGGAGAGGCCGTCGACCGCGGGCTGCAGCGACGCCGGGCGGAGGGGCTGCCCACAGACGACATGACGCCCGTCACTACGATCATGATCGGCCGGACCGACGACTGGATCCAGGCCGTAACCAAGAGAGACGGCATCGTCGTGAGTCCGCACTACCTGCCCTGGGCCGGGGTGGCGGTGTTCAAGAAAGCGCTGACGATCTACCAAGAGAGGGGTTTCCGCTCACGGCTCCTGGCAGCGGCCTATCGCCACCACCTGCACTGGTCCGAGCTTATCGGCGGCGACATCATCCTCACCATTCCGTCGAAGTGGCAGAAGCTGTTCAACAGCTCAGAGGTGCAGGTCAAGGATCGGATCGACCAAGCCGTCGCTCCAGAGATCGTTGCCGAGCTTTATGACCGGGTGCCGGACTTTCGCAAGGCGTACGACGAGGACGGCATGACCGTTGAGGAATTCGACACCTACGGCGCCACCGTGCGCACACTGCGTGGATTCATCGCTTCGTATCACGAGCTGACCCGGGTCATCCGCGAGGACTTCATGCTCCCCGATCCGGATGTGAAATAGTGGCACGCCACACCAATGGCGCCACATACCGCTAGACGCCGAAGTCAGGAACACCACGTCATGGTCATCGACCACGTCGAGCGACGCGAATTCGCCGAGGGTCTGGCCGTCGAGGCCGGGCAACTGGCAATGTCGTATCGGCAGCAGGACGATCTGGAGGTCCGATCGAAAGGCGTCCTCGACTGGGTGACTGAAGCAGATCTGGCAACCGAGCGGCTGATAAGGACCCGGATCAACAAGTTCTTCCCGGATGACCACGTCCTCGGGGAGGAAGGAACCGACCAACGAGCTCAGATCGAAGCGGGACACTCCACCTGGATCGTCGATCCCATCGACGGCACCACTTGTTTCGTTTCTGGATTGCCCAGCTGGTGTGTGTCGATTGCCTGCGTCGACGGGCAGGGCCATCCGTTCTTGGGGGTGGTGCACGACCCCACTGGAGCCGAGACTTTCTCGGCTTTGCAAGGCCATGGGTTTACCGTCAACGGTCACCAAACCTCTGTTCCCAGCAAGGGCATCACCGACGGTCTGGTCGGGGTGGGACATCCCCGCAACGCACCGGATGCGCCCACTCTGACATTTCTCCAAAGGCTGTTCGCGGTCGGCGGCTTGTTCTACAACTCTGGCTCGGCCGCTCTAGGACTCGCTTACGTCGCCGCGGGTCGGTTGGTCGGGTTCTACGAGTCTGACCTCCGGGCTTGGGATGCGCTCGCCGGCGAGGTGCTGGTACGCGAGTCGGGAGGCTGGTCGACCAGCTTCATGCGCGACGGATCACTGATCACCAGCAAGCCGATGCTGGCCGCAAACCGCGGGAGCGCGGCTGCTCTGTGGGATCTGGCCTGGGATGCGCTGGAAGGGTGCCTGAGCCCCGAACAGGTGAGTGGACAGTGACTCGACCCAAGACCTCCCAGGAGGCGAATTAGCCGTGATCAGGATCCTCGCAGTGGCCGACGAGGTCGACCAAGCCTTGTATGGACCCAGGTTGAGGGAACTCCGTCCTGATCTCATTCTGGGCTGCGGAGACCTTCCGTTCGAGTACCTCGAGTATCTGAGAGCGGCGGCCGAGGCACCGCTGTTGTATGTTCACGGCAACCACGACCCGTCACTTCGGAGGCACAGCGTATCCGCCTATCTGCCGGCCGAACACTTTGCACTTTCGTCGCCCGGCGCTGTGGGTTGCGTCAACCTGGAGGATCGGTGGAAGGACGAGGCCGGCTTGCGAATCGCCGGACTGGGCGGCTCGATTCGATACAACGATGGCCACAACCAATACACTCAGGCTGAGATGCGGAGTCGCGTGCGCCGACTGACGCGCCGAGCTCGGTTTCGCCGTTGGAGGGACGGAAAGCCCGTAGACGTCGTGATCGCCCATTCCCCCCCGCTGGATTGCGGCGATGGAAACGACAGGCCCCACCGCGGGTTCTCCTCCTTCCATAGGCTCATCGATCAGCTCGAGCCACGACTCATGCTTCACGGTCACATTCACCCGCACGGGAGGCCACGACCCGACCGCACCATCGGCGGCACCCGCATCGTAAACGTGGTTCCCTACCGTCTGCTGGAGATCGAGTGACCTATTCATCATCGTTTTCCAAAGCCCACCGCAAAGAGAAGTACCGCCGTCTGGCCAGGGTCGTAGGCGGCTCCCGACCGGCCCCGCTGCCGTCATTCAACGACCTGCGCACCCGACTCCACCTCTTTCAGCAGGCCTACACCGGCCTGCACACGATTGAAGTCGACAAGATCGTCGGGACGGTCGACCGATCGGACGACTTCGACCGTGACTTCCTCCCTCGATCACCCCAGACCAGAGAGCGCTGGGAGAGACTCGAACGAGCCTTCCCGTCGCTCGGGTTTCCTCCCATCTCGGTGTACAAAGTGAACGACGTCTACTTCGTGATCGACGGCAATCATCGGGTCGCTCTCGCCAAACAGAAGCGAGCCGAGTTCATCGACGCCGAGGTCACCGAGATTCACACCGACATCGAAATCGACGAGGACATCGATTTCGAGAAGATCATCTACCTCGAACAAGCCAGGCGCTTCATGCTCGAGAGCGGACTCGAGCGGTCACGGCCTATGGCCCGAATCGATTTCAGTCATCCCCACGGATTCGTGGAGTTGCTCGACATCGTAAAGGCACACGGCTACGACCTGATGATCGAACGGGGCGAGGTGCTGCCACCACATGAGATAGCCGCCGATTGGTACGACCGGGTCTACCTGCCGGCCGTCGAGTCGATCAGGTGGGAGAAGCTGCTCGAACTCGAACCCGGCTCGACCGAGGGCGATCTCTTCCTGTGGATTCTGCAACGCCGCAGGAAACGCGATCCCCAACAAGGCCAGCAGTCTCTCGAAGATGCGGCACGGCAGGCCGCTCAGGAACAGGAGCGACGCATCAAAACCCGGGCCTTGCGTGCTCTGGGTCGGGACTAGTACCCATCACCCGACAGAAGCTCCAGTTTCGACCCACCGCGAGCCGTCACGACGATCCGCGGATCAGCAATTCGGGCTCCCACAACAGAACTTTGCCTTCGGGCGGTGGGCCATGCTCCAAACAGGAGAGGAGGGATCTGAAGGCGGCATCGGCCATGCCGATACTGTCCTGCACAATCGTCGTCAACGGCGGATTGGTGAGCGCACCGAAGGGGATGCCGTCGTAGCCAACGATGGCGACATCCTGAGGAACCCGCAACCCCAGATCGTCGCATGCCAGCAGAGCACCCATCGCCATGGTGTCGTTGAATCCAATCAAGGCATCGAGGTCCGGGCCCCTCTGAAGGAAGGTCGTGGCGGCGATCCGGCCTTGAGCAATCCTCGGATACCCCGCCTCCACGGCCGCCGTGGCGACGGCGGTCCCGTTGGAGATAGCCTCCCGTAACGCGACATATCGTTGGTGGACTACCTCGGGAAATATCTCGTTCATGAGGATGCCAATTCGTTTCTTGCCTCTCTCGACCAGATGGTCCACGACCAGTTCTGCCGCAGCGTTCTCATCCATTGCGATTGATACGACGTTGGGGACCTTGGATGCCCTGCCGATCATGACGACCGGACACCCACAGCTCGCGGCAAACTGCTCAATATCCGAATCTGACAAGATTGAGGGGAAGAGGGCAACGCCATCGACCCCCAGGGTCAGCAGCGTTTCGAGTGTGCCCAACCCTCGGTCATCGTCGAAATCGAGTTCGGTCACCACCAGGTAATACCCATGCTCCCGAGCTGCAACCTGCATGCCGAAACAGGTGTCGCCGAAATGCGGATCTCGCATGTCGATGGCGGCAAAACCGAAAGTGAGCGAGGTCTGAGTGACCAGAGCCCTCGCCATTCGGTTCGGTCGATATCCAAGTGTGGCGATGGCTTTCTCGACTCGCACCCGTGTCGCCGGCGCCACCCGTGGATGGTTCGTGACAACGCGAGAAACAGTCTGACGTGACACACCGGCTTCGGTGGCGACGTCGATGATCGTCGGCCGGCCAGCCCGAACTGGCATTCTCTTCATCGATTCCCGTCCTGCCGTCGTCGTCGACAATCGTTTGAGTTGATACGATGTCAACGCTCACACTAGGGTGCTCCGAGCACGCTTTCAGATGCATATGACCGGGGTCAAAGTTCGGGGACTTACATTGCCGTTTCGAGCGTCGGCTGCCGACACGACCAGCGGGGAGAGGTACTCATGAGTGGGCAAGGCGTCTGCGCCGTGGTGGCGCGCAACCCTCCTCCCGAAGCCGCCCGCCGGTAGCGCATGCCGTATCAAACACCTCCTTGGACACAGGTCATCGCCCACAGGGACAACTCGGGGCCGTTTCCGGAAAACACCGTTGTTGCCATCGAGAGCGCAATCGGGCTCGGCGTGGACATGGTTGAAGTAGACATCAGGCTTACCGGGGACGGCGTCCCGATCCTGATGCACCATGATCGGGTCGACGGGACCACGTCGGGCACCGGCCCGGTATCGGGACTCACCTGGGATGAAATCAAGGCCCTGGACGGAGGCAGCTGGCGTGGCCCGGAGTTTGCGGATCAGACGGTGCAGTCGCTCGAAGAAGTACTCGACCTGACCCGCGGCCGCGTCGCACTGAATCTCGACATACAGGTGCCCGACGCCGCCGTGCCGACCGCCTTGGCAGTCATCGAGACAGAATCATCCGCCGGCGTCGTCATAAGCGGCTGCACCGCGGACTGTGTGAAGACGGTCGGGGACATCGCAAGCGGCATCTCCGCCCTCTTCAATTTGGACGATTTGTTGAACGAGATCGATCCTGCCGCAGCTCCTCCGGTGGCGCGCCACGCCATCGACATTGCGATTGACCTAGGAGCAGTGGCGATCAACGTGCCCCACCCGTTGGTCGATTTCGACTTGGTGGAGCAGACGCGGGAAGCCGGAATCGGGGTATGGACGTTCACGATCGACGACGAAGCCCGCTTTCTCGACCTGATGAGCATCGGCGTCGCTTCAGTCACCACCAACTGGCCCGACCGGATGATTCCGCTCGTCCAGCGCACGACATCTCAGGCAAGGGCCGACGGCTCGTGACGTGGATGAAAGCCCTCGCTGAGGCATACCAAACGGCATGCGACCGGTACCCCGGCGACAAACTGATGCTGGTGTCCGATATCGACGGCACGATCATGGACATGCGATATCTGGTGATGTCCGTTCTACAGGCGTATGACCAGGCACATGGAACCGGGCATTTCATTCGCCTGAAACCCTCCGACATAAGCGTGCATGAGAACCACATCGAGCAGCTGCTGGAACGGCTACACATACCGGCTCCAACCCGTCAGAAGGTGATGGATTGGTATTTGGACCACCGCTGGCGAGAAGACATGATGCTGAAATCTCAACGCCCGTTCCGTGGGGTCCTGCCGATGATCCGATGGTTCCAGCTACAACCAAATACCACCATCGGCTTGCTGACCGGCAGGCCGGAGAGGCTCCGTGAGACAACGCTCCGCTCATTGAACGAAGCCGGCGAACCCCACCAGGTGATCTTCGATAATGACCTTCTGCTCATGAACCCCGGAGATTGGGACCAAGACGTCGAGACCTTCAAGGTCGCAGGACTGAAGCAATTCAGGGAGATGGGTTATCGCATTTTCGGGATGATCGACAACGAACCCCGAATACTGGAGGCGCTGGCCCGGGACGAGGACAATGCAGAGTGTCTTCTCCTTCACGCCGACACGATCTTTGAGTCCCGCAGGTCACCGATGCCGACCGAGATCATTCAGGGAAAGGACTACGGGCTCACAGAACTGGTGCCGGGCGAAGATGCACTCCCCCGTCATGTCCAACTGGTATGGCACGGCGTGAACGATCCCGCCAACCTCAGGCAGTTCATCGCCTCCGGCGTGTACTGGGCCGAGATCGATGTGCGAGACGACCCATCGGGTGAGCTCATCCTCCGCCACGATTCCTTCGAGACGAACCCGGCCACACCGGATGAAGAGTGGCTGATTTACGCCGATGCCATCACTGAGCTGACAGAGAGTGGTGTCTGTATAAAACTCGATGTCAAGGGCGGAATCGACGTGCTCGATCGAATCTTGGAGTCGGTCGCCTCCCTGCAACTGGCCGACGACCGCTTATGGTTCAATGCCGAAATCGAGAGCGTCGGCGAAGACGGTTTCCACAAGATTCGTGCCTCCCATCCCGACGCGATAGTGCAGTGCCCAATCGGATGGCTGGCTCCGCTCCTCGAAGCAGCACCCGATGAAGCCCACCGCATCCTCGAGCTCCTGGTCGGTTGGGGCATAAGTCGCTTCTCGGTCAACTGGGACGAGGAAATGGCACGAACGATGCTCAAGAAGCTGGCGAAATGGGGCTACGAGGTCAACTTCTACGGAGTTTCTGATCTGGAGGCATTCCTCGAGGCGGTGGTGCTGTTGCCTAGCTCGGTCACCTCCGATTTCAATTTTCCACAGTGGAACTACCACGGACGCGGCTCCGGGGCGGGCGGAAAGCACCTCACCGTCGACAGAATGCCGACGACCGACATCGGTCGCTAGCTACCGGCAACGGCGACCAAGCTCCAGGCCGCCAACCGGCTTACTTCCACAGCAGCGATTTCTCGGACTCCGGATCGAAGAGCTGGACCTTGCTCAGGTCGAATGCCAGCTCGACGTTGTCCCCGACCCTGGCTCCCTTGGTCTTGTCGACCAGAACCCGCAGCTGGACGTCGCCGATCGTCACACCGACGAGGTCCTCCCGGCCCAGTGGTTCGACCACCTCGATAGATGCCGAGAGGGTAGAGCCTTCGGATGGAGGCGCCGTATCGTCGACCAAATACACATCCTCTGGTCGTACCCCCATGACGACGTTTCCCTTGGCGACGGCAGCCTTTTGCGCCCTGTCGTCCGGGAGCGCAAGGTCGATCGCCTCACTCTTGGCATGAAACCCACCGTTCGAACTCATGATCTCAACGTCGAAGAAGTTCATCGGAGGATTCCCCACAAACCCGGCGACAAACAGCGTCTTGGGGTGGTCATAGAGATCCTCGGGGAGATCGTATGCCTGGAGAACGCCCTCCGACATCACCGCGATCTTGTCGGCCATCGTCATTGCCTCCACCTGGTCGTGGGTCACATAAATGGAGGTGATGCCCAGGTCCTCCTGGATTCGTTTGATCTCACCCCGCATTGTCAACCGAAGACGAGCATCCAGGTTCGAGAGAGGCTCATCGAACAGGAGGACCTCCGGCTCCTTCACCAAGGCCCGCCCCAGCGATACCCGCTGCTGCTGCCCACCCGAGAGCTGAGCGATCTTGCGATCCAACAGATGGCCGATGCCCATCATGTCGGCCACCTTCTGCACCCGTTCCCGTATCTCTTCCTTGTTCACCTTCTGGATTCTGAGCGGATAGCTGATGTTCCCAAACACCGTCATGTGGGGGTAGAGCGCATAGCTCTGGAACACCATGCCGACGTGACGATCCTTGGGAGCGACCTCGTTGACCACTACCCCATCGAACGAGATGGTCCCGGCAGTGGGTTTGTAGATACCGGCCACCATCAACAACGTGGTCGTCTTCCCGCACCCTGATGGGCCGAGAAATGCGACCAGGTCACCGTCGGCAATGTCGAGCGTGATGTTGTCCGCACCAACCACGCCGTCCCAGGCTTTGCTCAGGCCGTCGAGTTCCACTCTCATGTCTGCAACCCTTCTCGTCCCTGGTGAGTCATCACGTACCTTTCGAGCCACCGGCGTAGATGTTCAGGAGCAACTCTTGCGTGAACAGGAAGAATATTATCAACGGGATCATCTGGAAGAGTCCGACGGCCGCAACCTGGTTCCAGTTGACCGGAGCGGTGTCGCTGATGAGCTGGTTTAGGAACACCGGCATGTTGGTGACCTTTGTCCCGATGGTAAACGTAAACGGCACCAGGTATGCATTCCAACCGGCGATAAAGGTGAACAGGGCCAGCGCGGCGATGCCGGGACGAACCTGGGGCAGCATGATCTGCCACCACACCCGGAAGCGGGATGCTCCGTCGATCAAGGCGGCGCGTTCCATGTCCCAGGGGAGGGCGTCGAAGAAACCCTTCATCAGCCAAATGCCGAGCGGAAGCTCCAGAGCGATCATCACCAACGCCACGCCACCCACCGTGTTGAAGCCGATGTAGCCGCCGATCAGCGGAATGCCTCCCAGCCAGCGCAGCACGAAGAAGATGGCGATCAGCAGCATCTCGGCCTTGAAGGCGTGCAGCACCAGGGTCCCCGTAAGGAAGGCCTTGCGACCGGGGAATTTGAACCGTGACAGGGCGTACCCGCCGGAGGTCGAAGCAATCCCGACACCGATCACCATCGCCACCGCGATGAGGAACGAGTTGAACATGGCACTCCAGATGGCGCCGTCGGAGATAAAATCCCAGTTGCGAAGCGTAAACCCGCCGATGCCCCCCTCGGCGTCCCGCGGCAAGAGGCCTTCGGTGCGAGTCGACAGGGTGGCGATGACCAACCAGGTGTAACCGATCAGGATCGGAACAATCGACAGGATGAGAAAGGCATACGCAAAGCGTCGCCCGGTCTTCTTACCTCCCATGAGCTTCGGCTTGAAGGCCTGGGATTGCGGTGCGGCTTGAGAAACAGTCATGGCCTAGAGGTTCTCGATTCTGGGCTCCTCGATGAGCTCATTGAACTTGAAGATCTTGACGTACACGACGGCGAGTAACAGCGCCACCGCAACCAGGACTATCGCCCAGGTCGCACCGAAGGCCCATTGGCTGTTGCCGAAATAACTCGAAAAGGCTCGTTTGTAGGCGGTGAGTGCCCACACCTCGGTGGTGAATAGTCCCGGGCCGCCCTCGGTCAGGAGCAGGATGTACTCGAATGAGGTCAGCAGTGACAGCGTCTGATACGTGGCGATGAAGAGCAGCGGCCACTTGATCAGGGGAAGCTTGATGTCCTTGATGATCCTCCAGGTGCCGGCTCCATCGACCTTGGCCGCAGTAATCAGGTCCTCGGGGATCGACAGCAGGGCGGAGGTGAAGATGATCATCCCGAACGATGCTCCGACAAACCCGTTGGTGAGGATCACGAAGGTCCATGGGCTCCCGCCCAGGAAGAGGTTTCCACCCGAGGCCCCCAGGAAACCGGGCGCGATCTGGTTGAAGATGCCGTATGGATCCCCCGAGCCGATCCGCTTCCACATCAAGATGTAGATCACCGACGGTGTCAGCCGGGGCAGCAGCCACACCAGTCGAAAGAAGAAGCCGATGCGTCGCGGGATGGTGGTGGTCACCAGTGCCAACACCAGTGCCAGGCCGAGGTTGAAAAAGATCAGCGTGGTGAAGACGTAGAAGGCGGTGTTGCGCAGAATCTTCGGGAAGAAGGGGTCGCTGAAAAGCCGGGAGAAGTTGTCGAATCCGATGAAGTTCCACGGTCTTGTGAAGTTGGAGCTCGAGAGGTCGGTAAAGCTGAGAACCACCAGGATGACGCCGGATGCAATGAAGAAAGTGGCAACCAGCACCATCGTTGGAAGCAAGAAGCCATATGCAGAGAGGTTGGAGCGCACCCGGCGACGGAGTGAGCTGCGTGTCTGCTTCGGTATGCCGGGCCTGGGTTTGGCCAGGTCCGTGACTCCCTGCTTGTCGGTCACCCGAACACCACTCTCTTTCTTCTTCCGATGAGCACGGAGGCCCGAGAGGTGGAGTTGGGGGAGGGCAGGTGCCCTCCCCCAATCCAACTGTCTGTCTCTTGCTACTTGATTATCACGTTGTCACCGAGCTCGTTCTCGAGCTGGTTGATGACCACGTCGACTGCCTCCGCCGGGGTGAGGTCGCCAGACTCGACGGCCGTGATCCCGAGGTAGTACGCCTCAGACCAAGCACTGAAGAACGGGCTGTTCGGCAGGAAGGTCGTGAACTCGAGAATCGAACCCACCTCACTCAGGAAGGCTGCATCCGTATAGGGCGCATAGTCCGCCTGTGAGTTGAGGATTCCGAGGTGGCCACTGTCCACCGCATACGTCGTGTTGAGCTCCTTGGTCGTCGCCTTGGAGATCACCAGCAGCGCCAGATCGACATGCTCAGCATCCGAACTCACCATGTAGAGGAGCGGATGCGTCAGGCTTGTCGGCTGGTTGGTTCCTCCGGCAAGAGCCGGGATCGGGCCGAAGCCGACATTGTCGAACAGATACTGCTCACCGCCGAGGTCGGCGATGAAGTTGACTGCCCAGTCTGCCCATTGCCAGGAGCCGCCGAACCAGAAGAGGACATCGCCGACGGCGACACCCGTGTTCCAGTTGGTCCAGTCACCGTCGAGACGGGTACTGACCAGGATGTCACGGTCCACGGCCTCACCCACCAACTCGTAGACCTTGAGCGCCGCAGCAGTGTCGTAGATCAAGGAACCGCTGGGGTCGAGAAGGTCACCGCCCGCTGAGTAGTAGTAGTACAGGAAGTCGGGGCCGTTCGAAGGACGATGCCACCAGCCGTTGCCCTTGTCCACCACGCCGGCCTCCACGGCCTCCGCGGCGGTGTCGAACATGTCTTCCCAGGTGTAGTCGCCGCTCGCCAGCCTGGCTGCCAGGCCGTCGGTTTCTGCCTGCGTCCAACCCAGCTCGAGGAGGAGATCCGTGCGGTAGTAAACCGGTCGTGCCTCAGCATCCTGTGGGACGCCCCAACGCCTTCCGTTGAGTTCTGTAGACAACCAAAGTGATTCGATGACATCATCGAACTCCGAATAGTCACCGAGCAGGTCGGTCACATCGGTGATGATGCCGGACGTGGCCCAGGTGCCGATGTCTTCATGGCCCGACACGATGATGTCGGGTGCCTGGCCGGCATCGGATGCCAGCTCGAACTCGGTCCTGTAGTCGCCCCAATCGGCATTGTCCTGGATAATCGTGAGCGAGACGCGACGACTATCGCCCGAAGCTTCCAGTGAAGCGTTGACGGCGTCGATGCCGCTCACGAGGTTGTTGCAACGCCCGTCCTCGACGGGAGGAGTGGCCTTGCACCGTGCCACGATGTTGACGGTGGTCAGCTCGACGCCGGCATCGCCGCTGGTGGTGGCAGTACTCGAGTCGTCATCGCCGCAAGCAGCCGCCACGAGCGCGAACACCACCGACAGCAGGACGATCGCCCTGAGGCGCGTCTTTCTTCGTTTCATACCGAGCTCCTATTCAGTTTCAATACGCACTTCTTCATTCCGTCGGCGTAGAGACCTAGTCGGACCCCGGTGGAAGCCCAGTGGGAGTCCGCCAGATGCAGGAACCTCTAATAGAACTGAAGAACCGAACCGCACCTGAGATCTCTGCGCCTTTCCCGCCGCCAGATCAACGACGGATAGAAACATTAGGAGCAGCATTCACAAGATTGCAAGTGAACGTTCACATAACCGGAGGCGAGTGCGTCATCGGGACTGCAAGCGGTCCCGGCCAACTCGGTGCCCTAACGGCCATGGTGGGCGTTAGGGCGAAAGCACCACCACGGTCCTCGCCGCCTTGTCGTGCAGTCCTCGGCGTTGGCTGTCGAAGAGCAACCAGCCGTAGATCACCGCAGCGACCACGCTGACTCCGGGCAGGAACACGAACACGCCCGGAATCACCCAGCGCATCGAGGCCGGACCGAGACCGGGGATCTCGGCCGTCCTCTGCATCACCACCTTCGTCCCGATCAGCATCTTGCCGGGAGTCTGACCGCGGGCCACCGTGAACCCGATGCGATACACCGCAGCCACCAAGCCCTGGATCACCCTGACCGAGGTAGGCAACCGCAGAGCGTCTCCTGCACCGAGGTCGATCCTGAGCGTCGAAGCCACTACCAAGGCGATCATCACCAGGACCATCCAATCGATGAGAAACCCCACCAAGCGGCGCCAGGGTTCGGCCAGGTCCTCTTCATCAATGAGCGAGTGGAACTCACGCTCGATCATGGCCGCGTCTTGCTAACCGACATCAGATTGGAGACGCTACAACATCGCCACCTCGACGATGCCCGGCCGGGTCGGCGGCGAAACTTCCTCAGGCTCCGGAGGGAGGGGCGAGCTCCCAACATACGGATTGACGGTTCCCTTCCGATGACGACGACAGGCGTCGTCGAGTGCCGCCGAGTGTTGTGGTGCAGAGGTTTTCAGATGATCGGTGTCTTCTGGTGACGGCTGACATCGACTGTTTGCGAGTGGTTCTATGCAACATCGGTAGGCAGTCGAACATCTTCACCGGGAGTTGGCCGCACGCCGGGTCCATCCGGACTCGGCTGGCTGAAAGGACATGTAGTTCTTGCGTGAAGGTGCCCACGCGATGCAGGGCGGGTTGGACAAGCGGCCGGCCGGCTTGCCTCACTCAGGGCTTTTCGCCGCGGGCCAGACGGAGGTTGATGTCTTCGATCACCTCGGGCAATTCTTCCAGACCGTCGACTACGTAATGCGCCCCGGCCTGCTCCAGGATGCGCCTGGTCCGGTCGACTCGACGCTCGATCTCCTCTGCCGACAGGGTTGCGGCCTCGTCGAGGGAGTCGACATTCATGTAATTGGAGTAGCGCGCCACACCGACGCCCCAACAGCCTGCCTCGAGTGCCTCGCCGACCCCGGAGATGGTGTCGTCCACCTTGACCACCGACTGGATCGGGCTGACGTCCATGAGGTCGAGGTTGCGGTACACCATGAAGGGTCGGGGCCTCGCCCCGTGAAGCACCTCGTCGCCCGCCACCGACGCGTCGGGGACGTAGCCCTGTTTGGCGGCTGCCTCCTCGAGGATGTCAACCATGGCGCGGGTAAAGCCGGTCGAGCTCCCGATCTTGATGCCCTCGGCCTGTAGCTTGCGAGTGGTCGCAGCGACCCCGGGGAGCAGCGTCGAATACTGGGGCAGACAGGCGATTTGCAGGGGCACGAAGTCGGCAAACATGGCATCCACGTCGCTTTGATCGGGATGGGTTCCCTTGACTTCCTTCCAGCGCTCACGGATTTCGGGTACCTCGGTGAGGGCCTTGATGTGCAAGTCTTTGCGCAGACCCATCGGCCCCCGGGCTTCATCCATCGTGATCTCCACGCCCTGATTCCGGAACACCTCCACGAAGACGATGGCTGGAGCGATGACGTAGGCGTCGACGGTGGTGCCGCTCCAGTCCAGGACCACCCCTTTGACCCTGCCTCGGTAGCCTCGAGCGAAGACATATTCGGACCAGGTGCTCATCTGGATCTCCTATTGGCTTGTGGTGTCGTTGCCATCGGAACAACCGGCGTCGTCGCCGGGCCGCGCCCGTTGCTGCTCCTCGGCGTCCAACACACGATCTTTGGCACCAACGAAGTTCCTACCTCGTTCCCCTTCAAAGGCTGCGGCAATGAGGTCGCGGAACACGTCCCGAGGAACTCCGTGGTCCTCGGCCGAGACCGAGACACCCAGATCCCTCAGGAAATCGGTGAGACGGCCAACACCCGCCAGGAGATCCTCGCCGAATATGCGTCTCAACCCCTCATCACATTCGATGTCGTCGCCGATCACCGCCCGCAGCAACATCGGCAGGCTGAACGAGCAAGCCAGGCCGTGCGGCAGACCATATCGCAGGGTGATGGGATACGACAACGAATGGGCCAGCGCGGTGCGAGTGTTGGAGAATGCCAGGCCCGCCAGCAGCGCCGCCATGGCCATGCGGCTTCGCAGGGCGAGCGAGCCCAGGTTGTCCGCCAGGTCCGGTAAGACCTCCAAGATATCGGTGGCGGCTCCAACGGCGAAGTTGGTCGACACCGGGTTGGCGTTGACGTTCCAGATCGATTCGAGGGAATGCGACAGAGCATCGAGAGCCGTGTGCACGGTCAGCATCCGGGGCATACCCAACGTCAGCTCCGGATCGACCAGCGCATGCTCCGGGTAGAGATCGGTGCGCCAAAGCGAGTATTTTCGCCCGGCGTCCCGATCCCACACCGAGGCCCAGGAGGTCACCTCGCTGCCGGTGCCCGCCGTGGTGGGGATGGCGATGATGGGGACCGAACCCAACGCCTCCTCGCCTTCGTGATCGACCAGGTACCGGCGCACCCGCTCAAACTCTCCGCCAGAGGCTGACAGCACCTTGGCGGTGTCGATCACCGATCCGCCGCCCAGGGCGACAATCGCCTCCGGCAATTCGGTCTGGACCCCGAGCCGAGCACATGATTTCGCCAGGCCGACGAAATCGGGATTAGGGGAGACATCGTCTATGACGACGAGGGGTTCGCCCGCCGCGGCGGCTATTCGCGTCGCCGCCTCACGAGGGTGCGGTTCGCCGTAGGTCACCAAGACGTAACGGCGTCCATCCAGTATCTCGGAAATTCTGCCCAAGCACCCACTCCCAAAAGTGACCCGGACGGGGTTATGAAAAGACCACTGACGCGGTCCGTTCGAAGCGCGGGTGCCCCGTGATCCAGTGCCGCGGAGCAATGCGTTTCGGGTACTGCTCACTCGGGACCTCCGATTCGTGCTGGAGCCGCAATTAGATGAGGCATGGGTTTGTGGGCTCCGGGGGGGAGACTCGAACTCCCAACACACGGATTAACAGTCCGCTGCTCTGCCAATTGAGCTACCCCGGAAAGGCGGGGAAGATTACCACCGGCCATCGCCCTGGCCGCAGCTCGACCGGCCCCTATCCGCTCTCCAAGTAATCCCTGAGCTTGCCCGCACGAGAGGGCTGACGGAGCTTGGCCAGGGCCTTGGTCTCGAGTTGGCGGATCCGTTCCCGAGTCACCTTGAAGTGCTTGCCGACTTCTTCGAGGGTCTTGATGTTCCCGTCGCGCAATCCGAACCGCATGATGAGAACCTCGCGCTCTCGATCCGACAGCTCCTCGAGTACCACCCGCAGGTAATCCTGCAGCAGGCGGAATGCGGCAGCTGTCACCGGTGCCTCAGCGTCGAGGTCGGGTACGAAATCACCCAGGGTCGAATCGTCCTCTGCGCCGAGCGGCGACTCCAACGACAGCGGATCCTGCGCGATCCTCTTCAACTCGGTGACTTTCTCCGGCTCCAATTCGAGATCGGAAGCGATCTCGTCGATCGTCGGCTCCCTGCCCAACTCTTGGCTGAGGGCTCGTTGAACACCGGCGAGCTTGTTGATCGTCTCCACCATGTGGACCGGCACCCGGATCGTCCGTCCCTGGTCGGCAAGGGCTCTCGTGACCGCCTGCCGGATCCACCAGGATGCGTAGGTGGAGAACTTGAAACCCTTGCGGTAGTCGAACTTTTCGACCGCCCGCATCAGTCCGAGATTCCCCTCTTGCACCAGATCGAGCAGGGGCATACCCCGCCCCACATACTTCTTGGCAATGGAGACGACCAGTCTCAGATTGGCTTCGACCAGCCGCTCCTGGGCACGCTTGCCGAGCCGAACATCACGATCGACCATCACCTTCTCGGCAGGAGACAGCTCACCTTCGGCCTTCAACTTGAGGTCCGCCCGCTGTCCGGACTCCATCTGCATCGACAGTTCGACCTCTTGCTGGGCGTCGAGCAGAGGGACCCGCCCGATCTCCTGGAGGTACATCCGCACCGGATCCGACACCTCTATCTCGTCGGCGGACGGGAGCACATCGAAGATCGCCTCCGGGGTGTCCTCTCGGATCTCGATCTCGGCGCCCTTGAGGGCGTCGAATACCCGTTCGAACGCCTCCGGCTGAGCTCCGACGTCTTCTAGCTCCTGTTGGACCTCGGCCATCATGAGAAATCCGCGCTGACGGGCACGGCTCTCAAGGTCCTCGAGGACCGCCTCTACTTCTGGGGTCACGGTCAAGGCTCCTGGCGTTCCCGGCGCTCACGCTGCAAAGCTATCAACTCAGCGTAGGCGGAGGAATACTCTTCACTGTCGGCAATCGCTGCTTCGACGACTCGTTCCACTTGATCGATTCGGCGATCCAGGGCGGCAACCTGAACCCTTTCTACGACCTCGGCCGCTTCGGGGAGGGGGCGATCGAGGAAGGCGAGCCCACGCAGCATGATGGCGACGTCGGATTCGTCGTCCCCCAGCAACGATCCCAGAGCCGGTGGCTCGCCGGGGTCGAGCGCCCCGATCATGGGCGCGATCATCTCGAACCCGGCGCGGTGGTCGGGTCGGGTGAAAAGTTCGGTCAGATCGAGATCGCGGATCCCGGGATCGTTCGCCAGCAGAAGACGGAGCAGTTCCCGCTCGGCCTTCTCGGCGCCGGTGAGCGGCCGCGTCCGCACCGCCGGGTCCTCGACCGGAGGCGGCCGGCGACGCTTCACCGCACGGCCTCCGATCGCCGCGGTGACCACATCGAGGTCGACGCCGGTGCGGCGCGCAACGAAAACCGCGTACTCGTGGCGAGTCACCGAATCCGGGTGCTTGCGCACGAATTCCGCCGCGGCTCGAACCGCCCGCCCGCGGGCTTCCGGTTCGGTGAGATCGAATCGTTCCAACTCCCGAACGATGCGGAACTGGAGCAGCGGGACGCTCTCCTCGATCGCCTCGGCCAGTACAGCAACATCACCTGCGGCCACCACATCAGCCGGGTCCTTGCCGTCAGGCAGTCGTGCCACTCGCAGATCCAGGTCGCCTGGGACGCTCCGCTCGAACCCTCTCACACTGGCGCCTGCCCCGGCTTCGTCCGAGTCGAACATGAGAACGACCCGCTCGGTGAACCGGCGGAGCAAATCGAGGTGCTCCTCACCAAGAGCCGTCCCACAGGTGGCGACCGCCAGCGGTTTGCCGGCCAGGTGGAGGGCGATGACATCGGTGTATCCCTCGACCACCACAGCCGTGCCTTGACGAACGATGTCGGACTTGGCCCAGTTGAGCCCGTACAGGAGGCGCGACTTGTGGTAGATCGGAGTTTCCGGAGAATTCAAATACTTGGGTCCTTCGCCGTCGAGCAGGCGTGCCCCAAACCCGACCGCGTCGCCACGAACATCGAAGATCGGAAACATCACCCGCCCCCGGAACCGATCGAACACTCTCCCCGACCGCGCTCGGATCGCCAAACCGGCGGTGACTGCCACTTCCTCTCCGACCTTCGCTCTCTTCAGATGCCCGACCAGGGCATTTCCATCCTCAGGACTGAACCCGATCTTGAACTGCTCGACCAAGTCCGATTCGTAACCCCGGCTACGAAGATACGACCGCGCCGAACCAGCATCCCGTCCCGATTTGAGACGCTCGCTGTAGAACTCGACCGCCTTGTCGGTGGCATCCACCAGGGCCTGGCGCCGATCCCTCCGCTTGGCCGCGTCCGGGTCGCGGTGCAGCGTGATCCCACTGCGTCTCGCCAACAGCTCGACTGCGTCGGAGAAGTCGAGCCCCTGAGTCTCCTGGATGAATTGGAACAGATCTCCGCCCTTGCCGCATCCAAAGCAGTGATAGAGACCCCGGGCCGGATCGACCGACATCGAGGGCGTTTTCTCCTGATGAAACGGACACACCGCCATCACCGAGCGGCCTGAGCGCCGGACCTTGGTCACTTCTCCCACCAGCTCGACAAGGTCGGTGGAGTCGCGAACTCGCTCGATGTCATCGCGTTGGTAGGCCATCGCGGCGAGTGTACCGGTGGCCCCAGACCCCGCTCCGGACGTTGCTGCCGCGCGATTCGGCTTCAATCGGCCCATGGATCCACAGACAGACTGGCGCCGGCAGGACCATCTGGACCGGCTCGACGGCGATTTCGACCTCATCGTCATCGGCGGCGGCATTGTCGGGGCCGGAGTCGCCCTGGATGCGACCCATCGCGGGAAGCGGGTTGCGATCATCGACCGCGGCGACTGGGCCGGTGGAACATCGAGCCGTTCCACCAAACTGCTGCACGGCGGGGTGCGCTACCTGCCTCAGATGAGGTTCGGGCTCATCCGTGGCGGACTCAGGGAACAGCGAGTGCTGGGGGTGATTGCCGACTACCTGGTCCAGTCGATCGATTTCGTCATCCCGATATACCGGAATCACGGATTCGCCGATGCCCCCAAATGGGCTCGTCATCCCCGTGTCTTCCCGGTGGTGATTCGGCTCGGGCTGTGGTGGTACGACCGTCTGGGCGTTCATGCCAAAGACGCCAAACGGCTGCTGACCCGAGAAGAGCTGCAGGATCGATTCCCACGACTCAAGATGGAAGGCCTGCGTCACGGTGTCGTCTACCGCGACGCTCAAACCGACGACGCTCGCCTGACGCTCATGGTCATTCGAACCGCGGTCGACCTCGGCGCGGTCGCCCTAAACCACGCGGAAGCGGTCGACATCGAGAATTCTGGTTCGGACTGGACCGTCACCGTCCGCCCCCGGTTCGGTCACGCCACCCACGACCTTCGAGCACCGAGCGTTGTTGCCGCCACCGGCGCAGAACACCCGCCCGGTGACCTCGCCGACCAGCTCCCGGTGATGCTCAGCAAAGGCGTCCACCTAATAGTGGAGGTCGATGACGTTGGAGTACGCGACACGGCGTTGGTGCTCCCCGAAACCTCCGACGGTCGTGTCTTGTTCCTGGTGCCGTGGCAGAACCACGTGGTCATCGGAACCACCGACACTCCCTACGACGGTGATCTCACCCATCCGACCGCCGACCCTGCGGACATCAGATACCTCTGCGATGAGATGGGCACCTACCTCGACGTAGGGGAGGTGGAGCCGATCAGTGCCTGGGCCGGGCTGCGGGCCCTGGTCGACAAGGCCGGCGGAACGACTGCCGAGGCATCGCGGGAACACCAGGTAGTAGAGGTCGCCCCCGGATATGTTCGAGTTGCCGGAGGAAAATTGACCGGCTACCGCACCATCGCCCAGAACGTGGTGGATCGCCTGTACGGGCGTCGGACCAGGTCACGTCAGGGGACGGCGACCGTACAGATCCACGGCGCCGGTATTACAGATGATCTGGTCAGACGCGTCGCCGCAAGCCTCGACTCGCTCGGCGCGCCACAGCACCTCGGGTCCGACATCGTCGCCCGGTACGGCACCGCCGCCGATGCAATGCTGGACCTGGCGCACCACGACCTCGCTCTGGCGACGGTCATTGCCGACCACTGGTTGGCGGCCGAGGTGGTCTACGGGGTCCGCCACGAGTGTGTTGGCACCATCAGCGACTTCGTGCAACGACGTACCCGGATCGCCTGGTTTACCAAAGACCATGCCCGCAGCGCGTTGCCCGAGGTCGGCCGCATCATGGCGCCCGAGTTGGGGTGGAACAAAGATCGGCTGGAGCTCGAGCTCGAACAGGCCGAACAGGATCTGGCGGCGGAAGGGCTCTGAGAGGTGTAGCGGACACGGAACTGGGCGTGGCCTGTTGGCGCCACGCTGGGTCTCGCAGGGCTTCGCTTCTCGGTGCCGGTCTCCCGTGTCCCGAATGGTGTTGCCAGAGCCGTCGTGGTGCTTGTAGCTACCGCGACTTGATTCGGAAAACGGGGAACTGGAAACGGGAAGCGGCTTCGACCCCCCCCCACACCAACTATCCGCGTGCCCCCTTGAGAGCCTCAGCCGGCGAAGTGCCACTGGCAAGGCACGATCTTTCGAATCCGCCCGCTAGAGGCGGTCGCCGAACTTGTCGATGAGATATGACACCAATCCCTGTATCGGCAAGCGATCCTGCTCCATCGTGTCGCGCTCTCGCACCGTCACCGCCTGATCCTCCAAGGTGTCGAAATCGATCGTCACGCAGTAGGGAGTTCCGATCTCGTCCTGGCGCCGGTAGCGGCGTCCGATCGACTGGGTGACATCTACCTCGATGGCCCAATGCGAACGGAGTTGCTTCGCCACCCGTTGGGTGACTTCAATCAGATCGTCCTTCTTCGACAGCGGGAGAACCGCAACCTTGATCGGCGCCAGCTTCGGGTGGAGCTTGAGCACGACCCTGGTCTCGGCCCTGACCTCTTCCTCCTGGTAGGCGTCTATCAGGAAGGCGAATGCCGACCGGGTGACCCCGGCCGCCGGCTCGATCACATACGGGAAGAAGCGCTCATCAGCCTCCTGGTCGTAGTAGCGAAGGTCCTCCCCACTCGACTCTGTGTGGGCCCTCAAGTCGAAATCGGTGCGGTTGGCAACCCCCTCCAACTCGTCCCATCCCCACGGGAACAAGTACTCGACGTCACTGGCGGCAGCGGCATAGTGCGCCAGCTCCTCGGGCTGGTGAGCCCGCATCCGAACCCGGTCGGGGTGCATTCCCAGATCTAGATACCACTGCATCCGGGCGTCGAGCCAATACTGATACCAGTGCTCAACCTCGTCGGGCCGACAGAAGAACTCCATTTCCATCTGCTCGAACTCCCGTGTCCGAAACACGAACTGGCCAGGGGTGATCTCATTGCGGAACGACTTACCGATCTGAGCGATGCCGAAAGGGAGACGCAGCCGCGACGACCGGCGAACGTTCTCAAAGTTGATGAAGATGCCCTGCGCCGTTTCCGGCCTCAGATAGGTGAGCGCGGCATCGTCCTCCACCGGTCCGAGGAAGGTCTTCAGCAGCAGATTGAAGTCACGCACCTCGGTGAACGTCCCCCGCTTGCCGCAACTGGGGCACTCCTCGGGATCCTCGAGTTTGTCGAGCCGGGACCGCACGTTGCAATTGGTGCATTCGACCAGCGGATCGGTAAACGACTCCTCATGACCGGATGCCACCCACACCTGGCGGCTCTGGATGATCGACGAGTCGAGGCCGACCACATCGTCACGGTCGCGCACCATGGTGGTCCACCAGGCGTCGCGGATGTTTCGCAGCAACTCCGCACCCAGCGGGCCGTAGTCCCACGAAGACCGCAACCCCCCGTAGATCTCGGATGCAGGAAAGACAAAGCCTCTCCGCTTGGAGAGATTGGCAATCGTTTCGAGGCTGTCTGCCGGCATGGAGCGTGATGATAAGGCGAGGAGTCACCAGTCCCCAGTCACCAGTCCCCAGTCAGAACGGATTGCCCGGAGGCGGCGCAGCCGGCGACGATCGCCCGCCGGGCCAAGCGAGGCGATTGCCCCGAAGCGACGCCAGCCGCTGAGGATCGCCGCCGACCAAAGGTCGGCGTCTTACTCCGCCCTCCCATATCGCCTATCGCGCTCCCGGTACTCCTCGATGCACTCCAAGAGGTGCTCGGTTCGAAAGTCGGGCCAAAGGGTGTCGGTGAAGACGAACTCGCTGTACGCCGCTTGCCACAGCAGGTAGTTACTGATCCGTTTCTCGCCGCTGGTTCGAATCACCAGATCGGGGTCGGGCATCTCGGGTATCCCGAGGTGCTCGGCGACCACCACCTCGTCTACCGACTCGGGATCGAGGGTTCCGGCCGCCACCTCTGATGCGATCTCTTTGGCCGCTCCGGCGATCTCGGCCCGCGAGCCGTAGTTGAAGGCGAAGACCATGGTCATCGCGGTGTCGCCCGCCGTCAGTTCCTCCGCTTCTCTGATCTGCTGGCGCAGCCGATCACTCACCCTGGGATCGTTACGGTCGCCGAGAAAGAGCACTCGGACGCCCAATTCGTGCAGCTCGTCGCGACGCCGGCCGAGCAGATCCTCCTTGAACCCCATGAGGAATGCGACCTCTTCTTGGGACCGAGACCAGTTCTCGGTCGAGAAGGTGAAGACGGTCAGCCATTTCACTCCGGCCGCCAAGGCGCCGTGAACTATGTCGAAGAGTGCCTCTTCTCCGGCAGCGTGGCCTGCGGTGCGAGGCAAGCCACGCGCCGCGGCCCAACGCCCGTTGCCGTCCATGATGATCGCCACATGGCTCGGTCCACGATCAGACATCGAAGACCACGGTCCCCAATCTCCGGTCCAGGTGGTATTCGAGAAACCGGCGGGTGACCCCAATCGCCTCGCCAGACAACGAGGGGTCTGCCTCCGGAAGGTCATCGAGCGAGGCCGAGGCTATTCGGGCCAGGTAATCGGTGAGGCCATCGCGCAGAGACACCGCACCCGGTGTGCGGTCACGCTCACACAACACGCCACCGTCTCCGAATGAGAATCGAACCAGACCGTCGCTTCGCCCGCAGCCGGCGCAATGATCAAATGCCGGAGCGATTCCGACCACGTCGGCGATACCCAGGAGAAAGGCTGTGAGAAGGTCCGGGTGAACGGCACCGGATTCGAGCGTGCGCAGACCTCGCTGTAACAACAGAAAGGGCCGCAACGAACTCTCATTCTCCTGTACCACGGCGTCGATCGCCTCCACCATCGTCCCGGCGGCCAACACCCGGTCCAGATCCGACCGCAGCGCAGGGAACGCCTCGATGATCTCGACCTGGGTGATCGTGTCGAGATTGCGGCCTTCGTACAGCACCAGATCGACGTGCGTAAACGGCTCGAGCCGTCCGCCGAAGCGACTCTTGGTCTTACGGACTCCCTTGGCGACAGTACGCAGCTTGCCGTGATTGGGACTGAGGATCACAACCACACGATCGGCCTCGCCGAATGGAAACCCTCGCAACACGATGCCCTGATCGTTCTTGAGACCCATACACGGAGAATAGGTATTAGGGATTAGGTATTAGGTATTAGGAAGAACTGCAGCGCGTCTGGCCTAACACCTAACACCTTCATCAGCCGGGAACCTCACTCCACCCCATACGCGTCATAGAAGCGTGACCAACTCAAAAGCCTTCATCCGCACCGTCGTGAGCTCCCTAGCCGTGCTGAGCCTCGTCATTCCTTCTACTGCTCTCGCCCAGACGGTGGAACCGATGCCACCGTTGCCCTGCCCGTGGTGGCAGTGCGACGGACCGACAGATGTAGTGATCGAGGAGTACCGAGTCGAAACCACGATCGAGGAATCGATCGCGACGACACGGATCACCCAGATTCTCCGTAACGACGGGCGAGGCACTGCCGAAGGCGAATTTTTGCACCCGATCCCGGCCGACGCCGCGGTCACCGGCCTGACGCTCTGGATCGATGGGGAAGCCGTCACCGGAGAACTACTCGATGGCGAAGCTGCCCGCCTGACTTATCAGGAGATCGTCCGTCGCACGCTCGATCCGGCCCTGCTCGAGTTCGTCGACGACGGCCTGCTGCGCTTGTCGGTATTCCCCATTCCTGCCGGCGATACCCGAAAGGTCGAGATCGAGTACCGCCAGGTCCTGCCCAACGACGGCGGCCTGGTGCGCTATCGCCAGGCGATGGGACGCGAGCACACCAACGTCGAAATCGAACGCATAGTGGCCCGGATCGAAATCGTCGAATCGGACGGGCTCAAGACGATCCATTCCCCGACCCACTCCATCGCGGTAGATCGACAGGGAGCCACGTCGGCGATAGTCGGATTCGAGGCCACAGGAGACCAAGCATCCGATTTCGCGCTGTACTACTCGACCGACGACGGACCGGTCGCGGTGGATGTCATCTCCTACCGGGACGGGGACGAAGGATGGTTTCTCTTGCTGGCATCGCCCGGATTGGTCGGCTCTGATGCCGTGACCGCCAAAGACATCGTCCTGGTGCTCGACGTCTCGGGTTCGATGGAAGGTGAGAAGCTCGCCCAGGCACAGGATGCGGCGACCTTCGTGCTCGACAACCTCAATCCCAATGATCGTTTCGAGGTTCTGGCGTTCAGCACCGGCGTCGCCGCCTTTGGTGATCGGCTGCGGCCGGCAAGCGATGCCGCCGACGGGCGCGATTGGGTTCGGCGGCTCTCGGCGGCCGGGTCCACCGACATTCACGATGCTCTCGCCGCTGCTTTCTCGCTGGCCGCGCCCGAGCGGCCCCTGTACGTCATGTTCCTGACCGATGGGCTCCCCACCGAGGGGGTCATCGACACCGAACAGATTCTGGAGAGCCTCCAGCGTCAGCGCTCGGAGACAATCTCGGTATTCGCATTCGGGGTCGGCTTCGACGTCGACACGATCCTGCTCGATTCGATAGCACGCGATCACCACGGCACGTCTCAATACGTGATCCCGGGCGAGAACATCGAACAGGAGGTGAGCACGCTCTACGCCAAGGTGGCCTCGCCGGTCCTCACCGGAGTCGAACTCGAGATCGACGGGGTGATCGTCTCCGACTTGTACCCCGCATCAGTCCCAGACATCTTCTCAGGCGAGCAACTCGTCCTTACCGGCCGATACGACGGATGGGGCCCGGCGACCGTGACCCTCAGCGGCCGACTCCTGGGTGATGGTGTCACGATCGAATACGACGACGTACGCTTTGCCGCTGCCGGCGGTGATGACACGGTCCCCGGCTTATGGGCCACTCGAAAGATCGGCGCACTGCTGCGGGACATCCGGCTAAACGGTCCCAGCGAGGAAACAGTCGACCAGATCGTCCGCCTCTCGATTCGCCACGGGATAGTCACCCCCTACACCTCCTATCTGGTCACCGAACCAGCCCCGTTCGGCGAGGATGCGATCGACGTCATTGCCGGCCGCGCCGCTTCTGCCGCCACCCCCTTCGCCGCATCCGGCGAGGAATCGGTCACCGCCGCCGATGCGGCCGCCGAACTCTCCGCCGCCGATCTGGCGGCGGCACCCCACGCCCGGTACCGCGACATCGTTGTCACCGCCGGCGGCCGGACCATGCGCCAACTGAACGGGGTCTGGATCGACACCACGTACGATCCGAGCATGGAGCTGGTTCGAGTGGCCTTCGGGTCCGACGACTATTTCGCGCTGGCAGCAACCTCACCGACCATGGCCTCCACCCTTGCAGTCGGGCAGCACGTCATCGTTGTCGCCGATGGGGTCGCCTACGACATCGTCGATGCCGGATCCGACGGCGATGAACTTCCGGCCACGATCACCGAACCGGTGGAAGGCACCACGAACTCTGCCGCTCTCGTGCTCGGACCCCAGTCCGACAAGGACGAGGACCGCGGCCTGTCGGTGGCTGCGATCGCACTCGTAGCCGCCCTGGCGGCAGCCGCCGCCCTGGCGTCGGTGGCGGCACGCAAGGGATGACGTCTGCCGAGAGTGCACAAACAGGTCGCATCGACAAGACTGGTTCCATGCGAGAAGCACTCACAACAGAAGAACGAGCAGCGCTGGCTACCGCACATCCCGATTGGCTGATCGAGTCGGACACCATGGGACGAACCTTCACATTCGAAGATTTCTCCGCTGCCATGGCATTCGTTACCCGGGTTGCCCTGGCCGCGGAGAAGATCGATCACCATCCCGACATCGATGTGAGGTGGAACAAGGTGACGCTGCTGGTCAGCACCCACTCGGCCGGGACCCTGACCGAACTAGATCGCAGCCTGGTTGACACCATCGACGGCTTTGACACCGGCCGCGGCTCATGACCACCCGGCTTCAATTCCTGTACACCTTTACGCCCGGTCCGCGACCAGAGCTGGCCACCGATCCGTCGGCCTGGAGCCCCGCCGACGAGGAGATTGCGGAAAGCCACTTCACCTACCTAGAAGGGGCAGCCTCCCCAACCGTGTTGCTGGCGGGGCGCAGTCAGGATGGCGTGGGACCGGCGATCGTCATCCTCGAAGCGGCCAGCGAACAAGAAGCAAGAGACTTCATGGAGAAAGACCCCTTCATCATCTCCGGGCTGTTCGGAGCCGACCTGCACCCATTCCGCATAGCTCTTGGAAGTCACCAGTCGCCAGTCCCCAGTCACCAGTCAGAACAGATCGACAATCAGGAGTCCTGAAGTCGGGTGCCCGCACCCAGAGGCGACAAGTTTCTTGCTGGGGACTGGAGACTCGACCATTCGAAGACGACATTGGGCAGGCGCGTCAAGAAGGGCCGACACGACCAGATCTAGAACTGGTGACTGCGCCGCCTCGGCGCTCTGTGTTACATCCCCAGCCGTTCGATGACTGCCGGACGTTGCTGCCAGTCCTTTTCGACTTTGACGCGAAGCTCCAGATGGACCTTCGTCCCGAGCAGTGTCTCCAGTTCGACGCGGGCTGCCGTTCCCGACGCCTTGAGCACTGAACCACCCTTGCCGATCACGATGCCCTTCTGGCTGTCGCGCTCGACGAGGAGTCGTGCCTGGACCCGAGTGATCCCGTCCGCACCGACCTCGAGGTCATCCACCACCACCGCTAGTGAGTGCGGAAGTTCCTGTCTGAGTCTCGCCAGGAATTTCTCGCGGACGATCTCGCCAATCAGGAACACCTCGGACTGATCGGAGGTCATGTCCTCCGGGAAATACTGCGGCCCTTCCGGCAGCAACTGCTCCAACTCACTGATGATCGGCATCAGATTCTGCTGTTCGACTGCGCTGATCGGCACATACGCCTCGAAGTCCCACTCTGCGGCCTCGGCCAATTGCAGCGTCACATCGGCCGGCGAGGCGATATCCACTTTGTTGATGACGCACACGGTCGGAGTCGACGCGTCGAGCAGTCGTCCCGCCACCAGGCGGTCTCCGGGGCCAATCGACGCCGTTGCATCGATCACGAACACGACCGCATCAGCATCCGCGAGTGAGGTGATGACCCGCTCATTGAGGCGCTTCCCCAGAGCGGTGCGGGGTCGGTGGACTCCCGGAGTGTCGACCAGGACAACTTGTAGGTCTGGCCGATGGACCACTCCGCGGATCACATTGCGAGTCGTCTGCGGACGCTCGGAGGTGATGGTGACCTTGCTCCCTACCAGTGCATTGATCAGGGTGCTCTTGCCGACGTTGGGGCGTCCGACTACGGGTACGAAGCCGGATTTCATGCCGGTCCGACGCGAATCCGAGAAACCCGCCGTCCTTGGACTCGTTCGGCCGTGAAGGTGAGCCCATCGAGGTAGAACACCTCACCCTCCTCGGGCACTCTCCCCGCCAGACCGAGCAAGAGACCACCGACCGTATCCCAATCCTCGTCCGGTAGTTCCGCACCCACCAGCTCTGCCAGTTCGTCGACCGGCAGGCGGCCGTCGACGATGTACTCACCTTCGGTAATCGGCTGTATGAGGGGCTCTTCCTCGTCGTACTCGTCCACGATCTCTCCGACGATCTCTTCCAGCAGGTCTTCCATGGTCACCAGACCGGCGGTTCCACCGAACTCATCGATCACGACCGCCAAGTGAACCTTCTGCGCCTGCAGTTCGCGAAACAGTTCGGACACCTTCTTCGTCTCGGGGACGAAGAAGGTGTCACGCATCATCTTGGAGACAGGTCGAGCCGCGCCGCCGGTATCGAACAGAGTCAGAAGATCGCGGGCGTACAAAACGCCAACGATGTCATCCAGGTCGTCTCCCGTCACCGGGATTCGTGAGCGTCCGCATTCGAGCACCACATCGAGAGCACGATCGGTGTCGTCGGAGGCGGCCATCGTCACCATATCGGTTCGCGGCACCATGACCTCTCGCACGATGCCGTCGGTGAACTCGAGCACCGAGGAGATCAATTCGAGTTCTTCGCTGTCGTGGGAGTCGAAGGACACCGGACTCGCGTCTTCTTCTGGTATCAGGTCGGTTGCCCTGCCCCCGATCCGGACCGAACCCGACAGGAATCGTGAGAAGCGATAAGCGGGCCCTCGGGGTCGATTTCGCCCTAGCGATCGCGGCACCGTGTCGCCGAAAAACACCAGAGCGGCGCCCAGCACGATCAAGGCCCCGGCAAGGCCCGGCCCGCTGATCGCGGTCGTGAGAGCCCACGCCGACGGTATTGCCGCCGCTACCAGCAATGCAGCGTGAAGCACTCCGAGCGATGGCTGAAGCGAGGCGCGGCCATCGAGGAGTCTGGCCACCCGCGCCGCGCCCGGGACCCCGTCGGCCGCATCGTGGAGGGCTTCGGCCCGTGGAGTACGCACCAGGGATGCGCCGCCGAATCGGAGAACGAATGCCAGCACCGCCAGCAGTCCGGAAAGACTCAGCGCCAGAGCGATCATGCCGGGGTCCTGCCGATCATCTCGAGCAACTCGTCCTCCCTGCGCTCCATGACAAGCGCCTGCGCATCGTCTGCGTGGTCGTACCCCAGCAGGTGAAGAATGCCGTGTGCCAACAGAAGGTACAACAAGTCCTGCGAATCCATGCCTTCCCCCTGGGCTCTGGCGTGGATCTCCGAGGGGCACAGGAAGACGTCACCGAGGCTCAACGGTGGTTCATCCGGCGCCAGATGGGGGATGTGCCCGGCAGTGAGATCTTCGATCGGAAACGCCAGCACGTCGGTCGGACCCTTCCGATCCATGAATCGCTCGTTGTAGTCGGCGATCTGATCGGCTCCGATGAGAAGAACCGCCATCTCCGTCGTCTCCGGCAAGCCCTCCTCCACCAACACCCTTTCCGCGAATTGCAGCATCGCCGATGAGTCGACGGGATCCGTCTGCTCGTCGCTGAAGTAGACGTTCACGCCGGTTGGTCACCCCCAGCATTCGGAAAATTCGGGTACGGGATTCGCGTGTGGTAGTACCCGATGAGGGAATCGACGAATGCTTCTTTGAGCCTGGTCAGCTCGCCGAAGGTCACATCCGATTCCTCGAGCTGGCCATCTTCGACCTTCTCGGCGATAACGCTCTCGACCAACTCCCTGATGCCCTCGCTGGTGGGATCCTCATGCTGAACCAGCGCTCGCGTCGCCGCCTCGGTGGCATCGGACAGCATGACGATCACCATCTCCTTGGACTTGGGCTTGCGACCCCGGTGGCGATAGTCGGCACTTTCGATTTCTCCTCCGTTGAGACTCTCCGCCTTGTGAAAGAAGAACCGCATCAGGCTCGTCCCGTGATGAGTGAGGATTCCTTGAGCGACGTCGGGCGGGATACGGTACTCGCGAGCCAGCCGAAGTCCTTCGGCGACATGCGATCTGATGATCGTCGCCGATTCATGAGGTGGCAGCCTGTCGTGTGGGTTGGTCACCCCGAACTGATTCTCGACGAAATACTTGGGCTCGACGGTCTTGCCCAGGTCGTGGTAGTAGGCCATGGCACGAGCGAGCAGAGGATTGGCGCCCACAGACCTGGCTGCACCATCGGCAAGGTTTCCGACCATGATCGAGTGGTTGAACGTCCCGGGCGCCATTTCCTCGATGCGACGTAGCGCCGGGTGGTTACGGTCGGTGAGGTCGAGCAGAGTCTGGGTGGTTGTGATTCGAAACGCCGACGAGAGGATCGGGAGCACGCCCAGGGCGACCACACCCGTCGCGATACCGTAAACGAATCCCCCCACCGCGGCGAGCACGACGGTGGAGCTGCCGTAAAAGAACCGCGAGACACCAACTGCGATCGGGACGTGAATCACCGCCGAGATGACGACGGCCAGATTGAGCTGGGCGCGAGATGCAACCGACGACACCAACGGAATCGGCGTCAGAGTCGCGGCCGCTGCAAACGTCGTCAACGCCAGATCGCCGGTGGCGACGGCGGTGAACACAGCCATCGGAAGGGCGATGACGACCGCGATCCGCGCATCGAAGAGATTGGCAGTCAAGTAACCCAAGAGGGCAGCAGGCAGCAGGAAACCGAGTTCCACCTGGTCCCTGGCAACCAGTTCGGGAATCCTGGCGACGGCCGCGGCCAGAACGATGAGCAGGGCGAACAGGCCGACCAGTTTCGGCTGGCGCCAGAATTCCGCACCAACTCGCCACAGGTAGGCAGCAGCCAGGAGAACCACGGTCGCAACAATCAGCGTGAGCGCTCTCTGCGGGGTCGTTTCAGCAGCTTCCCCAATCAGCCCCAGATCGCTGATCGCCTGAATCTGCACCGGGGTCATGATCTCGTTGGCGCGGACGATCGCCTCGCCGGTGCTGTAGCTCCTCACCACGTCCTCCACCGCAGACTCGGCTTCAAACCTGGCAATCTGGGTCGAGGCGTCGTCTCGAAATTGGTTTGTCTGAAGAGACAATGCAACCAGCTCCGCAACAGCGGCCTCGACTGCCGCTCGATCTTCATCAGCGATACCGCGTAGCAGCACGATCGGACGCGGATTGGCCACCAGCCCCGTCCTCACGCCGTCGAGTTCGGTCGATCTGATGCCGTCGAGCAGGAACTCCTCAGCCTGATCGATTGCCTCGTTCTCGACAATGGTGAAGAGCTGTGGTTCCCCCAGCCTCGACCGCTCCAGATCATCGTTGATCACCTCGACAAACGCCGCGATCGTCTCCAGGCTCAGGAACGGGTGTGCGTTCTCGAGCTGCTGGATCTGGCTGGTGCGCGGCGCCGGCTTGGGCGGCAATGTCGTGGTGGTGGTACTGGTCGAAGTGGTCGTCTCGAGCGACGTGGTCGACTCTTCGTCGTCGGACAACACGGTCGTCGTCGTTTCCTCCGCAGTTGTGGTCGTGTCTTCGGCGGTGGTGGTCGTCGCTGCCGTGATTGGAGGTGTGACCGACTCGGGGTCCTCGGTCACGGTCTGCGGGATCGGCACAGCCGCGGTACGCACATCCTCGAAGAAATTGTTGATGGCGTCGAGCACCGTCTCGGTGGCCTGCGGGTCGGGGCGGTAAATGTCTTCCACCGCGGCCGAGGCGCGGCTCCGCAGAGCGGCGGTCTCCGCTTCGTCAATCACGGTCACCGGACGAGTTGCGATGAAGGTCTCGGGCGCAGGCTGACCCTCCTGCAGCGACGCCTGCGGGGCGTCCGAGGCTCGCCCCAACATCAACGCCACCGCAGAAAAGACGATGGCAAGCGCGAGGAGGACGGTCCGAGCAATGCCCGAACCGCGAATCAGGGCATTCATTCCCGCTCGGCCCGATCTTCGAATCGGGTGTATGCCTCGACGATCGAAGCCACGATCCTGGCTCGGACGACATCGGTGGAATCGAGAGTCACAAATCCCACACTCGGAATCCCCTCCAGAATCCGGCGCACCGTCTTGAGCCCGGAGGGACGGGTATTCGGCAAGTCGACCTGAGTCACATCCCCGGTGATGACCATCCTCGAATTGAAGCCGAGCCTGGTGAGAAACATCTTCATTTGCTCGGGAGACGTGTTCTGAGCCTCGTCCAGGACAATGAAAGCGTCGTTGAGGCTGCGGCCTCGCATATAGGCGAGCGGAGCGATCTCGATCGTTCCCCGATCCATCAGCCTCTGCGTCTCGTCCGGACCGAGCATGTCGTACAGGGCGTCGTATAGAGGTCGCAGATACGGGTCCACCTTGGCCGCCAAGTCGCCGGGCAGGAATCCGAGTTTCTCTCCGGCTTCGACCGCAGGCCGGGTGAGGATCAACCTGGTGAAGTCCCCAGCTTGGAGACCGGCCACCGCCAGGGCCATGGCCAGGTAGGTCTTTCCGGTGCCGGCGGGGCCGATGGCGAAAACCACCGTGTTGGCCCGAATCGCGTCCACATATTCCTTCTGATTGAGCGTCTTGGGTCTGATCACCTTGCCGCGGCCCACCGCCACACCGTCGGTGAATACCCCGCTGGGGTTTTCCACATCGGCCCGAACCAGGTGAATGACTTCTCGAACCCGCTCCATGTCCAGATCTTGCCCCTGGCGAACCAGCACCAGGAGCTCTTCGAATACGGTATTGACGGACTTCACATCTGCATCCGCGCCGCTGATCTTGAGCTCGTCACCGCGCGCCACGATACGCGCCTCCGGGAAGGCCGCCTCGACGGCTTTGAGGTAGCCGTCGCGCTCGCCCAGCAGGGCCAGCATCAGGTGGTCACCGGGGACGCGCAGCTCTATATCAATCGGCGGTGGGTGCGTCACGAGAATCCTCGATACGAGGGGGTCATGGGGACACAGCAGTATATCGCTCCATGAGCACTCACCGGACGCAACTACAGGGAGGCAGCGTCTCGTCTCCAGTCACCAGTCTCCAGTCACCAGCCGGAACGCGTCACAGCCTGCCCGATGCCCGATGCCCGATGAAGATTGCCCGCCGAACGCAGCGAGGCGATGGCCCACGAGGTCATTGCCCGCCGAGTGCCTCCAGGCGACTGTCGGAGGCGGCGTCGGCCGCCGACGTTCTTAACCAAGGACTAATGACCAATGACTAACGACTAAAGATCGCCAATGAGCCCCAGCTCGGTGAGACGCTCGGAGAAGGCTTCCTCGGATTGGTCGATCAGCAACGCCAGCAACCGTAGATCACCCCGGCGTATGGTCAGCACCTTGCCGTTGAAATCCTGACGCATCATCTGAATCGACCGCAAGAAACGATTGAAAATGACGGCATCGGACCCCGACATTCGTTCGAGGCGATTGAGGTCGATTGTGACGCCGCCGCTCGGGAGTGGTTCCATCGTCCGTTCGCCATCCTCGTCCTGGGGCAGGAACTGTGAGATCGGAACCTGGAAGAAACGGGAGAGCCGGTGAAGTCGAGGGAGGGACAAACTGCGCTCACCGCGCTCGTAAGCACCGACCACGGCCGCCTTGAACTCACCCTCGGATAGACGCTGGACATCCTGTAGCGATAGCCCCCTCTGCTTGCGAATCGACCGCAAGCGGGACCCAACCATTTCGTTGTAGCTGGTCACCCTGCGCTACTCCGTCTCTACTCCGAAACCTGTCTCCGGTCCTGACACTCCGTTGCGTAGTCGAATAGACAACGCTGAGCATCAGCTTAGCGACCCGGATCGGCCCCAGTCCACCGCGGGGCAGTTCGGGGCATCGGCGGCACCAGACACCCTCTCGCCACGCCCATGGCTCCTCGTCATCCGACTCGGCGTGATCGGCCAGGTCCCCCCCGGGCCTCAGACCGCCGAACCGACGCCTATCGGGGCGCCCGCTCAGTGTTTGCGACGGCTTCGCTTCGGCCTCGCCGGAGACTCCCCGGTGGCAGCCCCGTATGCCCGGAGCGCGTCTTCGGCAGCGGCGTCGAGGCTGGTAGGCACCACCACGACCACCTCCACCAGAAGATCACCTCGACCGCGCCGGTGCAACCGGGGCATTCCCTTGCGGGACAACTTGAAAACCGTCCCCGGCTGGGTCCCGGCGGGGATGTCTATCGGAGTGTCCTCTCCATCGACGGTCGGCACGGCAACCTCGGTGCCGAGCGTCACCTCCGACAAACCCAGAGTCAGTCGATGGACCAAGTCGGCCCCATGGCGGCTAAAGCGATCGTCGGCCCGCACGCCGATCTGAACATACAGATCCCCCGATCGTCCCCCCGGCTCTCCTGCCTGGCCACGCCCTGCCAGCCGCAGCCTCGCTCCATCGTCGACCCCCGGCGGGATCGACACCGACACCGACACCTCATCTGCGATGGAGCCAGTTCCCCGACACTCGAGGCACGGTTCGACGATGATCTTGCCCCGCCCGGCACACCGGTCGCAAGGAGCGATGGCCATCGTGGTCCCAAGCAAGGTCTGGCGTGTCACCCGAAGCGATCCTTGGCCGGCGCATCGGTCACAGATGACCAGATCCACCCCGGCGGCCGACCCGCTCCCGCCGCACCTCGAGCACCGAACCTTTGCCCGGAAGGTGATTTGGCGGTCGATGCCGGATGCCGCTTCCTCGAGGGTGATCGTGGTAGACACGCCGATGTCATCGCCCTGCACAGGGCCTTGTTGAGCCCCTCCGAAAGAAAACCCTCCAAAGAACCGCGACAACACCTCATCGATCCCGCCAAACGACGAGAAGAGGTCGCTCGGATCGAAGGCACCGCCGCGGTCGTACGACGAACGGCGAGTCGGGTCGCTCAGGACCTCGTACGCCTCTGCTACCTCACGAAAACGATGCTCTGCCTCATCGTCGGCCGGGTTGTTGTCCGGGTGGGTTTCCCTGGCAAGTTTGCGAAAGGCTCGTTTTATCTCGTCCTGATTCGCATCCCGGGAAACACCGAGGATCTCGTAGTAGTCGGGCACGGTCAGGATTGAAGACTCTCGCCGAGCGCATCCGAAATCTCTTCGACCACCCGGATTGTTCGCCGATAATCCATCCGAATCGGGCCGATAACCCCCATCCGTCCGCCGGCACCGTAACCTCCATACGAGGTCGCAACCACGGCCAGATCGGACTCGCCGGTCCCGGTTTCGGGCCCAATCCGTACCGTGGTCAACTCCGTCTGACCTCCCAGTAGGTCGGGAAGTGCTGCATCTCGCTCCAGCAGAGCCAGCACCCGATGCAGTTTGGCGAGATCCTCCCACAATTCGACCATCCGACTGGCTCCACCGACATAGATGTCGCGACCGGCCTCGGCGGCGTCGCCCAAGGCGTCTGCGGCCAACCCGAGCAGGCTGCCGACGGGCCTCGGAAGTCCCGCCAAGTCGATTTCGGGAGGGTCGTCGTCGAGGATCAACCCGACCAGCGTCCCGTCGATCATCTCCTGTGCCTGATCGATCTCCTTGGGGGTCGCCGGAACCGAGAGGCGCAGCAATGCCTGATGTACTCGACCCCCATCGGTCACGATGACCAGCAGAACGACACCCGGTTCGACATCGAGCAGACGGGCGTCTTTGATTCGGTGACCGCGCAAACCCGGCCCGAGTACCACCGCCGGGAAGTGGGTGACCTCGCTGAGCAATTCGGTCGTCTCCTCGAGGATGCGCTCCAGTTCGGAGTGCATCGAGGAAAAGAACGAGTCGATTCGAATTCTGGTGCTAGCCAGCAGGGGACCCGGAGAAAGGTGGTCTACGTAGTACCGGTAGCCGCGGTCGGTGGGAATCCTTCCGGCGGAGGTGTGCGGCTTAGCGATATAGCCGTCTTTCTCTAGGAGAACGAACTCGTTCCGGATCGTCGCCGTCGAGCACCCCAGCCCAGACCGGTCCAGCACCGCCCCTGATGACACCGGTTGCCCCGAAGTGATGTGATCCTCTACGAGGGCAGCGAGGATGGCGGCCTTGCGTTCGTCGAGCATTCGGATTCCGAGAGTAGCAGTGACCGGCTGCTGTTAGCAGTCACCGGGGGCGAGTGCCAAGAGTGCACGCGATACCCCATCACCGAGCAGTGGACGAGCAATCCGGAGTCGGTCGCCGGCGACTTCGAGGATTCCGGCATCGCGCAGCGCCACCCCACCCTCGGAGGTGACGAGCCGCTGCCCTGCTGCACCGGCCCGAACACCGGCAGCGCGGCGGAGTCCGAGCATCACCCGCTCGACCTCGCGCTCCCACGGTCCGAGCCGCTCCGAGCCGGACTTGGCCGAGTCGCCTTGCTCGATCCGTTCGATGTAACGGTCGACCCGACGCACGTTCCACGATCGCAGTCCATCCCGGTGATCGTGAGCCCCATTCCCGAAGGCTGCATACTCACCCTGCGCCCAGGTGACCAGGTTGTACACCACGGCGTGCCCGGCCCGGGCGTAATTCGATGTTTCGTACCTCACCATCCCTGCTCCGCCGGCCAGATCGGCTGCACGAAGCCACTGCTCTGCCTGGAGATCCGGGTCGGGAGCAGGGGCACCCGCCAGCACTGCACGAGATAGCCCGGTCCCCCGTTCCACCGTGAGCGAGTATGTCGACAGGTGATCGATCCCGCTCTCCAATGCGGTGATGACAGAGGACTCCCAGGATCTGAGCTGCTCGCCGGGGGTCCCGAAGATGAGGTCGATGTTGACCGAGGCGAAGGTGTCCCTGGCTGCACCCACCGCCTCCCACGCCTGATCGGCGGTGTGGACCCGTCCCAGCGCCGAAAGCACATCATCATCGAACGATTGCACCCCTAGAGAGATTCGACCAAAACCGACCGCCGTCAACTCCCGGGCCGTGGAAGGATTCAGGTCCTCCGGATTCGCCTCGATCGAGATCTCGACGTCCGACGCGACGCCGAAGCGACTCTCGATAGCAGCCAGCATCTGCTCCAGCGCCCGGGGCCCTAGAGCCGTCGGTGTCCCCCCTCCGAAGGCGATCGCCGCCAGCGGATCGTCGAACGGTTCGGCACGCTGGATCTCGGCGCATATGGCCGAGACGTAACGGTCGGCGAGGTCCGTTCCGGCCACGACCGCGAAATCGCAATAGGGACAGATCCGACGACAGAAGGGGACGTGAACATAGGCCGCCACCTTGGTGGCAGCCGACTCGGCGAGGGCGACGGCCGCGACGCCTCCGTCAGTCGGCATCTACCTGAAGCACCGAAATGAATGCCTCCTGGGGCACCTCCACCCGCCCCACCATCTTCATCCGTTTCTTGCCTTCCTTCTGACGCTCGAGAAGCTTGCGCTTGCGAGTGACATCGCCGCCGTAGCACTTGGCGATGACGTCCTTTCGCTTCGCCTTGACCGTCTCGCGGGCAATGACGCGGGACCCGATAGCCGCCTGGATAGGAACGTCGAACATCTGCCGGGGGATGATCTGACGCAGCTTGGCCACCAGCTTGCGCCCGTAGTCGTACGCCTTTTCCTTGTGAATGATGGCCGAGAAGGCGTCGACCGGAACCCCATTGAGGAGGATGTCGACCCGCGCCAGATCGGCGACGGCGTAGCCGTCCGGATCGTAATCCAACGACGCATATCCTCTAGTCCGCGACTTGAGCTGATCGAAGAAACCGAACACGATCTCTGCCAACGGCACCCGGTAGGTGAGTTCGACCCGCTCCGGCGACAGGTAGTGCATCTCACCCATGACCCCCCGATGCTGTTGTAACAACTCCATGACCGTGCCGGTGAACTCCGCCGGTGTGATGATCATCACCCGCACAATGGGCTCGTGGATCTCGGTACGTTCGTTGGGATCGGGGAGATCCTGGGGGCTCTTGATCTCCCTTTCGCCGCCACCGACCAGCCCCACCCGGAATGCGACCGAAGGAGCTGTCGCAACCAAATCGAGGTCGTACTCACGCTCGAGTCGCTCGCGGACGATCTCCATGTGGAGTAGACCGAGGAACCCGCACCGAAAACCGAAGCCCAGCGCCCGTGAGGTCTCCGGTTCGAAGACCAGCGCGGTGTCGTTGAGTCTCAGCTTCTCGAGAGCATCACGCAACCGCTCGAATTCATCGCCATCGGTTGGAAACAGGCCGCTGAACACCATCGGCGTCGGCTCCAGGTAACCAGGAAGAGCCGCCGCCGCCGGAGCAGCCTCATGGGTGACTGTGTCGCCGACCTTGATCCGATCGATTTCCTTCACTCCGGTGACCAGGTATCCGACCTCTCCCGGACCCAGCGATGTGACCGGCTCAGCACTCGGTGTGAACACGCCGACCTCATCGGCTTGTTGCTGCTCCCCGGTCGCCATGAACCGAATACGGTCTTCCGTGGCGAGCAGACCCGATTTCACCCGGACGTAACAGACAACCCCCCGATAGGTGTCGTAGTAGGAATCGAACACCAGAGCCTTCAGTTCGTCGTCGACCGACCCCGTCGGAGCCGGCAATCGCTCGACGATCTGCGCCATCAGTTCGGCCACGCCTTCCCCGGTCTTGGCCGACACCCGAATCACGTCGCCGGGATCGCCGTCCAGGATTGAAGCCAGTTCCACTGCTACCCGATCTGGATCGGCCGCCGGAAGATCCAGCTTGTTGAGCACCGGAATGATCGCCAAGCCGCTCTCGATGGCCAGATAGGCGTTGGCGAGAGTCTGCGCCTCGACGCCCTGAGCCGCATCAACCAGCAGGATGGCGCCCTCACAAGCCGCCAGGCTGCGCGACACCTCGTATGTGAAGTCGACATGGCCGGGTGTGTCGATCAGGTTGAGGATGAAGTCGCCGCTCGGACCGCGGTAGTCGAGGCGAACAGACTGCGCCTTGATGGTGATCCCACGTTCTCGCTCGAGATCCATCGTGTCCAGTACCTGGTCCCGCATCTCGCGCTCGGTGACGGCGCCCGTTAGTTCCAACATTCGGTCGGCCAGCGTCGACTTGCCGTGGTCGATGTGCGCGATGATCGAGAAGTTACGAATGCGCGAGGTATCGGTCACCGGGCTCCGGGAAAGGGAGCGGCATTGTACCCCTGTCTGCCCCCTGCTACAGTTCCGCCGTCCCCCACCCCATCGGGCAACTCTTCGGGGACTCCACTCATGGCCAACATTGCTTCCCAGATCAAGCGCAACCGTCAGAACGAAGTCCGTCGCCAGCGCAATCAGGCCGTTCGGAGCGAACTGAAGACGAGGATGCGCCAAGCCCTCTCCGCCGCCGAGTCCGGTGACGGAGACGCCGCCCATGAAGCGCAGCGTCTCGCCCAGAAGCGAATCGACACCGCGGTGGCGAAGGGCCTGCTTCACAAGAAGACCGCGGGACGTCGCAAGGCTCGACTCCACCGCCAGATCGAAGAACTCCTCGGCTGACAGCCACCCGCTCAATGCCCGATGAAGAGCCCACCTGGCTGACCCCGGCCGCGCACCAGAAGCTGATCGACGAGCTCGATGAACTGACCACGACCGGTCGCATCGAGATCTCGGCGCGGATCGCAGAGGCGCGTTCTCACGGAGATATTCGCGAGAACGCCGACTACGACGCCGCCAAGAACGAGCAAGGCCTGATGGAGGCCCGGATCAGAAAAATCGAGTATGTCTTGAAGACCTCCGAAGTGCGGGAGCCCACCGACACCGGCACCGTCGACATCGGGTCGGTGGTCGTGATCCGTCGGCCCGACGGATCAGAGATGGACGTATTCGTGGCCGCACCGGAAAACAAGGTCGACGCCTACACGCTGGCCTCTCCATCGAGTCCGCTCGGGGGTGCCCTAATGGGGGCCCACGCCGGGGATGATGTCGATTACGAGGCTCCCGGCGGCACCTTCACGGTCACCGTGGTCTCGATCCGACCTTTCGAGGCGTAGCAGCACCGTTGGAGTGACCTCCAGTGGTCCGTCGCTGAGACAATCGCCGCGTAATTTCAGCGACAGACCACCAGCTCGGACCCCCGATTACACCGAACGCCCCGCGCCCCGATACCACCGCGACAATGCGACGGTGAGTCGCTCCATCGTGAGTCGATGAGTCGCCTCCGGCATCGTCTTCAGACTCAGGTCTGCCTTGGCCACCGCAACCAGAGCTCGGCGAAGATCCGCCGATGTGGCGCTCCCCCGACTTTTCCAGGCTTTCTTGGTCGGATAGTGGTCCGGGGACCCGCCCAGCCAGGCGGCGAACGTCTCGATGTCTGGCGCAGCCGCTGCCAGCGAGCGCCGTTTCAGATCGCCTTCGAGAAATGCGAGTAGCTGCAGCGGGTGCCCGTGGGTGAGAAAGTCGGCCAGTCGCCGCAGGGCGCTGCCGGCGTCTCCATCGGCCACGGCATCTGCAAAGTGCCACATCGGTTCGTCGGGTCGGTTGCTGAATCGAGCTGCGATGAGCTCCGGGGTGATCGGCTCCTCGACCGAACCAAGCTGGTCGAGTGCCTGGCCGAGTGCGGCAACATCCGACCCGAAGCGCTGCACCAGGGCCGCGCTGGCCGCGCGGTCGATCTTGACCCTTCTCTGGCGCGACGCCTCACGCAACCACTCGAGGGCGTCGCGCTCCCGCATCTTCTTGACCGACTGCACCGTCCCTTCGGCTTTCACGATCTTCCCGATCGCCGCCGGCAGCGCCCCTGCCGACACCAGGACGACTGTGACGCTCGCAGGGTCCAAGCCCCTCATCAATCCGGTGAGAATCTCGGTTTCCGCTTTTTGCAGGTGCTGGGCGTCGACGATCAGCACCCCGCGCCGTCCTCCGAAGAGGGACCCGCTCTGCAACGCGGGAACCAGGCGCTCGACCTCGCGCCGCAACGGGCCGTCGGACTCCTCTCCCCCACCGCGGCCGGGGACGTCTACCCGTTCGATTTCGTCGGCGGCCGCCTCTTCGAAGATACGGCGAGCGCGACCGAGCATCTCCTGACGTTCACCGGGACCGGCGTCCCGGGGACCGACGATGGCATGGAGAGCCTTCACGATGCGGACGGTAGTCCGGTTGCCATCTGGTAGACCCGATCGAAGGGAATGGTGATGGTGCCCGAAACGTCGGTCCTGAGCACCAGTGATCCGGCCGACTCCAAAGCCTCGACCACCCACTCCGCCGGATGCCCGTAGTCGTTGGAGCCAACGCTGATGACCGCGATGGCGGGCGCGCTCGAGACCAGCCAACC
>JACZWZ010000205.1 GCA_022571885.1 Acidobacteriota bacterium
CTCCTGCCCCCGGGCTTATTTGAAGAGTTGGGTCTGGAACGGCTCGCGGAGCTGTGTGAGCAGCTCGCCCATGCCGAGGAGATTCCTGAAGAGGTCCGCGAGCTCCGGCCGCTTCTCGCTGCATGCGGCTTCATCGATGAGTGATTGATGGCTCCCAGGCACCGGCGATTCTGCTCGCCAGGCGAGCGGTAACGCACGGTCCGTGGTGCGTCCCTGCAGACAGAGCGCACTGGAGGTGCCGTTCCTGAGCGGGTGGGCCATGCGGCTGTTACCGCTCGTGAATGTGTGTTATGGGTGTCGTGTGCGGGTCAGGTGCTCGCCGCTGGGAACTGCTCGAAGAGCCTCTCCATCTCGGAGCGCTGATCGTCTGGTATCAGATCCAACAGGTGGCGCGGGGTCTCTATGAACAAGCCTGTTCCTTCCGCCAGCGTGGTCTCGGGGTCCTCCTGCGCCCACAGTCGGGCCGACAACCTCACCCGCCCGTCGGAGTGTTCCTCTTGCACCGCAGCCTCGGCCACCAGCGGCACGCCGGCAAAGACAGGGCGCTTCAGCCGCTGCTCCATGCTCACAGTGATATGAAACCGCTTCCGGAACCGCAACACGCACCACATCATCACGTCGTCGAAGATGGTGGCGATGATCCCGCCGTGGACGATCGAATCCACCCCCACGTAGTCCTCTGTCAGCGTCACCTCGGTTCGTAGCCGGTTCTCACCTGCGGTCTCGAAGGCGAGCCTGAGGCCTTTGTCGTGTTTAGGATCGCACGCAAAACAGTGCCAACGTTCCAACACCGGCAGCCGCTCGCCGACCATGCCACACCTCCCATCCGGCACTGCCATTCTCGACCATACACCAACCGTCATCGCACCATCTCGGTATTCGCGAGCGGTGCACAGAACAACGCCGAGTGAGACTCCTCGGTCGTCCAGGATGCGAGAGTGAACCGGCATTATCTCGCTGATCCGTAGGCTACGTTCCGTGGTGATGATCATCGACCAACGGCGAGTTTGACACCTGTTTGCTGACGTTCGGGTTGGTCGTGTTCGGCTCGGCGCCGGGCGACGATCCAGGCGACACGTTCAGCGACGTCGCTGCTAGGCGGTGCCGACCCGGCGAGATGGTCGATGGCGGCGGTCTGAGCCGAGCTTCGGTCAAGCGATGTGGTCAGCGCGTCGAAGGCCTCTCTCCTATCCGGATGGGTGAGATGAGTGCACCCTTCGTCGGCGTGTTCGGGGTTGGCGAGGTAGAGGGTGTTGGCTTCGCGGCCGCGGCTAAGGGCGACGTAGGCCCATTCCCGGTCCACGCCACCGGCGATGATGGTGAAAGTACGGCCCGTGGTGACGCCTTGGGCTTTGTGGCCGGTGAGGGCGTAGCCGTAGTCGACGTGACCCTCGTCGAGGTACCACGAAGGCAGTTCCCGCGTCTCGGGGTCACGGTCGAGACGAAGGGTAAGCCTCCCGTGGTTGGGGTCGACGGAAACGACGGTTCCGAGGTCGCCGTTGAGCACGTCGAACCGTTCCTGGTTTTTCCGGCACAGGATGCGGTCACCAGCCTGGAAGACCCGCTGATCGGCTTCGAGGGTGGGACCGTCAAGGCTTTGTGACGCAGACAGGTGGTTCCGGGCTCGTTGGTTGAGTTCGGCAACGGTGTAGTTGTCGTAGCCGATGAGCAGCCCCGAGGTGAGGTCACCGGTGGCTACGACATGGCGATACCAGTCTCTTACCGCTCTGGAGATGGTGTCGTCCCGGTCCTGTCCGATGATGAGCCTCTTGTGTTGTCGGTAGGCGTCGATCGCTTCGCCGACTGATCCGTCTCGGAGTTCGGCCAGCGCAGTCCGTTCCCACCCGTGTTCTTGCCGGATGTTGTCGGTCAGTTCGGTGGTGGGAAGCCGGTTGGCGAGGGCCCGGAACAAGCCGCCGACGTCGATCTCAGGCAACTGGTGGTCGTCACCGATCAGGATCAGCTTGCCTGCTGCTTGTTCGACAAGGTCGGAGACGGCGGCGAGCTGACGGGTGCCGACCATCCCCGCTTCGTCAACCACCATCACAACCCCTGTGGGAAGACCATGGGCGTCGCCGGTCTGGTTGAGGAGTCGGGTCAGGCTGGTGGAGGGGATCCCGGTGGCGGTTTGAAGACCGGCCGCCGCCCGGGCAGCCAACGCCGCACCAAGAATCGGGGTGGCGGTCAAAGTGGCAAGCTGGTTGATCACTCCCATCACCGCGGTCTTGCCGGTTCCTGCCGGGCCTATCCCGATGTCGATGGCGTTGCCGAAAGTGGCAAAGGAACGGACCATCTCGCGTTGGCCGTCGGTGAGGTGGTGTTGGCGTCGCAATCTCGTCTCGACGAGACGGTGGGGCACGACCCAACGACCGGTATCGATCCCGGCGACGGCCTGTTGGATGATCCGCTGTTCGGTAGCGAGCAGTTCGACAGTCGTGTACAGCCGGTCCACTGCACCAGGGAACATTTTCCCGTCGCGACGGAACATCAGCCGAGCCATTCCACCTCCGACAAGCGATCCGTCAGACGTTTCGAGCTCGACCGGGCTTAGATCCTCGATGATGTCGGAGGGTTCGATATCGCCTCCAGGAAGGACCGGTACAACGTCGCGGGTACCGAGGAACATCTCAGCCAGCGCTTCGATCTCACCCCGGGTGCCACCCTCGGGCAGCGACCCGGCGGTCTCCTTGACAACCTCCGGTTTGGTGAAGGTCGAAGCCTGGGCGGTCAATCCGTCAGCTGA
>JACZWZ010000106.1 GCA_022571885.1 Acidobacteriota bacterium
GCCGAACGCAACGGCAAGCGTCTGCTCGCCGGGGGTGTCCGATGGGCCCGCGACCTTGGTTCTCCCCGCGGGCGCGACCCCCGCAGTGGCACCGACAGGGCCATCGCCCTCGGCGTGCGCGATCACTGGCAGGGCCATCGCAATCGACCGTACATCAGGGCTGCCGGAACTTGGATCGCCAAGACCGGCACCCTCGACGGCATGATCGAAGTCGCAGACGGTGACGCCCTCACCGCGGCGGTGGAGACTCAACTCGACGAGGGAGCCGACCTCATCAAGCTCTACCTCGATGGTCCCGATCCCGACACCGCTCCCTTTACTCCGGGAGAGGTCGCCACTGCCGTCGCCGCCGCCGCAGCACGCGGCGCCAAGGTGGCGGCGCATGCCACCCGCCTGTCCGGGACCCGAAGTGGCGTCGCCGGTGGGGTCGACTCCATCGAACACGGCGTGGAAATCGACTTCGACTTGGCTGCGGAGATGGCCGTGCGGGGGACGTACCTGGTGACGACCCACTCGGTTTGGAACTCGTGGCAGACGTTTGGCGATACGACTTCGATCGAGCGATTCACCGATGGCGCCCCCCAGACAAAGGCGCGCAAAGAGGCCGCCTACGAAAGCACCAGGATCGCCTACCGCGCCGGGGTGTCGATTGCCGGCGGCAGCGACTTCGGCGGTGGCTCGGTCCGAGCGGGTCACCTCCCCTGGGAGGTCGAATCGCTGGTCGAGTGTGGTCTCGAGCCTTGGGAAGCCCTAGCCGCCGTCACCTGGCGCGGCGGCGATCTCCTCGGCGAGCCCACCGCCGGCACCGTGGAGCGGGACGGCCCTGCGGACTTCTTCCTCGTTCACGGCAACCCACTCGACGATCCGGGGGCGCTGTGGCGCATCTGGTGGACCGGCTGATGACGCAGCCCGCCAAACTCGAGCAACTCCCTGCTTCCCGTCACATCGGGGCGCGAGACTGAGGTGATGCCTGACGCGGCGACGATTCTCCATGCCGACCTGGATGCGTTCTACGCCGCAGTGGCCGTACGAGACGATCCATCGTTGTGCGGTCTGCCGGTGGCCGTCGGCGGGGGAGTGATCCTGGCGGCGACGTACGAGGCGCGACGCTTTGGGGTTCGGTCGGCGATGAACGGCGTCGAGGCGCGGCGCCTCTGCCCGGACTTGCGGATCGTCCCGGCACGTTTCGAGGAGTACGTGGCCAGCAGCAAGCAAGTCATGGAGATCTTCGAGCGATACACACCCCTGGTGGAGGCGATCTCCATCGATGAGGCGTTCCTCGACGTGGCCGGTTCCGTGGCACTGTTCGGTTCGCCGGCCAAGATGGCGCGGTCGCTACGCCGGACGGTGCGCGACGAGGTCGGGCTTCCGATTTCGGTCGGCGTGGCGTCGACCAAGCACCTGGCAAAGATCGCCAGCCGGGTGGCCAAACCCGACGGTCTGGTGGTGGTACCTCCCGGAGGCGAGACCGAGTTCCTTCATCCGTTGCCGGTCACCTACCTCTGGGGAGTCGGACCGGTGGGGGAGGGCCGACTCGCCCGTTACGGGGTCACGACCATTGGAGACCTGGCGACGCTCCCACCCGAGACTCTGGAGGCTTGGCTGGGCCACCAATGGGGCCCTCATCTGTGGCGGCTGGCCAACAACATCGACTCCCGACCGGTTGAGAGGCGCCGGGGGGCCGGCTCGGTCGGGGCGCAGAGCGCCGGACGCGCCACCGAGGTCGAGATACGTCATCGACGTTTGCTGTCACTGGCCGAGCGGATCGGGACCAGACTTCGACGAAAGGGGCGCGCCGGTCGTCGCATCACGGTCCGGATCAGATTCGACGACATGTCTGCCGTCACCAGGGCGGTGACCCTTCCGGGCCCGATCGCCGAAACCACTGCGATCCATCACCAGGCCACCGCCTTGGCCGACGCTCTGGTAGCCGACCGGGGCAACGGGAGGGAGGTCACCCTGGTCGGAATCTCGGTGTCGATGCTCCACCGCGCCCCCCATATCCAGATGGAGCTCGCCCTGAACGACCTGAAAGAGGAGGCGGTGACTCGCGCCGGGTCCATCGACAATCTTCGGCACCACGATCTGGACGCTGCCGTCGACCAGGCCCGCAACCGGTTCGGTCGCGACGCGGTCCGCCGGGCCGCGATCCTCGGATCAGAACCGGAGATCAGATCACCGACGGATGAACTAGAAGCCGACAGCCGGTAGCGGTTTCATTACACCCCCGGGACCCTTTCGAAAGCACTCGAGCGGTAGCGTCCACCACAGCCCACCGACCGGGGGCCAGCAGAAGGGAGGGGCTCCCTTTGCCGATCGAACCCAATCGACCCCGGGTCCCTTTACCGGGAGCCTAACTTGACATAAGCCGATCGAACCCAATCGACCCCGGGTCCCTTTACCGGGAGCCTAACTTGACATAACGTGGATTATGGGCGTTAGGTGAGCTTCAGCGATCGCCACCGGACCTCTCTGGTCCCGTCGCCCTGACCCGAAGCCTGTGATCGGACAGAGGCTTGGCGGCCGCATAGAGGTGGTCGAACGCCTGGTGGTAGGCCTGACTGTCATCGACGTTGCGGATGTCCTCCTCGACGTCTTCCAGCGCCGCTTCCAGCACCGTCAACCTATCGCCCAAATCGGCCAGAGACCGCGCCGAGACGATCGCCTCGCCCGGACCCAGACCGGACCGCCACCCGAGACGCCGTGCCTCGTAAGCACGTTGGCGGTGTGAATCGCGGCAATACGTCCGAGGCCGGCCGACCGCGGGCTGATGGACCACACCCCCGCACCACGGGCAGGCTGTCTTACTACGTCGCTTTTCCATCACAGTGACGAAACTATCACCGAAACCGTAAATTGAGTGGGAATGTCACCCCGTCACAGATCGTTTCACCACCGAAAGTCATCAGCAAGTACGAAAGCGAACCATGCCCACCGTCGAACTGACCAAAGACAATTTCGAAGCAACGATCAACGACAACGACACGGTGATCGTCGACTTCTGGGCCGAATGGTGCGGCCCGTGCCGTGTCTTTGGCCCCACCTTCGAGGAGGCTTCGGAGGAGCACTCCGACATCGTCTTCGGAAAGGTCGATACCGAAGTCCAATCTGAACTCGCCGGATTCTTCAACGTGCGGTCGATCCCGACCCTCATGGTGTTTCGCGAGAACGTCGTGCTCTACAGCGAAGCCGGGGCCCTTCCCCCCGAAACCTTGGAGAACCTGATTTCCAGAATCAAGGAAGTCGATATGGAGAACGTCCACCGCCAGATCGCCGAGCAGGACATCGATGAAGACCACAAGCACGAGCCCGACCACGCCGGTCACACTCACTGACTACTTGTAGCGCTCCAGCAACGGGGCTCGCTCTGCCTCACAGGCTTGTCGAACCCAACACCCGACCAGGTGGTCGTTTACCAGCCCCATGGCCTGCATGAAGGCGTACATCGTCGTCGGGCCGACGAACTTCCAACCGCGCTTCTTGAGATCCTTGGAGAGTGCGGCCGACGCCTCGGTCTGAGCGGCCATATCGGAAAAGGTCGCCGGCGCCTGAGTATCCAACGATGAGGCCAAGGGCCACACGTAGGCTGCTATCGAACCGAATTCCTCGATCATCTCGAGAGCCCGATCGGCGTTGTTGATGGTCGCCTCGATCTTGCCACGGTGTCGAACGATCCCGGCGTCATCGAGCAGCCGCAGCACATCCGCCTCGGAGAACTCGGCGACGAGCGCCGGATCGAACCCGACGAACACCTGGCGGAATCGCTCCCGCTTGCGCAGAATCGTTATCCAGGCCAATCCGGCCTGGAATCCCTCGAGCACGATCTTCTCAAAGAGGCGATGATCTGTAGCCACTCCCCTCCCCCACTCATGGTCGTGATATGCGTCGTAGAGCTCGTCACCGCCCGACCATGCACACCGCCGATTCCCATCGGCTCCCGTGACCAGGTCCGTCACTCTCCGGCATCCAGATCGAGCGAAGCGCTGTTGATGCAATAGCGGAGGCCGTCGGAACCGGGCCCGTCTGGAAACACATGCCCGAGGTGGCCGCCGCAGGCGGTGCAGGTCACCTCGGTGCGCACCATGCCGAGGCTGCGATCCTCCTTGGTGTCGACCGCGCCCTCCACCGGAACCGTAAACGACGGCCAACCCGATCCGCTGTCGTATTTCGTAGAGGACTCGAAGAGCTCGGTCCCGCACCCCGCACAGCGGTACACGCCCAACGCCTTCTCGTCCCAGTAGATCCCGGTAAACGGCTGCTCGGTGCCACCCTCACGAAGTACGTGGAACCGGTCCGGCGCCAGCCGGTGGCGCCACTCGGATTCGGTCGTTGGAAGATCGCTCATAATTCCCCTGTTGTGTAAGTTGGACCCTATATCGGAGGTACACCCAATGGGATCGGTCGCCATCGTCGGAGACGGACCGGGTGGTCTGAGCGCTGCTCTGTTCATCGCCAAGAACGGCCACCGCGCCGTCGTATACGGGGACGACAAGACGGCGATCCACTTCGCCCTCCTGAGCAACTACCTCGGCATCACCGAGGTTCCGGGCCCCGAGTTCCAGGCCGACGCCCGGGCCCAGGTAAAGGCCCTAGGAGCCGAGCTCATCGCCACCCGGGTGACATCCATCGCAGCCGGAGATGAGGGGTTTGCGCTCGAACTGGAGGATGGCTCGAGCGAGCGCTTTGATTATGTCATCCTGTCGGAGGGCCGGTCCCCGGTCCTGGCTCGTGCGCTGGGCCTAGCCGAAGCGCCAGACGGCAGCATCGCGGTCGATGCGGACTTCCGCTCTTCACTACGGGGGATGTACGTGATCGGGCGCTCGGTCCGCCCCAAACGGAGCCAGGCGATCATCTCCGCCGGTGCCGGCGCCACGGCGGCGATCGACATCCTCTCCGAGCTGGCCGGCGAGGACGTCCAGGACTGGGATTCACCGCCGAAGGAAGGATGACCAGAGGGCGAGGCATCATTCAATAGATACTCGAAGGTTTTGCCGATCCCCCAACCACGGGTCGAGGCCGCTTGCTAGAACCGGTCAGGTCCGCAACTGCAGCGATTCCATCAGCGATTCAGTGGCGTCCGCAATGGCCGAGACTGCCTCATCGAAGACGGACTGGTTGGCCCTCGATGGCTGCCGAAATCCCGATACCTTGCGGACATACTGAAGGGCTGCTGCCTCCATTCCGTCACGATCATGAATCTGGGTGCCGTCGCGCAGTCGAACAATGCTTCTACACATGCCAGGACCCTAGGTGAACTCATCCCGGCTCGACACCCGCCCTCCGGTGCGCCAGTACACTCCATCGGCGAGGGTCAGGAACGCTTCGTCGACCAGGTAGCGGCGCAGTGTTGCGAAGTCGACATAAAAACTCTGGAGTGAGAAGTCGACCTCACGCTCTCGATAGCGAATACCGGCGTCGAATTCGAGTGCCAATGTTCGAGGACCAGGAGTCGCTTGGAACGACTCGACGGCGCAGCACCCGTACCGCCAAACGCCGATCCTGCGCTATCAGTCCGCTGCCGATGAGTTTGCCCAGCTCGCGTACCACCTTGGGCTAGGGGACGCCGAGGTCGCGTGCAATGGACGCGGTGTCGACCGATCCCCGAGCAGCCCCCAGCAGGGCGAGTCGTACCGGATCCAGCGCGATGCCGAGGAAGTCGGGAACCGTGATCACCGGCTCAGAGCCCGCCGACGGCAGTCGCCCCGGTGCGGCGCGAATCGGCCACTTGGTACAGTCCGGCGTCAGGGTCGTACATCGCCAGGCCAACCCCTCCGAAGTACATCGATAGATCGGGGAACCGGCGCAGCCGGAAGTCGTCGAACGCTTCGAGTTCGATGCCCGGCTCATGAGCGATCGTCGGTTCTCCGTTGAACACCTCGACATGGAGACGCGGATGCTGGACCGCTTCGCTCACTGACATCTCGAGCGAGATGAAGTTGGTCAGTACCTGGGCGAGGGCGGTGGTGATCCGACTGGCTCCGGGACTGCCGACCGCCATCACCGCGCCGTTGGGACCGCCGGCGATCGTCGGCGCCATATTCGACGCCAGTCGGTCGCCCGGTGCAAACCGCTCCATTCCCTCAGGGAACAGCTCGACCTCGCCCAGCGAGTTGTTGAGCCACAACCCGGTACCGGGAATCATCACCCCGGATCCATAGCCAGCCGACGTCGTGATCGAGCACGCCAGTCCACCCGTATCCACTGCCGAGACATGGATGGTGGAGGGTGAGGACATCAACCCACGATGATCACCCAGCCGAGCTCGCTCCAAGAGATCGGCGACTGCCCCATCCACATCAGATGTGACATCGAGCGAGGTCGCCCGGTAGGCCAGCACCGACCGCTGGATCTCGGCGAGGGCCTTTGCTCCGGCCGCAGACCATTCGACAAATCCACCTGGGTGAGAGAGGAGCAGCATCGACGCCAGGACGGCGCCCCCGATCGCAGGTGCCGGGTTGGTTACGATCCGCCACCCGTTGAGGTCGATCGAGATCGGCTGGCGCTCTACCGCCCGGTACGACGCGAGATCCTCGGCGGTGATATGCCCGCCCCACTCCCCCATCGCAGCGACCAGCCGCTGCCCGATCGACCCGGTGTAGAACGAACCGGGACCCTCGTCGGCGATGGTCCGCAGACTGTCGGCGAGTCCGCCGATCAGCACCGTGTCCCCTTCGGCCATGCGCGATCCGTCCGGGTGGTGGAGCGCCGAAACACTGTCGGGATACCTGTCGTAGATCGGGTCGTGGGCATAGGAGAGGTAGGCCTCGCTGACACCGCTGAAGGGAAACCCACCGGCGGCCAGCGAGATCGCCGGACCCATGATGGTGTGCCATCCGACCGTTCCAAAGCGGTCTGCGGCCCTCCCCAACCCTGCCCAGGCACCGGGGACGGCGACCGAGCAGGGCCCGACGAGAGTGTCCATGCCCCCTCCGTATTCCATCCGGACCCGGTTGCCGAACGAACGCGGCGCTTCTGCTTTCCCCAGACCAGGCATCACCGCGTTGGCATCGATGACCACCGGATCACCGGCCTCGGGCCACACCGTGATAAAGCACCCGGCGCCCGGTCCGATGATGCCCGGATCAGAGACCATGCCCGTGACCGTGGCCGCGATGGCGGCATCGACCGCGTTGCCCCCGGCGTCGGCTACGGCAGCCCCGGCCGTGGCACCCGGCCGCGATGCTGCAGAGATGGCTACGCGTCGCACGGCTGCGAGGTTAGAGGCCCCCGCCGACCTGATACGGCATCATCCGTTCAGACGCCGAGGCCATCTCGAGGACATACCTGGTCGGCCACGACCTCCAATCTGCTTCGGCGCCCTTCCGATTCGCTCCAGAACCGTCGCTGGACCGACCCGGCGACCCAGAGTCGGGTCCCGGGCTGAGGATCCGCTTCGAGCAACTCATCGGACGGGTCCCACATCGTGACCGGGACCACATCGACGCGACGCGTCGGCTCCTCAGACCTGACGGTGATCAGATAGCGCACCAGGCGGGCTCCGGACTCGAACTGGCGAATCTCGGGGGGCGCGGCGAGACGGCCGGCCAGGACGACGAGATTGAGATCCATACGACAATCCTTTCAGGATGCCGCGGCGTCAGGCTACGACCGGGGTGTGACAAGCGGCGGAGTCCTCGGGCCACGTCCAAGGCAGCACCCAGCTCCGGCGGAACCGTCCTCGAACCGGGGTCGCACTCCGCTAGCGTTCTCAGCGATGCCCGATGTATCGGTGACCGATCTCGGCCACGATCTCTATCTGATCGATGCCTACCTGCACGACGAGGCGGAGCGCCTCGCCTGTTACCTGTTCGATACCCCGAACCGTGTGCTCATCGAGTGCGGTCCGTCCCGGACGATTGGGCACCTCTACGACGCTCTGGATCACATCGGGGTCGACGATCTCGCCGTCATGGCGGTGACCCACGTCCACCTCGATCATGCCGGCGGCGCCGGGCAATTGGCCAAAAGGTTCCCCAACGCCGCGATCGGAGTACACACAGCCGGAGCTCGTCACTTGATGTCTCCCGATCGACTGTGGGATTCGGCCACCCGCATCTACTCCCCACAGGGCATGCTCGAACTCTGGGGGCCGATGGAACCACTCGCCGAGGACCGCCTTCTGGTTCTCGATGAAGGCCACACAATCCCGCTCGGCAACGGCAGAGCGATAGAGGTCATGTACACACCCGGCCATGCCAAGCACCACATTGTGTTCTTCGAGCAGACGACCGGCGCCTGTTTCGTCGGAGACGCGGTCGGGATCGCGTTTCCCCACGGGCACATGATCCAGCCGAACACTCCTCCCCCGGACTTCGACCCCGGACTGATCACGGAACAACTCCACCGCATGGCGTCACGCCAGCCGGCGTTCCTGGCATTTGCCCACTTCGGAGTCGATCCGAGACCACAGCAAACGTTGGCACTGGCCGAAGAACGACTCTGGCGGTGGGTGGAGTGGGTAGAAGGCATGCCCGACACGGGTGATCCGATCGCCGCGCTGCGAAGTTGGGTGCTCGACGGGTACCGAGCCGATGGCTACGAGGAGGAACTCATCGAGCGCTACGACCGCAACAGCTTCTGGCCGATGCAGCTCGCCGGGATCCAGCGGTGGTTGTCACTGAGATAAGCGTGCAGATGGCAGATAGCAGATAGTTGCATCTCTGTCTGTGATCTGCCATCTCGACCGCAGGCCGACCCTCATCCGTCAGGCGCCTAGGTCACGCCAGAGCGAGACGCCGCCTGGATCTGCCATCTGGCCGGAGGCCTAATCGTTCCGCAATTCGCGACTCAGCTCGTCGAGGCCCGGGAATGCCGTGTCGGCCTGCTCGATCGCTTGGTAGATCTGGCGAGCAGTCACCTTGTCACCGAGCCGATGCGCCGCCCGTGACGCGACGTACCACACCCGCAGCTCGCTCTCCTCGGGGTTGGCGGACATCCTCCTCGGGTCGGTGACCTCCCAGGCGCGCCGGGCGTCGCCGGTGTCCAGCAGAAATGATCCGAACACCACCCTTGCCTCATCGCGCGTCGAACGCATGCCACCACGCATCCCATTGAATGCCTTCCACACGGATTCGATGTCCGCACCTCGATCGAGCGCCCTGAGCACATCCATCTCCACCGGCATGTGGGTGTCCTCCCCGGTGAACCGGCGGAAGGTACGCAACTCCCGCAGCGCCAAATCCCACCGGCCGAGCCTGTAGGCCGACAGCGCCAGGATCTCCCGAATCGTCGCGTCCCGCGGTGAGAGCTCCTTCGCTTGTTGCGCCTCGTGCAACGCCTTCCCGTGCTTGCCGCTCGAGAAGTACCCAGCCGCCGCCAGCAAATGGTCTGTTGCTGCCGCCAACTTGGCCTTGGGCGTCACCCTGGCCAGCTGCTCACTCACCCAGTTGGGGAGCTGTCCGCCGTCCGGCGACCAGGGCTTGCGCGGCCGCTTCGTCACCTCACCGGTCGCTTGGCGCCGTTCGGCGCGATCGGAGTCGCGACCGCCGTCGTGATCCGATCGATGTGAATCGGACCGGTGGCGTTGCCGGCCCCGTTGTCCGTCGCGAGGGGTAGGACGATGGCGCGCAGATTTCCCTCTGGATTGCGGCATACGGCGATGGTACCCCGAACGAGAGGGCGGCCGAGCCACCAAACCCCGCGCAGGCGCCTCGATGGCGCCGCCGGCCAAAGGGATTCGGTCTGCGCCCCGTTGTGGGACCCTACCGGCCGCCATCACACCCCGCTGAAATCCGAAGTGCCCCTTAAGCTCGGTCCGGGTACTTTCCTTCATTTCCCAATGTGAAGATGATACGCCGCCACCATCTGCCGAGCGCTCACCTCCCAGTTGAGACCAGCGATAATCGCCTCGTCGCCCTTCTCCCAGTTCTTGCGCTGTTCCTCCGTTAGTGCAGCAATCGTCTGAAGGCCCTTTGCGATGCTGGTTGGGTTACCAGCTACGATCTCGCCCGCAGCGTGTCTCTCCACGAGACCACCCGGATCGGCCTCCCGTGTCAGCAGGCATGGCTTCCCGCAAGCAAGCGCTTCGATCACCGAGAGCGACATAGCTTCCCAGCGAGATACATG
>JACZWZ010000206.1 GCA_022571885.1 Acidobacteriota bacterium
CCGAGACTCGGAACACTGCCAATGTGTCGTCGAAAGCAAAGGCCGGACCTTCAAGCAGCAGCCGAATCCACAGGTCGAGGTCGATGACGTAGCCCCTCCGACCGTCGAACCCCCCGACGGCCATTGCGGCGTCACGACGCATGAGGACGGCCGCCCCTTCACCAAAGATGTTCGTGCCGGAACGGATCAGAACTCGGAAGATCCCGGGAGCCTCCAACTTGCCGGACAGCCCTTTCAATCCGCGGTCTCGGACCAGGATCCGGGAGTCGCCATCAAGGATGTCCCGCCGCACCGTCACCCACAACAGCTCCGGGTCGGCTTCGAGCACCGCTACCTGTCGCTCCAGGCAGGTGGGGTAGATCACATCGTCCTGAGACAGCACTTTTACGTACGAGCCCCGGCTGAGTTCGAGGGCGGCGTTCCAGTTGCCCTCAGCACCGAGCCGCTGTGGGTTCTCGATGATCCGAATCCTGACGTCGTCAAACGACCGAGCGATCTCAAGGGTGCGGTCGGTCGATGCATCGTCGATGAGGACCAACTCGAAGTCGGTGAATGTCTGCTGGAGGACCGATTCGATGCACTCACCGATGTGGTCGGCGCCGTTGTACATCGGTACCGATACCGACACCTTCGGGACAATCACCCGCTGCCCGTTCCCAGACCTCGCCTGGTCACCGCATCTCGCCGCTCCACCAGCGGTGCCCACCATTCCTCGTTGGCCAAGAACCACTCCACGGTCAGGCGAAGGCCCTCCTCAAAGTCGACCGACGGCGACCATCCCAGCGCAGCCGTCGTGGCCGCGTAGTCGATGGCGTAACGATGATCGTGACCCGGACGATCGGAGACGAAGGTGATGGCGTCTCGATGTGAACCAGACGCTGGCGGGGCAAGCTTGTCGAGAATGTCACAAAGCGCGTGCACCACGTCGATGTTCTTGCGCTCGGCGCCACCCCCGATGAGATAGGTTTGACCGATCTCGCCGCCGGACACGACTTCGAGCAATGCTGCGGCGTGGTCCTCGACATACAGCCAGTCGCGGACGTTCTGGCCCTTCCCGTATACCGGGAGCGGATCCCCCCGCAATGCACTGATGATCATCAGCGGGATCATCTTCTCGGGAAACTGGAACGGGCCGTAGTTGTTGGAGCAATTGCTCAAGACGATGGGGAGCCCGTAGGTGTGGTGCCAGGCAGACACCAGGTGATCGGCAGCCGCCTTGCTCGCCGAATAGGGCGAGCGCGGATCGTAGGGAGTGTCGACGGTAAAGGCTCCCTCTTCTCCGAGAGAGCCGAACACCTCGTCGGTGGACACGTGGTGGAACCGGAAGGCATGGCGCCCCGACTCGTCGAGTCGATCGAAGTACTCGGTCGCCGCCGTCAGCAGCACTGAGGTCCCCACGATGTTGGTATTGATGAACTCGGCGGGGCCATCGATGGAACGATCGACATGGGACTCTGCCGCCAGGTGCATTACGGCTGTGGGCTCATGCCGCTCGAAGACCGACGTCAACGCGGCGGCATCACAGATATCGACCTGTTCGAAGGAGTAGCCGTCGGCGTCGCTCACAGATTCAGTCGATCCGGCGGTGGCGGCATATGTCAGCTTGTCGACGTTGACGACGTCCCAGCCTCGCCCGATGGCGTTGCGAACCACCGCCGATCCGATAAACCCGGAACCGCCGGTGACGAGGACCTTCACAATGAAGCTGAATCGGCCATCTGGTCGAGCATGGTACCGAGAGTGTCCTCCCACGGAACCTGCTGAATCGCCAGCGCGGTGCACGTCGCCGACGAGTCCAGCACGCTGAATGCGGGGCGTGCCGCCGCAGTCGGGTACTCAGCAGTAGACACCGCCCGGATAGGAACGATCCGCTCCAACAACCCCCGATCCAGGGCCTGCTGTTGGATGGTCCGGGCCCACTGATACCAGGTGCAGGATCCGCCATCACTCCAATGCCAGATCCCGGCGAGATCGGCGCGCTCCGCACACCGCCACAAGACCTCGGCGAGACCCTGGGCCCAGGTGGGTGATCCGACCTGGTCGTCGACGACGGTGAGTTCGTCTTGCTCGAGCATCTGTCGAAGCATCCCGGTGACGAAGTTGTCGCCATGACTCGAGAACACCCGAGATGCTCGCACCACAATCGCCGCCGCTGATTCGAGAGCCTGAGCCTCACCCTCCAGCTTGCTCGCTCCGTACTCCGATAGCGGGTTGGATTCTGAATCGGGTCGGTATGGCTCGGTGGCGGTGCCGTCGAACACGAAGTCGGTCGAGACGTGGATGAGGCGGGCGCCGACCTCTGTTGCCCGAAGTGCCAGATTCCCGACAGCATCACCATTGATTGACCAGGCAGCATCCCACTCTCTTTCAGCGCGGTCGACGTCGGTGTAGGCCGCAGCGTTGATTATCACGTCCGGCGTGTGCTCGGCGACGCTGCGGCGGACGGCACCCTCGTCGGCGATGTCTAAGGCGGTGTGGTCGAGAGGGATCAGCTCGATGGTGGACGGTGCAGCCTCGATCAGCTCGAGTCCCAGCTGTCCTCCAGAACCGGTGATGAGTGCCCTCACGGGAAGACGTCGGCGTCGGACATCACCGGTGCTTCGATGTCCTTGGACGAGAGGATCGGACCTCCATCCACCTCGGGCCACTCGATGCCAATCTCGGCGTCATCCCACCGCAATGAACGCTCGGCATCTGCGGCGTATACGGCTGATGCCT
>JACZWZ010000207.1 GCA_022571885.1 Acidobacteriota bacterium
AAGGCCTTATAGCCCCCTCCGTCAGGGGTTCCGCCGCTGCCACCTCCCCCAAGAGCCTGGATCCGCGGTTGGTGGGGTGTGTTGGGAGGGTTGAGTACGCGACAAGTGCCCTCTGACCTGGGAGAATCGTGTGTGCAAACAACCGTTTCTCGTCGGCCGGGAGGGCACTGTCTTGGTGAAGCAAGTATCGCACAATTCGAATCGGATCCGGGTGTTGTTCGACGATGACCGCAGTGTCGCTGCGGCGGGTCTTCTTCTCCCAGTGACGTTGGGAAACCGTCTCGGACTGTCTGGAGCGTTGAACCGTCACGTGGCGGGCCGTGACCGTCGAGGGCGGCGGAACGCTTCGGACAAGGCAATGACGTTGATCTGGTCGCTGCTCGCCGGCGGCGAGTTCATCTCCGATACAGCGATGTTGTCGTCGGGGGCTACCGAACGGATACTCGGGCATCGTGTCATCTCCGAGTCTCGGTTGGGGGAATGGCTGAGGAGTCTCACGAACGACGACGTCACCGGCCTTGGAGCCGTCAACGCCGAGATCCTGACCGCCGCCTGGGGCCGCCATCTGGGTCCTGACCTTGATGCCGACGATCCGTTGATCCTCGATGTCGACGCTACCTATGTCAAGACTTACGGGGTCACCAAGGAAGGCACCCGGGCACGGAACTATGTCGGACAATACGGGTATCACCCGTTGATCTGCGCTGAGGCATCCACCGGACAGGTCATTGCGGGTCGGCTCCGCGACGGCAACGCTGCTCCGGCGCGTGACGCCGCCGAGTTCCTCGATGACACGTTCACCGCGATACGCCCTATCCGTGAGAACCGCCAGAAAGTGGTACTACGAGCCGATTCGGGCTTCTACACCAAAGGCGTCGTCGATGCGTGCCGGCGTCACAAGGTGGCGTTCTCGATCACGATCCGTCAACAACCCTCCGTCAAAGACCAGATCGCCGCCATCGGCGATGCGCAATGGGACACCATTGAAAACGCCACACAGAAACGCGTCGACGTCGCCGCAGTCGACTACACGATCAAAGGACGAACCAGTAGTAGCACTCCACCGGTTCCGTGCCGGCTCATCGTGCGCCGCACCACCACCCCGGCCGACACCGGCGAACCCCAACCCCGCCTCTTCGACCTCGTCGAGCACCACGCGTTCGTCACCGACCAACCCGGCAACCCGATCACCCTCGCCAACCGACACCGCCGCCACGCCGTCATCGAGACCGTCATCCGAGGGGACTGTCCGGCATTCTGTGTAAGAGGCGACTAGACCAGGGGTTGGCGTTGCCGGCTCTGGAAAGGAAGCGTCATGGGAGAGATCCCGCAGGAGTTGTTGGACGAATTGTTGGCTGACTATGAGCGGCCCGAGGATCTGGTTGGTCCTGACGGGTTGTTGAAGGAGCTGTTTGGTCGTCTGGTTGAGACGGCTGCTGGTGCCGAGTTGACGGACCATTTGGGGTATGAGAAGGGTGATGCTGGTGGGAGGGGTTCGGGGAATTCGCGTAACGGGACGTCGTCCAAGACGTTGTTGACCGATCATGGTGAGGTCCCGGTTGATATGCCGAGGGACCGGGACGGGTCGTTCGAGCCCCGGATTGTGGAGAAGGGTCAGACCCATTTCGATGGGTTCGACGACAAGATCATCTCGATGTATGCCGGCGGGATGACCTACGCCGAGATCCAGGGCCATCTCGGCGACATCTACGGTGTCGAGATTTCGAAGGACTTCATCACCCGGGTCACCGACGCGGTCCTCAACGATGTCAACGCGTGGCAGAACCGGCCTTTGGATCCGTGTTACCCGATCGTGTGGGTCGATGCCCTTGTGGTCAAGATCCGCACCGATGGGGTGGTCCGGAACCGGCCCGCCTATCTGGTGTTGGGACTCAACGTCGAGGGCCGCAAAGAGGCGCTGGGCCTGTGGATCGGGAAAGGAGGCGAGTCAGCGAAGTTCTGGCTCAAGATCTTCAACGACCTCCGTAACCGGGGCACCGAATCGATCTGTGTCGTGTGCTGTGACGGGCTGACGGCCCTGCCCGAGGCGATCGAAGCGGTCTACGGCGACGCCTGGATCCAGACCTGTGTGGTGCATCTGATCCGTAACAGCCTCAAACTCGTGTCTTACAAAGACCGCAGAGCCGTCGCCAAAGACCTCAAACCGATCTATCAGGCCGCCACCGAAGATGCCGCTGTTGCGGCGCTCGAGAACTTCGACGAGGCGTGGGGCGACAAGTATCCGATGATCGGCGAGTCGTGGAGGACCCGTTGGGAGTTGTTCACCCCGTTCCTGGCGTTCCCGGAACCGATCCGCAAGATTGTCTACACCACAAACTCGATTGAGGCCGTCAACCGGCAGCTGCGCAAGATCATCAAAACCCGGGGCCATTTCCCCACCGACGACGCCGCATTGAAGCTGCTGTGGCTCGCGTTACGCAACGCCGAAAAGAAATGGACCTACCCGATCAAAGACTGGCCGAGGGCACTGCACCAATTCGCCATCTACTTCCCCGGCCAAATCCCCCTCGACCTGTAACCCGCCATCGACTAGAAAGGAGACACACCACGAACCCCGCCCCTTACACAGACAACCTGACACTCCCGTCTGCGCATCCCACCGGGTTTCAGCACCATCAGCACTGCGTGGAGCCGGCACACCGCTTGGGTCCGTAGCGAGGGGAGCTCGAGATGCCGGTTCGCCAGCA
>JACZWZ010000006.1 GCA_022571885.1 Acidobacteriota bacterium
CAGGTCCTCCACCGCGCCGTCGCCGGGCACGAAAGCTCTCGGCCACGCCTCGGCCAGCGGCTCCAACACGAATCGGCGCTCCGTCAGTCGGGGGTGGGGCACCCGCAACCCCGGTGCGTCGAATTCGGCGTTGCCATAGAGGAGGATGTCGAGATCGATCAGGCGCGGACCCCACCGTTGGCGGCGCCGACGCCCCGCATCCCGTTCTATGGCGAGACACCGCTCCAACAACGGCGTCGGCCCGAGCACCGTCCGGAGGATCACCACCGCGTTCAGGTAGTCGGGTTGATCGGGGCCGATGGGAGCCGTCTCCCAAATTGCCGAGTGAGCGACCACCGTGCCCACGGCTCCGAGCGCCGAGACCGCTAGACGCAATTGACCTAAGCGTCCTCCTACATTCGAGCCCAGACCTACGGCGACTTGCGTCTCAGGCTCCTGCCTCTGCAGGGATGATCGCCCGGGCCTCGGGACCCAGGGGACGCTTGAGGATCTCCTGGATGGCCGCTATCGCAACGATTGGATCGTCGATGAGACCGCTGTGGACGAGGTAGCCCGCCAGAACGCCTGCGACTGCGTCGTCAATGATGTCTCTGTGAAGCAGCAGGACCTCGTCCGCCGACGAGAGCGCCAGGTCCATCGCATCAAAGACCCTCCGAACCGGTTCGGGGTCGAGATCCAGCAGCGGCTCGTGGTAGCCCATCAACTCGGATTCCTCATACGACGCCATGTTCTGGTTGCCGTCGAGAAGGGAGAGAATGCAGGTGATACCCGCATTCTTGAGCCAGGTGATCTCCTCCTCACGACGAACACGTCTGTGCTGAAAACCGTAGCCACCGACCCGCTCAGAAACCGCCAATCGGCCCTGAATCACCCAGGTGAAGTTGCGAGGTTCTAAGCCCGTCATCACAATCCTCGCACGATAGCGTCGGCCACGCGCACCGTCTGCAGTGCCATGACCACGTTGTGTGACCGAATGATCGAGGCCCCAGACGCCACCGCCAGCACCTGCGCTGCGGCCGAGGCCGGATCGCGTTCCTCGGGCGCGATCGAACCGAGGATGCCCGCGATGAAGGACTTGCGTGAGGCGCCCACCAGAACCGGATGACCGGTCTGCGCGATGCGAGCGACCCCGAGCGAGAGGAGATCGACATTGTGACCGAGCGACTTGCCGAACCCAATGCCGGGATCCAGGCAGATCGATTCCCGGCGCACCCCGGCCTCGATGGCAGAGGCGGCGGCACCCTCCAAGTACCGGGCCACATCCTCCACCACATCTTCGTACCGGGGATCCTCTTGCATCGTTCGAGGCTCACCCTGCATATGCATCAGCACTAAACCTGCACCGGTGGCGGCGGCCAGATCCACCATCGCCGGATCACCGAGCGCGGTGACGTCGTTGACGATCGATGCGCCGACGTCGAGTGCCGCCGCCGCCACTTCGGCCTTCGAAGTGTCCACTGAGACCACCACATCCTGTGCGACCAGCGCAGCCACACCCGGAACGACCCGGCCGATTTCGGTGTCGACGGTGACCGAGTCCGCACCGGGCCGGGTCGACTCACCGCCGACATCGACTACATCGGCTCCACCGGCGTGGAGTTCTAGACCATGCGAGATCGCAGCATCCACGTCGAGAAACCGGCCTCCATCCGAAAACGAATCTGGGGTCACGTTGAGGACACCCATCACCAGTGTGTGCTCGCGGTCCGAGAGGCCGTGTTCCCCGACCCGCCAATCGATCGGTCGGTGCGGACGACGGACCGTCAGGAGGGCGGAACCTCTTCGGTGGATGCCTTCACAGCAGTCACCGGCGATTCCGCCACCTTGCTGTCCGGTGCCTGGATCCGCATCGACCCATCGATGGCATGCTTCCACTTGGGCACGTCGACAAAGATCTCGCGGACATCGTCGGCGTTGAGGGTCTCTCGGTCGATGAGAGCGGCGGCAATTCTTGCCAGCGCCTCTGAGTGAGTGGTCAGGATCGTACGCGCCTCCTCATGAGCCTGGTTGATCAGGTACCGAACCTCCTCATCGATGATCGAGGCCACATCGTCGGAGTAATCCTGTTGCCGGTTGTAGTCACGTCCCAGGAACACCTCACCGGCCGGTTGGCCGTACTTCATCGGACCCAACCGATCGCTCATCCCGTATTCCATCACCATCCGGCGAGCGAGCTCGGTCGCCTGCTCGATGTCGTTGGAGGCCCCGGTCGTCGGGTCGAGGAACACGATCTCTTCGGCCGTCCGCCCGCCGAGCATCATCGCCAGCTTGTCAACCATCTCGCTACGCCGCAGGTAGTTACGGTCTTCGAGCGGAAGCGCCATGGTGTATCCGCCGGCCCGACCTCGCGGGATGATCGTCACCTTGTGAATCGGGTCGGCGTTGGGAAGGGCGAATCCCACGAGGGCGTGCCCACCCTCGTGGTAGGCGGTGATCTCCTTCTCCTCATCGGACATCACTCTGCTGCGGCGCTCGGGCCCCGCGATCACGCGATCAACAGCCTCTTCGAGTTCGGCCATGCCGATGACGTCACGATCGCGACGGGCCGCCAACAGTGCCGCCTCGTTGATGGCATTGGCCAGATCCGCACCGGTGAACCCGGGCGTCTGGCGGGCCAGGACCTCTAGATCGATATCGTCGGCAAGCGGCTTGCCCTTGGCGTGTACCTTGAGAATGGCGTGGCGTCCCTTGATGTCGGGACGATCGAGCACGACATGACGATCGAAGCGGCCCGGTCGCAACAAAGCAGGATCGAGGATGTCGGGACGGTTGGTGGCGGCGATGAGGATCACCCCGGTCTTGACGTCGAAGCCGTCCATCTCCACCAGGAGCTGGTTCAGGGTTTGCTCGCGTTCATCGTGCCCGCCACCGAGCCCGGCACCACGGTGGCGGCCTACGGCGTCGATCTCGTCGACAAAGATGATGGCGGGAGCCTGCGCCTTGGCTTGCTCGAAGAGATCGCGCACCCGACTGGCTCCGACGCCGACGAACATCTCGACGAAGTCGGAACCGGAGATCGAAAAGAATGGAACGCCCGCCTCACCGGCGACCGCACGTGCCAACAGAGTCTTCCCGGTTCCGGGAGGTCCATACAGCAGCACACCCTTGGGAATCTTGGCCCCCATTGCCCGGAACTTCTGCGGCTTGGTAAGGAAATCTTTGATCTCCTCTAGTTCTTCAACAGCCTCTTCGGCTCCGGCAACGTCCTTGAACGTCACCTTCGGCATGTCACGGCTCACCTGCTTCGCTTTTGCCTTGCCGAAGGACATGACGCGATTCCCGCCGCCCTGGAGCCGCATGATGACGAAGATGAACACCCCGAAGATAAGGATGTACGGGAGGATCGTTCCCAGGAACCACTGCAGCAGCGTTGGATTCTCCGAATCGGTGTTCACGGTCACCCCGTTGTCCAGCAGCAAAGCGGTGAGGTCTCCCTCATAGCCTTCGGGGAATGTCGTCTCGAAACTCGAAGTGCCGGATGGGCCGCTGAGTTCGCCTTCGACGACGTTCGACTGCTGCTTGATCACGACCGAGGTGATCAGTCCCCCGCGAACGTTCGCCTGCAACTGGTCGAGCGACAGATCGGTGGGAGAAGACGCCGTGCCGAGGAAGGCGTTCACTATTGTCACGCCCACCGTGATGACGATCAGATAGACGAGCATCGTCCGAACGGTGCGACTCACGATTCTCCTTCGGCGCGGCGGCGCCTGTTCGATTGCGAAACAATATTATCGACGTGACGGAAGTATGGGGAAAGCAGTTTTTCTGTCAGCTTGCAGCGTGGCGGAGGAGCCCCCAGTCACCGGTCACCAGTCGCCAGCAACAAGGTGCCGCAGAACCCCAACTGGAGATCGAATCGGTATAAGCACTGATGTCGGGGCAGCGGCCTCGCAACGCTCGGTGGATTGCAGAGCTATCCGGCCCCGATCAGGCTTCCGCCGCGTTCTGACTGGAGACTGGAGACTGGAGACTGAGATCATTCCTCCTCCATCACTGCGATGTATGGGAGGTTTCGATATTTTCCGACCAGATCGAGCCCATATCCGATGACGAACTCCGGAGGGATCTCGAAACCCGTATACCTGACGTCGATCGGAACCCGCTGCAGACCGGACTTCAGCAACAGCGTCGCTATCTCGAGCGATGCCGGCTCTCGAACCTCCAGATTGCGCCGTAGATAATCGAGCGTCAAACCGCTGTCGATTATGTCCTCCACGATCAGCACGTGGCGGCCTGCTATCTCCTGGTCTAGGTCCTTGAGGATCCGCACGACACCCGAAGTCTGGGTGGCGGCCCCGTAGGACGACACTGCCATGAAGTCGATCTCGACCGGTAGCGCGATATTGCGCGCCAGGTCGGCCATCACCATGAACGCGCCCTTGAGAACCGCCACCAGCAGCAGATCCTTGCCCTCGTAATCTGCGGTGATCTCGGCGCCCATCTCGACCAGACGCTGCTGAATCTCTTCTTCACTGACAAGCGTCCTGCCGATTTTCAATTGGTCCTCCTCGCCCGCACCGTGATCAGCGGAGGTTCGACTGCCGACGGAGCGGCTCTTACTCCTGCGAGCCAGGCAATTGTCCCATCTGCCTCGACCACCGGCCACCTCGGTCGAACCCGAAGCGGGACGCCGGCCTCCGCCAAGGCATCACCGACACGCTTGGAGCCTCCCGCGATGGCGATGCGCTCATTGGGCATCGCCGCCCTGACCACCAGGCGGCTCGGAAGAGGAATCGTCACACTGAACCGCCCGATGGACCGGGACCCGGCTTCGACGCTCAGTACCCAATCCCCGAATCCGACTTCACTACCCACCTCCACCTCTGATGCCGGCGGGATGGCGGGTTCGTCGGCGACGAGCACCACCCACGGTCCCTCACGGTGGATATCGACGGCACCCCCAATGGTGACCGCCGAGTCGTTCACCGCGTCCAGAACTGCTGCGATCTCGAATGCGGTCCCGGCGTACGGACCACGCACCTCCCGCAATGCCCGCCGCGCAACGCGAGCGGCTATCGCTGCCGGGAGGGTGGCGAGAACGGCGGCCGGGACCGCGACCGCCCCATCGCGATGGATCACCGGCACTCTGGCGGCCCGACTCTCGAGCACTTCGTCGTCTGCCGCCGCACTCGACGCCAGCCGACCCAACGCCTCCACCAATCGCGGGTTGAACCGATGTGCCAGCGCCGGGATGGTCTCGTGTCGGATGCGGTTTCTACGCACCCTCGCGTCGGAGTTCTGCGGATCGTCGACAAAGGGCAAGCCCAGCTCCTCGGCAAGGAATCGAGTATCCGAACGGGCCACATCCAGCAGCAGCCTCATGATCCGGCCCCGAGTCGGAGGGATACCGCTCAGACCGGCGGCACCGGTGCCTCGGAGCACGTTCCCGAGCACAGTCTCGGCCTGATCGTCGAGCGTGTGGCCGGTGAGGATGACCTCGTTCTTTGCCGCCGCAGCCTCCAGCGCCGCATAGCGGGTCTGGCGGAGGGCAGTCTCCGAGGATGAAGACGGGTGGGCCACAACGATCTCATGGCGTAATCCGATCATCGCCGCGATGGCCGTCGCCGCATCCATGAGCTCATCCGACCCGGGCAGACCGTGATCCACGCTGACTGCCCGAACCCGTTTCGTACTCTGCGAGACGGCCCAGGCAAGTACCGCGCTGTCCGCTCCCCCGCTCAACGCCACGATCACCGGAGCTTGGGGAAGTCGCTCTCGGACCCGCGCCAGCAAGGCAGCGGTATCCGCGCCTACCCCACGCGGGTCAGCCACCGGTCAGGATCTCTGATCTCGTCGAGCGTCGGAAGGGCGTCGGGGCCACTCCAGGCGGCATCGAGGGCGCCAAATCCGGCCCGGCGTTCCACGGCGAGGATGAACCGCTCGCCCTGCTCATACTGCTTCATCTTCATCTCGAGGCCGGTGAGCCTCAGAAACGCCGTCATGCGCGGATCCTTGCGGCGCATCTTGAGCACACGGGCCATCCGGTCCTGAGTCACCAGCACGCGTGCCCCGATTCGATCCATCACCACGTGGCCGTGACCTTCGAGCAGCGACATGAGCGCCTGGACCCGGTCGATGAGGTCACGCTGGCCGGGAGTAGCGAGGAAGCCCATCAGGCCGCGCTCGTCGATCAACGGACGACCCTCTCGTGCTGCGGAGCGCATCTCGTCTCGAATCCGCTGGATCCGCCCCGACTCGGGGACAGAGGTCTCGACCAGACCCTCAACCAGATCGAGGAAGTACTGCTTGAGCCATGGGACACCGGTGAATTGGAGTCGGTGGGTGCACTCATGAAGTGCGACCCAAAACCGGAACTCGTCGGGACGGAATTCGTTCTTCCGTTCCATGTCGAGGACATTGACGCCGACGAACATCACCGTGTCCCCGTCCCCACCGTCCTCCGACGGAAGCACCAGTTCGTATTGGCCGAGTACCCGTTTCGCCAACACACCGACGAGCGCACCCACCTCGGCCCCCATCAGCCTCGACGTCATCCGCTGACCGAAACCGGAACTCTTGAGCCGCGCCTCCGCCGGAGCCAGCAAGGTCCCAAAGCTCTTCAGATTCGTCTCTGCCCATTGGCGGCGGGTCACCACTGCGACCTTGGGGTCACCCACCCAATCGAGGCCGGTCTCGGCAGACGCCAGCTCGGCGGCGCGGGCAACAAGGTCGGCGGCGCGATGTCCGAATTGCCGGAAGTGGTAGGTCGTCTCCAGGGGATGAGAGCCACTGAGCCGCCCGGCTACTCGGGCGGCAAGCGTCCAATCGACCCCACTCACGGTGACACGCGGTAGCGACCCCGAATCCGCACGGCGTACCCAAGAGCGATACCAAGGATGGCGATACCGGTGGCTCCGGCCAGGGCCGGGACCAAGAACCGGAAGGTCCAGGCATCTTCGTCGACCGTCGGCTGATCGTCTACGAGCACAACGGCCGGAGCGCTGTCACCGGTTAGCTCCTCCTGGGCGATCGCAGGGACAATGCCGAGTACGAAGAGCACCAAAAAGGTCGCAACCAGAAACCGAAGGCGATACATGAGCGTCAGGTTACCCGCCGGAATGCCAGCTTCGGATCGGAGACCTAAGACTCCGGGGCGACCCGACCGCGTAGACGGGGAAAACGAGTGGGGGCGTGGGCGTAGCAGTGATCCCGCTTGTTGTAGCTGGAGAGGCGGGTGGTGCAGGACTTCTCAATGCACACACGAACGCCCTCATGCTTCTTGGGAGCACGAAGCTTCCCTTGGACCCGGTTGCCCTTCATGATTTCAGACATCTGAACCTCCTGCAGTCGGGTCGACCGACGTATCGGTAGGGCCATTCTGACGTATGAACGTCGTTAAGCGAGCCATCAGTTCCTCGGGCATGTCGTCCACACAGTCCTCGCGAATCCTCTGCTGTAGCTTCGACTCGAATGAAAACCCATCTGTGCACGGCGGACAGCGCCGCAGATGGCGCTGAATCCGCCAGCTTCGATAGCGGCCGATCTCGCCATCGAGATAGTGGTAGACCTTCACCTGGGCCTTGTGACAGTCTGACTTCATGAGCCTGTTCCGATGCCTCGTTCTTCTGCCACCCGCCACAACGCACGCTGTAACTGCTTTCTTCCCCGATGAAGTCTGCTCATCACGGTGCCGATCGGGACATCCATGATCTCTGCGATCTCCTTGTAGGAGAACCCTTCTACATCGGCCAGTAGCACCGGCAGTCTGAAGTTCTCCGGGAGGGCCTCCACCGCCCCCTTGATGTCGGAATCGACGAACTGATCGAGGGCTTCCTCCTCCGCCGAACGTGAAGCTCCACCGGTACCGGTTTCACCCAGTCGCTTGAACAGATAGAGGTCCTCGAGTTCTCCGAGTTCGACTTCGGAGGGACGGCGAGCCTTCTGCCGGTACCTGTTGATGAACGTGTTGGTGAGAATTCGGTACAGCCACGCCTTGAGGTTGGTTCCGGCCTTGAAGGTGTGATATCCGCGAAATGCCTTGAGCAAGGCCTCTTGGAGCACGTCTTGGGCATCCGCCGGATTGCGGGTCATCCGCAACGCAGCCGAATACAGCTGGGGGATGAACTCCCGGATGTCGGCTTCGAACGTGGCCTGATCAGCCACAGGCACCACCCCTGGTGTGTCAGATGGTCGACAAGGGTAGGGGGAAGTCGTTGGTCGTCGGTCACCTGTCACCAGTCGCCAGTCGCCACTCACCAGTCAGACGATCCCACGATCTGGCTGGCGACTGGAGGCTCGACCGCCCCGGAGACAAAATGAGGTTAGGCGCGTGATGACACCTCTCACAGAGCGACGTCTGAAGCTGGAGACTCCTTGCCGGGGACTACGATTCCGGCCGTCGCCGGGGTAGCTCAGGGGTAGAGCAGCTCACTCGTAATGAGCAGGTCTGGGGTTCGAATCCCCACCTCGGCTCCAATCACCTGAGGCATCTGGGCGATTGAGCATCTTCTGTGACCCAGACATGACACACGAGGCTCTGCATGAACGGCTCGATGCACAAGATCGGCGTCGAGAAGGGTAGGGGTCTTGGCTGGTACATGGATCAACCCGCCGTGATTTCATCCAGCCAGAATGCGGGAGGATTCTGCACTTGCCCACACCAATTACAGATCGGAGTCTGCAGGTCTGGAGTCTGGAAGTTTCCCAGCTCCTGACTCCTGCCTACAGGCCCGACGCCCGCGAGTCGCCCTGAGGGTAGACGACCTTGGATTCGGGATCGTTGAAGGCGACCGATGGCTCCGCCAGACGTAATTCCATAAAGGTGCAACCCGGGTAGGCCGGGTCCTCATACAGCTCGGCGATGACGTCGTCGGGCAGCAGTTCGGCGATGCGCAGCATCTCGGCACGATCGGCGGGGTGAGTCCCGACGAACTTGACCTCGCCCTCGACATCGACGCGCTCCACCAGGCCGGCGGCCACCTCGCGGCGCCACGACCTCCTCGAACGCCCCTCCCGGAACATTGGCGGCATGGGTCACCTCAGAAGATACGGCAATCGAATCGTATGACGCGATACCGCAGATGTTGGGGATTGTCCCACGAAGTCACCAGTCACCAGTCACCAGTCACCAATCTTGCTCGATCTTGCTGGAGACTGGAGACTCGACCGCACGCAACCAATGGCGCGATAGGCGCGTCCGCTTACATCCGGCGCGACGGTGCCTGGAATTGGAGACTTCCTGACGGCTCTGTCGTCAGGATCTCGGTACTTCGTTCCAGGGAAGCTCTTTGTCGACCCGGGGTTCACCGGGAAGCCCGAGCACCCGCTCACCGAGGATCGACTTCATGATCTCAGAGGTGCCGCCCTCGATGGAGTTGCCGCGGGATCGGAGAAAGCCCTTCCGTGGATCCGTTATCTCCCGAAACGTATCGGGTCGGGTCATCTCGTAACTGTCGTAGAGCATCCCTTCGGCGCCCATGAGTTCGACCGCGAATTCGAAGATCTCCTTGTTGATCTCGGCATACGCCAGCTTTGCGGTAGATCCCTCAGGCCCCGGGGTCCCCACCTTGCGATTGTCCCGGGCCCGGGCATTGGTGAGGCGCGCCGCTTCGGCGTCGACCCACAGGCGCATCAGACGATCCCGCTGAGCATCGTCGCCGCCGCGCTCCTTCCACACTTGCACTGCGATCCCGATCGGACCGGCGCCACGCGGCGGGACGGCCCCACCAATTGCCACCCGTTCGTTCATGAGCGTGGTCAAGGAGACCCGCCATCCGTCTCCCACCTCCCCAATGAGGTTCTCGTGGGGAATGCTGGCGTCGGTGAAGTAGACCTCGTTGAACTCGGCCTCGCCGGTGATCTGGCGAAGTGGACGAACCTCGACACCCTCACCGTGCATATCGACGATGAAGTACGACATCCCCTGGTGCTTCGGGACATCGGGATCAGACCTCACCACGAGCATGCCCCACTTGGAGACGTGGGCGAGCGTGGTCCACGCCTTCTGTCCGTTGATGATCCACTCGTCACCATCGCGAACCGCCTTGCATGCAAGCGCAGCCATGTCGGACCCGGCGCCGGGCTCGGAGAACATCTGACACCAGATCTCCTCGGTGCTGAACATCGGGCGAAGCCAGCGCCGCTGTTGCTCCTCGGTACCGTGAGCCAGCAGCACGTGGGACCCCATTCCGACACCGAGCGGATTGTGCTGGGCCGGATTGGGAGCACCTGCCTCCTGCATCCGATCTTCGACAATTCCCTGGAGACCTCGAGACAGCTCCAGGCCTCCCAATCCCTTCGGATACCAGACCCAGGCGAGGCCGGCATCGAAACGGGCACCCAGAAATTCGACGACGTCACCCTTGGGATCGTGATCCGCCAGCAGACGGTCGATTGCCTCCTCCACCACGGCGCGGCCCTCGGTGGGGCTGGAGTGATCGGTGATCGGAACTTCCTCCTACTGGGCCAGCAGCGATTGTGCCACACCAAATCGCACCCGGGCTCGGTCTCTGCCTGGATCCACCGGTCTGGCCGGTGGATGTGAAGGTGGGCCACCGAGGGCAACACTTCCCGTGCCACGTCTCCCGCTTCCCGAACGTTGTTTCCGTAGCTGCTGTGGCGCTTGAAGCTACCGGGACTCGCTTCGGGGAACGGACCGCGGACAACGGACGGCGGTGTCGACCGATCCACCACCTGTCGGCGCGGACTCTCACTTGCCGAACGCCGCCCGCAGCCCGTCGTCGATGTCGGGGTGCTCGAATTCAAAGCCGGATTCGAGCAACACACCCGGAGTGACCCGCTGGCCCTCCAGGACCAGGGCATCGGCCAGTTCCGAGCCGAGCAGGAGCCGCAGAGCAAAACCTGGCAGCGGTAGAACAGCGGGGCGGTGCAACACCCGCCCCAACGCCCTGGTGAAGTCGCGGTTGGTCACCGGGTTGGGCGCCACCAGGTTGACCGGTCCTGCCACCTCGGTGTCGAGCAGGTGGAGGATGGCGCGTACCTCGTCGCCGAGCGATATCCACGACCACCACTGCCCACCACCGCCGACGGGACCGCCCAACCCCCAACGGAAAGGGCTGATCCAGCGCGGTCCGAATGGTGCCAGAAGCCGACCGAGGGCTCCCCCGGCCATGCTCAGCACGATCCCGGAACGGAGCTGAACCACCCTGATGCCGGCCTGAATCGCAGGGTCGGTGGCAGCCTCCCAGGCAACGCATAGGTCGGCGAGGAAGCCCGATCCCGAAGTCGACGCCTCGTTGAGAATCGATTCGGCACCATCGCCGTAATAGCCGACCGCAGAGGCATTGACCACCACGGCGGGAAGATGCTCCAGTGCGGCGATGGTGTCGGCCAACAACCGGGTGGGGTAGATCCGGCTATCCCACAGCAGTTGCTTCTCCGCCTCGGTCCATCGCTTCTCCCCGATCCTGCGACCGGCGAGGTTGACCACGGCATCGAAACCCTCGACTGCCTTCGCCTCGATGGTGCCTGCCGCAGGGTCCCACGCAACCCCATCGCCGTGCGACTGGGGGCGCAGCAGCCGAACCACCTCATCGCCGCGGCCGGCCAAGGCCTCTACCAGCGCCTCGCCGATCACGCCGCTCGAACCCGCTACCAGCACCCTCATGGCAGGCCAGAGTAGAGACTGCCCGCCTACTCAGTACCCAGTAGCCAGTACCAGGCCTGGTTGCGAGCGAGGCGATCGACGTACCTACCGCGATCGGGTCTTCTTGCCGGGCGAGTTCCCAGTAGCCAAGGCCTGTCTGACTGGCTACTGGTTACTGGCTACTGAGACGCGGTGTCCCGCTGTGAACGATGTCGGGTGTGTTACCTGTTCCGCAGCGCGGCATCTATGCGTGCCGTCCACTCGCCGGTCATTGCTCCCACCGGGTCGGGTTCCCCGTCGAATGCATCCGGGTGAAGCGGCTCACAGATCTCGACATGAATCGCAGCCCGCGAGATCCGTCTCGCTCCCCGACCCATGGCGAGATCGGAACCTGCCACCGCTATCGGGACCAGCGGCACGCCGGCCCGCAACGCCAACCAGGCAGCACCCCGCTTGGGGGGCCGCTCCCCCCAGGCCCACACCCGCACCCCCTCCGGAAACAGCCCAACGGTCCCGCCCGCCGCCAGCTCGGCCAAGGCCAGCTTGAGAGGTCCGAAAGGGATCCGTGTCCGGGTCATCGGAATCGCTCCAAGCCACGTGGTCATTACGTCGAAGAACCGCGAATTCCCAAAGAGCTCGTCTACGGCGAGGTATCGGACGGGTCGCTTCACGGCTGCTGCCGCCATCACCGGGTCGAGGTGGGAAAAGTGATTCACCGCCAACACGACAGGACCCGATGGAAGCGGCGGTCCCGAATCTGACAGCGGGAACCAGACACGGAACAGCAGGCGCCCCGGCGGCGTCGCCAGCCGCCAAGCTGCCGCGCCGCCGAACGGGAAGCCGGTTTCAGTTCGGCGTCGCAAGTTCAGAAAAGAGCGCGGCAAATGCCAGCTCGGCGCGCTGGTTGGCTTCGAGAGCATCGACCGTGGCCAGTACCCGGCGAGCCCGCTGCACGGCATCGCGCGCCGAGACATCGGCCAGATCCGCCCCCGCAACGTCTCGATTCCGGATCGAACCACCGTGCTGGGCTGCCGCCGCGTCCCGATACCACGACGCCAGGACTTCGAGTCCTGCGACGTGCAGCGCCGACACGGCGCGTTTGCGCTCCCGCTCATGTCGCTCCTTGAGGCGCCGAGCCATGAGATCACCGAGATCGGCGGCGGCCTCGGCATCCTGGCGATCCACCAGGCCTCGCAGCAGCGGCTCCACCGCCCCGACCAGTTCGCCGGCCAGCCGAAAGGCGGTCCCCGGCTCCGGATCCAGCCTGGTCGGTATGCCCAACCAGGCGGAGCGGAAGGTCGCCACCTCCGGCTGAGTGGCCAGCAACAGTGCGATCCCCGGTCTCCCCCCACTGGTAATGGCCGCTTGATCGGCCTGAGATTGGTCTACGCCACGACTGACCAGAGCCCCGGTGATCTCCTCCTCGGGCACCCGCGAGAACAACACGATTCTCGACCTGCTGGCCACGGTCGGAGGGAGGTCGTCTGGGGAGTCGGCAACCAGAATGAAGGTCGTCGTATCCGTCGGCTCTTCGAGGGTCTTGAGCAGCGTGTTGGCAGCCTGGTCGTTCATCGCCCCGGCTTCTTCAAACAGAAAGACCTTGCGTTGTCCTTCTACCGGAGCCAGAACGGCTCGCGCCACGGTCGCACGAGCTTGCTCGACCGTGAGTGACGTCGCTCCCTCGGGCTCCACCAGAACCAGATCCGGGTGGACACCCGACAACACTCGCGCAATGCAGGGCGCGTCGTCCCCACACAACAGCAGCGCCGCAAAGCGTCGCGCCACCGTCGCCTTGCCGACCCCGGACGGCCCCACGAAAAGGTAGGTCTGCGTCGGGCGTCCGGCCTCGACCGCCAGCAAGTCGATAACGAGACCGTGGCCCACCACGTCATCGAAGAGCTTCACCACCGCTCCCCAAGCGCAGCCAGCGACCGCTTGACGACCTCGTCGACACCGAGATCGGCGTCGATGACTACGAAACGATCCGGTTCGGCTGCGGCCATCTGGTCGTAGGCCGACGCCACGCTCACCTGGAGATCGATCCCCTCGACACTGATCCGGTCCGCCTCATCCTCACGGGCCAGACCTCGTTCCGGGGCGACCCGCAGCAGGATCACCGTGTCCGGCCACACTCCTTGTAGGCCCGCCTCATTCACTCGGCGAACTTGGTCCATACCGAGACCGCGTCCGGCACCCTGGTAGGCCAGAGACGAGTACACGCATCGGTCGGACACAACGGTCTTGTCTGCCTCGAGCGCCGGTCCGACGATCTCGGCTGCGAGTTGGGACCTGGCCGCGGCAAACAGCAAGGCCTCGGCCCACAGCTCTGGGTGCGAATCTGTTCCCAGCAGGATCTGGCGAACCGCTTCTCCCGTCCTGGTCCCGCCCGGCTCGCGCACATGGACCACCGTGTGACCGATCTCCATCAGCCGATCGGCCACCAATCGGGCGATGGTCGACTTTCCGGCCCCGTCCACCCCCTCGAATGCGACGTATCTAGACATCAGTCCACATCTTCGACTCTGTCGAGCTCGGCCGTGTCTTCGCCGCCCGCAACAGACTTCCGGTACTTGCGGAAGGCCTCGGCCGCCGCCTGGACGGGGGGACGCTCATCCATCTGGCCCATCGACACCAGAGTCTTGCGCACACTCCACAACCCGCTCAGACCAGATGTGATCATCAAGAGCCCTCCACCGAGCAGCACCACCCTGGATCCCTCGGAGAGAAGGCCGGGGATCTTCTCGTTGAATAGTGTGGCCGCAGGGAGCGCGAACGCCATCGCCGACAGGAGTCCGACTCTCATGAACCCAAAGAGGGCGGCGAAGGTGCGCCCGCGAATCTCGTCCTCGGTCTGCTCGTGCAGATGGGCGAAACCGAGAACGTAGGCGGAACCGGCCCCAAACCCCATCAGCACCATCCAACTGACGGCGCCGATGATGGTCTGTACGAACGCCGTCGACGCCAAGGCGGCGCCGGTCACCAGGAGAGCGAACCCGAACAGCACGTCCTTGTGTTCGAACCGGGGACCGAAGATCGTCACGGTCACGATTCCCAGACCGGCTCCCATCCCGAACCCGGTCAGAAGAGCCGGAAAACCGCTCGAACCGGCGAGTAGCACATCGGCGGCGAACGGCTTGCCGAGTACCACGATGATCCCGCCGCCGGCCAGAGCCACCGTCATCGACAGCACCACCGGACGGATCCGAGGATGCGAAGCCACGAAGACAAACCCTTCCTTGATGTCACGGAACGGTCCCCGAAGGTCGCGTCGACCGCGCTCTCTCGGCTGGCGTCTCCGTCTTTGAGTTCTGGGCAGCGTGGTGAGGATGAGTCCGGAGAGCACATAGGTGCCGCAGTCGACCAGGAAGGCGAGTCCTTCGTGGGTGCCGGGGAGGAATCCCCACAGGGTCACCGTCGCCGCGAACGGCGTCACCAGAAGGAAGATCGCAGCACCGATCGGGAACGTCCCATATGCTGCGCTCAGTGAGAGGCTGTTGGCCTGAACGAGCTCATTCCTGCGCACCAGGGTGGGGACCGTGGCCTCTTTCGCCGGCTGGAACACCAGGGTGAGGGCCTCGAGCAGCAAGCTCACCACCACCAAATACCGAATCGACTGGGCAAAGGCGAGACTGAGAACGAGAGCACCGCGACCGAACTCGGTGAACAGCATCACATACTTCCGGTTGAGCCGATCGGCCACCACACCGCCGATGGCCGCAAAGAAAAGACCCGGCACCATCCGGGCCGACAGGGCCAGCACGATGCCACTGCTGCCGGCAATCTCCTCGGCGAGCGAAAGGGTCGCCAGGATCGAAACCCAGTCGCCGGTGCTGCTGACCAGCCCGGCCTTCCACAGGCGAGAAAACGGCCCCGAAGTCATCAGGGCCCAAGCCGATCGTGGTGGCGCTTCGGTCACGACAGCGAGGCTATCACCGGAGCCAGACCTGATTGCGATTGGGGTGATCGACGTCTCGGCGGTGTGCCGCCACACGCGCCCGTCGAGTCATCCGTTCCAGCGTGGCCGTGTAGCGGTGTAGTCGACGTACCCACCGTTGCCTCGTTCACGTGCCGTCGAGTTTCCCGTACCAGGCGTGGCCGGGCAACAGAGTGATCGACGTACCCACCGAGATCGCGATCAGGTGCGAGCGAGTTTTCCGTCCCAGGCGTGACCGCCTTGCGGAGCGATCGACGTACCACCGTGCGCTCGTCCCGGTGCGGGCGAGTTTCCCGTACCAAGCGTGGCCGGGCAACGGAGTGATCGACGTACCCAACGTGGTCTCGTCCAGGTGCCATCGAGTTTCCCGTTTCTCGCATGACGCGTCGATTCGGGAAACGGGAAACGACCTCCTGCGGTGCAGCGCCGGAGCCGGCCCGAGCTATTTGCTCTCCTCCACCTTCTTACAGGGCTTCACCTTCTTGCCCTGCGCTTCGAGCTTCGCTCGCCGCTGGCGAAGGAGGTCCACGGCGCGTTCGATGTCGATCTTCTCGACCGAATCCTCCTTGCGCAACGATGCGTTGACTCCCCCATCGGTGACGTACGGGCCGAAGCGGCCATCCTTGACAACCACTGCACAGCCGGTGTCGGGGTCGATTCCGAGTTCACGCAGTGGCGCCGAAGCGGTCTGCCCGCGGCCCTGCTTTGGCTGCCTGAAGAGGTGCAACGCCTCCTCCAGAGTGACCGTGAACAACTGCTCCTCTGTCTCTAGGCTGCGGCTGTCCTTCCCCTTCTTGAGGTAGGGACCGTATCGGCCGTTGAGTGCCTGGATCTCCTCCTTGGAATCGGGATCCTCTCCCACGGCCCGCGGTAGCGACAGAAGTGTGAGGGCCGCCTCGAGGGTGATCGTGTCGAGCGCCATCGACTTGAACAGCGACGCACTCCTGGGCTTGCCCTTCTCGTCATCCTCGAGCGCCAATTGAACGTACGGCCCGTAACGGCCCGTCCTGGCCAGCACTAGACGGCCCGACTCCGGATCGGTTCCCAATTCGCGGTCGCCCGATGGCGCAGCCAGCAACTCCTCCGCCACCTCGAGGGTCAACTCGTCGGGAGGCATGTCATCTGGGACGCTGGCCCGCTCCTCACCCCGCTGTAGATAGGGCCCGTACTTGCCGGTCCGAAGCTCGAGACCATCCCCTCCATCGAACGGAATGGTGTTGATGTCTCGCGCGTCGGCCTTGTCCAGGGCCTCCGCCACCGTCTCGAGCAGACCCGAGTGACCGTTGCCAAAGTAGAACTGGGCAAGGTAGGGAACCATCTCGCGATCGCCACCGGCGATCTCGTCGAGATCCTCTTCCATTCGCGCAGTGAATCCGTAGTCCACTAGATCTCCGAAGTGGCGCTCGAGCAGACGGACGGTCGCAATCGCGATAAAGGTGGGCACCAGCGCCGCACCCTTCTTCCAGACGTAGCCACGGTCCTGAATCGTGGTGATGATCGAGGCGTAGGTCGATGGGCGACCTATCCCCAGTTCCTCGAGGCGCTTGACCAACGACGCCTCGGTGTAGCGAGCCGGTGGCTTGGTGGAGTGGCCCTTTGGTTCGAGTTTCTCGATCGAGGCCGTGTCGCCCTCGGCCATGGCCGGCAACCGACGCTCCTGATCCTCGAGGTCGGCGTCCGGGTCGTCTGAGCCTTCGACGTACGCCCGCAGGAAACCGGGAAACAAGATGATCTTGCCGGAGGTGGCGAACTCGGCGTCGCGTCCCGACGAGGCGGCACCCCCCAAACGCACTTGAACGCCCTCACCCTTGGCATCGGCCATTTGAGACGCAATGGTTCTTTTCCAGATCAGGTCGTACAGACGCGCCTCGTCCTTCTCCACGGCACGCGCCACGACCTCAGGGGTGCGGAACTCATCACCCGCCGGCCGGATCGCCTCGTGGGCCTCCTGGGCATTCTTGACCTTTGACTTGTAGACCCGCGGCGATGCCGGGACGTAGTCGACGCCGTAGAGATCCCTGATCTGGCTCCGGGCCGCCGACACCGCGGTCTCGGAGAGCGAGGTGCTGTCCGTCCGCATGTACGTGATGTATCCGTTCTCGTACAGCCTCTGGGCGGTTCGCATCGTGCGCTGGGACGAGAATCGCAGCTTGCGACCGGCTTCCTGCTGCAGCGTCGAAGTGCGAAACGGGGCGTAAGGCTTGCGGGTGAACGGCTTACGGTCGAGGCTGCGCACACTGAAGTCGCTGTCCGCCAGTTCGTCGGCCAACGTCGTAGCAGCGGTCTGATCGAGAACGACGAAGCCAGACCCTTTCGGCTTGCCGTCGGATCCGAAGTCCTTGCCGGCAGCCACTCGCTCTCCGTCGACCGCGACCAGTGAAGCGGTGAACACCCCGTCGGCGACACCAAACGTCCCCTCGATGTCCCAAAACCCGGCCGGGTGAAAGTTCCGTCGCTCCCGTTCGCGCTCCACCACGATCCGGATCGCAGGGCTCTGGACGCGGCCCGCCGAGAGTTTGGGCTTCACCAGACGCCACAGGACGGGCGACACCTCGTAACCGACGAGCCGATCCAGGATGCGGCGCGTCTCCTGGGCATCAACCAGTCTGCGATCGAGTTCTCGGGGGGTGTCGACGGCGCGACGGATGGCGTCGGCCGTTATCTCGTGAAACACCATCCGCTTCACCGGCACTCGCGGCGACAGCACCTCCAATAGGTGCCACGCGATCGACTCGCCTTCACGATCCTCATCTGTTGCCAGGTACAACTCGTCCGCCTGGCTGAGCAGCTTCTTGAGCTTCGTGACCTGCGATTTCTTGTCGGCCGGAATTATGTAGAGCGGTTTGAAATCATTCTCGGTGTCGACGCCAAGACGCGCCCAGGCCTCGCCCTTGTACGATGCCGGAATGTCGGATGCCCGGCGCGGCAGGTCTCTCACGTGCCCTATCGAGGACTCCACCACATAGCCCTTACCGAGGTATCCGGCAATGGTCCTAGCTTTGGCTGGCGACTCGACGATGACGAGTTTCATTTACTAACAATCCTGAGATGAGAGCGACCGGATCAACCCGGCCCTTTTTAGGTTTACGACGAATTGGGTCGGTTTGTCAAGCACCAAACTTGATCACCCATTCCCGACCGCTCCCTCAAACCCGGCTGCAAAGCGCGCCGCAACCGTCGGCCAGGAGTACCTGCTTCCCGCCCGGTCGGCACCGGCCGAACCCATCTCATGACGCAGTTGCGGATTCACGACCAACCGCCGCAAGGCCGCGACCAAGGCGTCGTCGTGGTCGACCACGAACCCGGTCGTTCCCGGCGCTACCGTCTCCGGCGCTCCCCCCGAAGCGCCCGCCACAACCGGCAAGCCGGACGCAGCAGCCTCGAGGAACACCACACCAAAACCTTCGGCCTCGAGTCCAAACCAGCGGGATCGGCACGGCATCGCGAAAATGTGCATCTGGCGGTACAGATCCGGTAGCTCCGAGAACACAACGCCGACCTCGAAGCGGGTCGGTACCCCGAGACGGTCGGCCAGCGACCGCAGCCGACGCTCGTCTCGACCCTTGCCGACCAGAAGCGCCTGCACGTCGAGGCCCTCGGCTCGCAGCTCGGCGCACGCCCTGAGTACCCGAGCCTGCCCCTTGCGCGGAACAAACCTGCTCACGCAGCCGACCACGACCGGTGGGCTTGTGGGCGTCTCTCCGGACGAGAAGGCCGGCGCAACCCCAGCCCCGATGACTTCGACCGAACGTTTCGTCAACCGCTCCACCTTGCGACGCGTGAACTCGGAAACGGCAAACAACACATCGGCTCTCTTCAGGGGATATCGAATCAACTGCCTGCTCACCGGGAAAGCCGCCGGAATGGTGATCTCGGCGCCATGACATACGACGCCGTAAGGGACTCCGGTCCGGCTTCGGAGGCGCGGGCCCAGGTGCGCCAATGGGTGCGGCGCACCGAACAGAATCACATCGGGCTCGAACTCGGCGATATTGGATTCGATCCACCGCCGCACCCGCGGCGTCGGCCACATGAACCGGCGTCGATCGCGGATGATCTCTGCGCCGTCATCACGGTGGCGCGGCGCCAGAACCCGAACCGGACCGTCGATGGCATCAACCAGTCCCGCCAGATACTGCTGGATCCCGCCGGGGCGAGGCGGATAGTCGTTGGTGATCAACAGCACCCGCATCAGGCCAGGAGGCTGCTGAGTGATGCCGTTACTGACATGCATTGCTCAGCGGGATCCCGAGAGGTTGTAGTTCAGGAGCACCGGAGCCCCGCCTTCGAAACGGATGTGTGTAACGCTGGTGTTGCCGGGGATCGACATCTTGCGCCAACCCGCCCACTCGATTCCCATCACGCGAGAGGCGAGTGCCCAAATTGCGCCACCGTGCGTGAAGAGGCCCAGCCGATGTGTGGGGTTCTGCTCGGCCAGCTTGCGAATCTGAGACTCCATACGCTTACCGGCTTCGGCAAAGGTCTCTCCGGTCTCACCTCGAGGAAGGTCGACCCCGTCTCTAAACACCCGGTGCCACTCGGTGGGAAATCTCTTGCCGATCTCCGTAGTCGTGAGCCCCTCCCACGCCCCGAAGTCGATCTCGATCAGTCCCTCGGCAAGATCGACCGTGAGATCGAACGGCTCGGCGAACGCGGCCGCAGTCCTGCGAGTTCGCTCCAGAGGTGAAGAGAAGATCCTGGTGATGCCGTTGAATCGTGTCGCCAATTCAGCCCCTTGGCGCAGGCCGTGTTCGGTCAGTGGACCGTCGGTACGACCGTGCCACCTGCCCTCGACATTGGCCTGTGTCTCACCGTGCCGGATGAGGGCGATCGGCATCCCTTGCTCGTCCTCATCGCCGGTCACAACCGAGGCATGTCTGGCGTCGTTGAGCACCTGCAGGTGAAACTCGTCCTCGCCGGCGACGACCTCGGTTACAGCCGCATTGAGAATGCGGGAGATCGGCCACGGACGCTTGTCCCGGAAGCCGAGGCGAGCCGAAAGGGCAACATGGATCACGCCGCCGTGAGCCATGACCAGCACCCGGCTGCCGGTGGGGGTCTCAGATACCAGGCGCTGGAGTGCGCCATCGATCCGACGCCCGAACTCGACCCATGACTCACCACCACCCATGGCAACATCTCGATCGCCCGAACGCAATCGGTTGATCTCGTCGGGGAATTGCGCCTGCACCTCGGTCCGGGTCAGACCCTCCCAGTCGCCAATGTCCATCTCGCGCCACGACGAATCCGCCACCGGCTCCAGTCCGGCCAACTCCGAGGTCTCCATGGTGCGACGCAGGTCACTCGAGAGGACGACATCGAAATGTTTCGCCTCCAAACGAACCTTGAGCGATGCCGCTTGTTTCCGTCCAATCTCAGACAGCGCGGCGTCGCCCTGACCCTGCCAAATGGAGGAGGCGTTGGCAACGGTCTCGCCATGCCGGACAAAGGTGATTTCGATGCTCAACGGTCCTCTAGCGACGGGGCGCCGTAGGGTATACCCACCATGGGAACCTTCATCCTGGCAGCAGCCCAAACGACCGACGACGGCATCTACCTGCCCGGAGGTGGTGGCTCGACGGTGGTCTGGGTGATCTTCATCGCCCTCATCGCCGGCCTCTACTGGACCGTCTCCCGTACTCGCCGCCGGGCCGAGCAGGAGTTTTGGGAGAGGAAGAGGAGCGAGAAAGAGCGGGATACGGGAGATCGGCCACCTCGTTCCTGAGGTTCGTTTCCCATTCCAGACCGAGCCTGCGACAACAGCCCTTGACGAATGAAGCGGCGGCCCGTAGGAGCCCTGGTCGAGTTTCCCGCTTCCCGAACAGAAGTGAGGACGGCACTCGGGATACGGGGAACCCGACGGGTGTCCGCCGCGGCTCGGAGAAGCCCGTCGAGCCTCCGAGAGCCAGACCCGGTCTGGAACGGGAAACGGTTCCCGCTTGACGCACGACCCCCTGCAGTCCCATACTCTCGGCTCCACATGACCATCTTCCGTCACACAACCATCATTATTTCTTAGGGGTCGGCGCAACGCGCCCGACCCCTCTCCCAAACCTCCGCCCCCGGCGGGGGTTTCCCATTTTCGAGGAGTCATATGTCTGGACGAGTGGAGATCTACGACACCACCCTGCGTGATGGCACGCAAAGCGAAGGGCTGTCGCCGACCGTTGGCGACAAACTGCGCGTCGCCTCCCTGCTCGACCGCCTCGGAGTGGATTTCATCGAAGGTGGCTGGCCGGGGGCCAACCCCAAGGACGACGAGTTCTTTGAGCGAGCCAAGACAGAGCTCGAACTCAACACCGCCACGCTGGTTGCGTTCGGATCGACCCGACGTCCCGAACGACGGCCGGAGCGAGACCAGGGACTCGCCCACTTGCTGAGCGCCGACACCGAGGTCGTGTGCATCGTCGGCAAATCATGGGATCAGCATGTGCTCCACGCTCTCAACACCTCGCTGGAAGAGGGCGTCGCCATGGTGACCGAATCGATCGAATACCTCCGCTCGGAAGGACGAACGGTGTTCTTCGACGCCGAGCATCTCTTCGACGGGTACAGAGAAAACCCCGAATTCGCATTGTCGGTTCTGGCCGCGGCCGCGGCCGCCGGTGCCGAGCGGGTGGTGCTGTGCGACACCAACGGCGGCACCCTCCCCCGCCAAGCGACCGCCGTGGTACGTGAACTGAAGGACAGGATCGATGTCCCACTAGGAGTTCACTTCCACGACGACGGAGCGTGTGCCGTCGCCAACTCATTGGCCGCAGTCGAAGCCGGTGCGTTCCAGGTTCAGGGATGCATGAATGGGTACGGGGAGCGGACCGGCAACGCCGACCTGTGTTCGGTCATACCCAACCTCGTCCTCAAGATGGGCCGCCGCGCCCTCACCGGCGGCGGTATCGACCATCTCCACGCGATCGCTCACCAGATCGCCGAAGTCATGGACTCTCCGATCGAACCTCGGCGCCCCTACGTCGGTACCTCCGCCTTCGCCCACAAGGCCGGACTCCACACGTCGGGACTGGCAAGGCTGCCGGGCGCATACGAGCACATCGACCCCGCACTGGTCGGCAACACCGCCAAACAGCTGTTCAGCGAACTGATGGGGCGGGCAACGCTGCTTCGAGCCGCCGCCACCAGGGGTTGGGACCTGGACCAGGAACTGGCCCAGACCATCGTCGACCAGGTCAAGGAGCTGGAGCACCTCGGCTACCAGTTCGAGGCCGCCGATGGATCCTTTGAGCTGCTGGTGAGACGAGCGATGGGTACCGACGGCGGCTACTTCGCCCTGAAGTCGTTGCTGGTGACAATCAACGCCGACGGTCGGCACAACGCCTCCGCCACCGCGACGTTGCGGTTGGAGATCGACGGCGAGGACATCGAACTCGCCCGGGCCGGTGATGGTCCGGTTCACGCCATGGATGAAGTTCTGAGAGCCGCGCTCAGTTCCCACTACCCGGAGGTCGAATCGCTCCGTCTCACCGACTACAAGGTGCGGGACCTCGACTCCTCGGACGGCACCGCCGCCCGGGTCCGAGTACTGATCGAGACCTCGGACGGTGAATCCACCTGGGGCACCGTCGGAGTCCATCAGAACATCATCGAGGCTTCGTGGGAGGCACTCAGTGATGGGATAAGAGTGGGGCTCTTGAGAGCAACCGCAAACGGGTCGAGCTGAGGCGGGAGTGCTCGTTTCCCGTTCCGGACCGGGCATCGTACCGATGTGATCGACGCGTTGACCGGGACCGCACCATCGCTCCGTCGAGTTATCCGTTGTCCGAGTATTTGCCCGGCTCTTGCAGAAAACGGACAACTCGACCAGAACTCAAACGGGAGGCGGCTGGATACGTCGATCACTGCTGGCGCAGACTCGGGTTTGGGACGGAAAACATCCCCACAAGAGAGTCGCTCTAGTGCTCTAGATAAACGCTGACGCGAAGATCAGACTCACGATCGTCATAACCTTGATCACGATGTTCATGGCAGGTCCCGACGTGTCCTTGAACGGATCGCCGATGGTGTCGCCGACCACGGCAGCCTTGTGGGCATCGCTGCCCTTGCCCCCATGGGCGCCGGCTTCGATGAATTTCTTGGCATTGTCCCAGGCACCTCCGGCATTGGCCATGAAGATGGCGAGCAAGAAGCCGGTGACAAGAGCCCCGGCAAGGAAGCCGCCCAGGGCTTGGACGTCGATGAAGCCGATCGTGAGTGGGAGCGCAATGGCCAGAGCGCCCGGAATGACCATCTCCCGCAGAGCCGACGCCGTGCTGATGTCGACGCACCTGGTGTAGTCGGGCTTGGCCGACGGATCGCCCTCTCTCAGGCCCGGGATCTCGCGGAACTGGCGCCGTACTTCTTCGATCATCTCGTTGGCAGCCCGTCCGACGGCCTTGATCGTCAAGGCTGCAAACAAAAACGGGAACATGGCACCCAGGAACAGGCCGATCGTGGTCTCTACCTGGAGAATGTCGATAGCCTCGAGATTCACAGCCCGGCTGAAGGTGAAGAACAAAGCCAGAGCCGTGATCGCAGCCGATGCTATGGCAAAACCCTTGGCGATCGCCGCGGTCGTGTTGCCGAGGGAGTCGAGGGCATCGGTGGCCTCTCGCACCTCGGCTGGAAGGTGCGCCATCTCGGCGATCCCGCCGGCGTTGTCGGCGATCGGCCCGTAAGCGTCGACAGATATGGTGATACCCAGCGTTGACAGCACGCCGATCGCGGCCACCGCGATCCCGTAGATTCCGCCGTCCGAAAACGCCAACTCGCCGGCCCAATGGGCACCACCAATTCCGGCCGCAACCACGATCACCGAGTAAGCGGCAGAGCGCATCCCGTCGGCGATTCCGGCCAGGGCCACCGTCGCCGCACCGGTCTCGGCTTGCTGGGCGATCTCCTTGACGGGTCGGAACTGGTCGCTGGTGAATACCTCAGAAATCCGCCCGATGATCAGACCGACACCGAGGCCGATGGTGACGGCGAAGAACAGACCGAAGGCGTTGTCGACTCCTTCGATGTCGCCGAATATCAGAATCGACAGCCCGAGAACGGCCAGAACCGTGAGGGCCGCCGACACATAGGTGCCCCGATTGAGTGCCGCGGCCAGCTTGTTGCCGGTCGGACGCACGAAGAACGAACCGATGATCGAGGCGAACATGCCGACCGCAGCAATCGCCAACGGGAAGACAATCGCCTCTGCTTGGAAGTCACGACCAATGAACACGATGGCGGCAAAGGCGATCGGAGCAATGAGCGAACCGACGTAGGACTCGAAGAGATCCGCGCCCATGCCGGCGACGTCCCCGACGTTGTCACCGACAAGGTCGGCGATCACGGCCGGGTTGCGGGGATCGTCCTCCGGGATGCCTGCTTCGATCTTGCCCACCAAGTCCGCGCCGATATCGGCAGCCTTGGTGTAGATCCCTCCGCCAACGCGGGCGAACAACGCAATCGACGAGCCGCCGAGACCGACAGCGGTGAGCACACTGAACGCATCATCGACCTCGAGCCATTTCACAAAAACGAGAAATGCCAGCCCGAGCCCGGCTAGACCGAGTCCGGCGACGGTGAATCCCATCACGGCACCGCCACGAAAGGCCAATGGGAGCGCCTGGCGAACCCCGCCGACCCGGGCCGCTTCGGCAGTGCGGGCGTTGGCTGCAGTGGCAATCCGCATTCCGATGAATCCGGCCAGGGCCGAAAGCGCGGCTCCGAACACATAGGCGATCGCGCCCCAAGGGCGGCCGTAGTCCAGCAGGACGAAGATCAGCGCCGCCATGAGCGCCACAAACACCGCGACCCACGAGTACTCGCGCCTGAGGAAGGCCATGGCACCTTCACGGATCGCAGCAGACAACTCCTTCATACGATCGTTGCCCTGAGGGGCCGCCATCACTTGCCTGGAAAACACCAGGGCGAGCAGCAGCCCGGCGATGCCTGCGCCGACGGCTATGTACAACCAAAGATCGGGGTCCACGAGTACACCTCAGGTCGAATCGAAGAACGGCCGGGAGTATAGGAAGCCGGAGTTAGGCGTTAGGCGTTAGGCGTTAGGAAGAATCTGCTCTGCCTAATCCCTAATGCCTAGTACCTAATATTTGCCCTCAGATCAACCTCCCTGCGTGCTCATGCAGCGGATTCCCGTCGATGACCCGCTGCGGGCCGAGTCGTGACAGGTCGAGGACAGGATCGCGCTCCAGAATCAGCTCCGCCAGATAGCGACCCACGGCGTGGCATTGCTGAAACCCATGCCCTGAGAACCCGGTGCACACATAGAGCCCGCCGATCTCAGGCCACTCCCCGATGATGGCGTTGCCGTCGAGTGTGTTGACCGCGTAGAGCCCGGCCCAAGACCCGGCAATGTCGAGTTGGTCGAAGGCGGGAAAGTGTTCGATGAGTTCCGGCCAGATCCGGTCGAAGAACTTGCTGCGCCGAACCGTGAAATCGAACCCGATGAGGTCATCGGGAAGCGACCAGGCGACGAGGAACTTCCCGTCCCCCTCGGGGAGCACGTACAACCCCGACGGCAGGAACACGCTCGGAAGATCACCCTCCCACTCCAGGTGGCTGTCGACGATGAACACATTCCGCATGAAGGGCAGCACCGGGAGGTCGACACCGATGCCGGCCAGCAGCGGTGGACTCCAGGCACCGGCGCAGTTGACGACGACGGGCGCCCTGAACTCCTCTCCGGAGACCAGACACACACCAACCATGCGGTCACCGTCACAAATCAACTCGGCAACCTCACCCTCCACGAAATCGGCGCCCATCTCGACGGCGCGCTGCCGATAGCCGCGGAGCACCGCGTTCGGATCGACCGAGCCATCGCCAGGTCCGAAGGTCCCGCCGATGTAATGAGGTCCGGCGAAAATGGGCCACCGGGCTGCGATCTCGGGTTCATCGATCCAACCGACATCGCAACCCAATGCCTGCTGCGCCTCCATCCCTGCCAGGGCGTCGGCCCGGTGCTCGAGATCGGCCAGGAACAGATTGCCCTGATGCCGGGCACCGGGCTCGGGCCGATACCCGCCGACCTCCATATCGTCGGCAAAGGTCGCCAGCACGTCGAATGCATACTGGGAGATCCGGATATTCTCTTCGAGGTTGAACTGGATACGGACGTTGCCGTCCGAGAGAACCGTCGAGGATCGGGCATAGGTCGAATCACGCTCGACGACCGCCACCGAAACCGCCGGATCCATCGACTTCAGGTAGTAGGCGACGGCGCTGCCCATCACCGCACCACCCACGATCAGCACGTCACGGTTCATGTGGCAGGGATTCTCGCGGCAAGTCCTGAGTTCGGGGCCAGGAGTCGGAAGTTCCAGGCTGAGCCTGGGTGAGCACGGGGGCCACGCGCCTAACCACCGTGTGTAAGGAGGCCCAGTCGAGTTGTCCGTATTCCGTCAGCTGGCGACACTACGTCCTGAGTGTTCGAGCACCGTCGCACCGAGAACGGACAACGGACTACGGGTTCTCACCGCCTCCACAACTCGCGCGTGAAGAGCAGCAGCACCGGAAACAACTCGAGGCGACCGATGATCATGATCACCGACAGCAGCCACTTACCGGCTGCGGGCACCACCGCGTAGTTCTCCGCCGGACCGACCGCTGACAGACCGGGACCGATGTTTCCCAGCGCTGAAGCGACGGCCGAGGCCGATGTGACCAGGTCGAGATTGGTGCCGGCGATCGACTCGAAGACGGAGAAGGCCAACGTGCCCGTCATGAACACGAACATGTACAGAAGGAAGAACGACTGGACGCTTTCGGCAATGGCATCGGGAACGGGCTGCTTCCCGAAACTCGTCACGAAGACTCCGCGCGGATGAATGAGCCTTCGCAAGTCGGCTTTCGATCCCTGATAGAGCACCCCCAGCCGATATACCTTTACCGAGCCGGCGGTAGAACCGGCCATGCCTCCGACAAACATCAAGCCCACCACCAGGATTTGGAGCGATGACGCCCACTGACCAAAGTCGACTGTGGCGTACCCGGTGGTGGTGACGAGTGAAACGCTGGTGAACACCCCGTTCCTAACGGTGTCGGCGATGTTCCCGCCCCAGGTGCCGATGATGATGAAGGCCGTCGCCGCCGCCAGGATTCCCGCGTAGAGCCGGAATTCGGCATGCCTCAGATAGGTCAGTGGATCGCGAAGTCGAAGTGCGTTGAAGTGGAGTGCGAATGAGACTCCGGCGAGCACCATGAACACGATCACGATCCATTGCGCAGAGTTGTCGAAGGCGGCCATCGAGGCCGCCTTGGTGCCGAATCCGCCGGTCGACATTGTTGTAAACGCGTGGATGATCGAATCGAACACACCCATGTCGGTAAAGGAGAGCAGGGTCGCCTCGGCGACCGTGAACGCGAAATACACGAACCAGAGGCGCTTTGCCGTCTCACGAAAACGCGGGGTGAGCCGGTCCGGCAACCCTCCCGGAGACTCGGCGCGCGCCAACTGCACGCCTCCGGTACCCAACAGCGGCAAGATGGCGATCGAGAGCACGATGATCCCCATCCCGCCCATCCACTGGGTCAAGGCGCGCCACCACAGCACCCCGTGTCCCAAGGCCGCAAGATCGGGAAGAATGGAAGATCCGGTCGTGGTGATCCCGGCCGCGGTTTCGAAGAAAGCATCGGTCAGCCCGCTGACCGAACCGGTCACCAGGTACGGCAGAGTCCCGACGAATGCCATTGCGAACCAGGCCAGAGCCACCGCAGCAAATCCTTCGCGGGTAGTCATCTCCGCCGCCGGCGTGAACAAACGCCGAGCCACATCGGCCACGACAACAACCACTAGGGCCGAGATGGCAATGCCACGAGCGTCGGACCACTCGCCGTAGATCCCGGCGACGACGGCGGAACTCGCCATTGCGACTCCGGTCGCCTCGATGACCGCTGCGATTATGAAGCCGAGCCGCCGGAAGGACATGGGCTAGGAGCCTGCTGAGTGACTCTGTTGCTGAGGTCGGCGGCCAGACGCGCCAGTCGCAAGGACCTCGGCTTCGACACTCCTCCTGTAGGAATGGCGGAGCCGAGGGCATAGCGAATGGTGATGGATGGTCGTCGAGATGAGTGACATTTGTTGCTCAGCGGGCTCCTATGCGAACAGCTTCTCGACGGAGGGGATGGCCTCAGGAAGAGCGATGGCGATGAGTCGGTCGCCCGCTTGAATCTCAGTGGTGCCGTGCGGAATGAAGGCCTGATCGCCCCGCACGATGCCTCCCACGATGGCCGACTTGGGGAGACCGATGTCGCGCAGAGTCCGACCGATGGCCTCCGACTCTTCGCCTACCTCGAATTCGATCGCCTCGGCGGTCGTGTCCTGGAAGGTGGCGACACTGTAGATGTGGCCGCGCCGAATGTGACGCAGGATCTCGTTGGCCGCCGCCAGACGCGTAGAAACTCCGGCATCTATCCCGTTTCCTGCGAGCAGGGAGGCGTATTCGATGCGACTGAACCTGGCAACAGTGGTCTCAGCACCAAGCGCCTTGGCAACGAGACAACCGAGGAGATTCACCTCGTCCCAGCCGGTAGCTCCAATCACGATGTCAGCAGTATCGATTCCTTCGCTCTTGAGCACATTGATGTCTGTGGGGTCGCCCTTGACTATCACCAGACGGTCGTACTTGGCCGACAACTCGTCGCACCCGTCTGCCTCGATATCGACCAGCACGGTCGAGATGCCGGCGCGCACTAGGTTCTCGGCAGTGAGGATGGCGAGCCGGGTGGAACCGAGGATGAACACCTTCTTTGCCTTGTGCTCATCGACCCCCATCAGTTGCAGAGCTTCATGGGCAGCATTGCCGTTGGCCATGATCAGGACGTGGTCGCCGACCTCGATCTTGCTGTCGCCGCGGGCGATGAATGTGTCGCCGTTCCTGACGACGGCGCCAACGATCCACTCCCATCCGGTGACTCGCCCCCGCAACTCGCGCAGTGTGATGCCGTCGAGGAGAGACCCGGCGTGCACATAACCACCGAATAGGTTGATCTTCCCACCGGCGAATTCCACCACCTCAGATGCCCCGCCACGGAGGACCAGAAGCAGCAATTCTTTGGCTAGAGATTCGACGGGATCAATCACGACATTCACCCCATGAGCCTCGAGATCCTCTCGCAGCGTCGGGTCCTGGACCCGAGCGACCCGCTTTGGCACACCTAGTCGCTCGGCTACCTGGCTGGCCAGGATGTTGACCGCGTCCGAAGATGTCACGGCGATCATGAGTTGGGCGTCGGCAACGCGTGCATCCTCCAACGCCTTGATCGATGCCCCATTGGCAGTGATCACCAGACAGTCGACCGATTCTTGAAGCTCCCGCGCGCGTTGCGGGTCAGCCTCGATCACGACGACATCTTGGCCCTCGTACGCCAGCCGTTCGGCAAGGTACGAACCGACGGCACCGGCACCGACAATCACGATTCTCATGACATCCCCAAGAGTGGATTGAACCGCGTCAGGTTAGAACGGCTCAAGGCGACTCCCAACCCACGGACCGGTCACACGCCGTCCTCGGGCGACGCCACGCACCGCTAGCCTCCGCCGACATGGCCGAAGTCGACAGCGAATACAGCCGCCAGCACCTGACCTGGGTGGATTCGCCGCGTTGGATTCCCTCTCGCTTCGTGCGACCGCTGACCCGATTCATCTACATCGAGTCGTCAGGCGGAATCGTTCTCCTGGTGGCAGCAATGATCGCCCTGCTGTGGGCCAATGCACCCTTTGGCGAGTCCTACGAGCGATTTTGGGAAACCCACTTCGAATTCTCGCTCGGCGGCATTCACCTCAGCGAAAGCCTGCGCGGAATCGTCAACGACGGCCTGATGGCGATCTTCTTCTTCGTGGTCGGACTCGAGATCAAGCGCGAGCTGGTAACCGGAGATCTGCGTGAACGCAAGGCAGCGTCCCTTCCTGTGATTGCCGCGCTGGGCGGAATGATCGTTCCCGCTCTCATCTACGTCTCGTTCAACGGCGCCGGAGAGGCATCCCAGGGCTGGGGAATTCCGATGGCCACCGACATCGCATTCTCCGTCGGGGTGGTCTCGCTCCTCGGTCGGCGAGTCCCGGTGGGTGCCAGGTTGTTCTTGTTGGCTGTGGCCATCGTGGATGACATCGGCGCCATCGCCGTGATCGCAGTCTTCTACACCGACACTGTCCTATTCGGCTACCTGGGGGCCGCCATCGGCGGTCTGGTCGCAGTCACGCTGGCAAACCGGGTAGGCGTCAGATCGATGAGCTTCTATGTGCCGGTGGGGGTGGCGACCTGGTATTTCCTTCTCGAGAGTGGGGTGCACGCCACACTCGCCGGAGTAGCGCTCGGCATGTTGACACCGGTGAGGTCGATGTACACCGATAGTGAGTACCACGATCGAGCCACCCGGATACTCGACAGATACGAGTTCGATATTGCCGCCCCCAGAGGGACCGAACGAATCGACCAGGATGCACTCGAGGTGTCGAACATCGCCCGCGAATCAGTCTCTCCGCTCCACCGAATGGAGAGCGTTCTTCACCCCTGGTCGTCGTTCGTGATCGTCCCGATCTTTGCTCTGGCCAACGCCGGAGTGCGCTTTACGGGTGTAGACGTGGTTGAGGCGGTGACCCACCCGGTGTCGCTTGGAGTGTTGTTCGGGCTCTTCGCAGGCAAGATCGTCGGGATCTCGATCTTCGCGTGGCTCGCCGTCAAGCTTCGACTCGGGGTGTTGCCTCGCTTTACCGGGTGGAAACACATCGTCGGGCTGGCCGCCATCGCCGGTATCGGATTCACCGTGTCCCTGTTTATCACCGGACTCGCCTTCGACAGCGCGGTTCTCGCCGACAGAGCGAAGATCGGTATCTTTATAGGCTCATTCGCCTCCGGCGTGGTCGGGACCCTGATCCTCAGGTCGATCCGGCTGGACGGAGCAGCCACATCCGACTAGCACATCATGAAAGACCCAACCATGGCTCGACGACTTAGAGCGTCCGTCAATAGGCGAATGCACCGGCGCTATTCCATGGCTCTTCGCCACACGGCTCATCGCGGTGGGGCCCGGGGACCCAACCCCAGGCCACCGGGTCGGCGCCCATCGGCGCGCCCTCTTACCGCCATCATCCTCGCCCTCACCCTGATCGCAGCGGCGTGCAGCGGCGAAGCAGCTCCGCCCACGACCGTTGCCACCACTACGACCACCACCTCGCCGCCGGCGACGACGACCACCACCACTCAACCGCCAACCACCACATCGTCCACCATCCCCTATCACGCGCTGGACGTGACAATCAGCGGAGACGATGAGGCCAGTGCTGCCGTAGCGGCCCTGTACAACTGGTTCGGAGACCGCACTGCAGTAGAACCCGAGGTTCCGCAAGGATTGCTGGATCATCTGGCGACCGTCCACGCCGACGCCGATGGCATGTTCTCCGGCGAGCTGTTCTCCCAAGAAATCGAAGACATGGGAACGGCCGGCGTCGTCGTCGTCGATGACCAGGACATCATGCTGCTCGTAGATGACGGCGACGGTTGGCGAGTCGTCGGCGCTTGGTTCGCCCAGTACGACATCGATCCGTGGTTCGGCAACCCGATCCGGTACGTGTTTGTGATCGGCACCGATGCCCGTCCCGGCCAGGACCAGCAGCACTTCCGCGCCGACAGCCTCCACATCCTCACCAGCAATATCACCGAACGCACCGGCGGCGTGCTCGGATTTCCCCGAGATACCTATGTCGAAGCTTCCTACGGAGGCGACAAGTTCACCAACGTGAATGCACTGGTGTGGACGCTTTCCGAGAACACGATCCCCGGCCAGGACGAGATGATCGACCTGGCATCCGACCTGAGCGGGCTTCCTCTAGAGGGTTATCTGATCACCGGGTTCCTCAACTTCCAACGTCTGGTCGATGCCTTTGGCGGGGTAGGAGTGAACGTCCCCTTCGGAATGGCTGAACCCAAGTCGCAGGCCTATCTGTCGGCAGGCCTGCAAACGCTTTTCGGGGGCGACGCGCTCGCCTTCAGCCGCAACCGGACGATCCCGGGTGGCGATTTCACCCGGCAACTCCACGGTGGCCTCGTGATCCTGGGCGCACTCCAGGGCGTGCGGGAGCGCGATATCACAATGCTCCCGGCGCTGCTGTCGATTCTCATGGACTTCACCTGGACCGACCTCAGCCTCGAAGATCTGCTGACGGTCGCCGCCGGCGGCTTCTTGCTCGATCCGGACAAGGTCGGCAACGACGTGCTTCCCGGAGTCGTCGTAATCCGCAATGGAGCATCAATGGTCAACCTGAGCCCCGAGGCCGAAGACATGTTTCGGGACATGGACGACGGCGCATTGACTCAACGCCAGGGTGAGTAGACGGGTCCGACCCGACTGCCACCGCCCGTGACCAGATTCCTCCGTGGTGCGGGGTCATGACGGCGTGGATGCTCATCGTCGGCGCCGACCTGACGGGCCGGTAGCCGAACACCGGCAGATCACAGATCGGACTACTCCGCATCTGCCGTCTGCCATCTGCTATCTCTGGTTCCAATGCGTCACATCATCGACTGGTGGCAGTCGAACCCGGAGACGGCCGAACGGATCGTCCATGTCGAGACGGTGCCGGCACGTCCCGCCGTCTTCGAGCCGGTCGACCTCGACCCGGCAGTGGCGGCTGCGCTCGGTGCTCGAGGCATCGACCGGCTGTACCGCCATCAGGCGGCGGCCATCCGGTTGATCCGCCAAGGCAACCACACCGTCATCGCCGCCGGCACCGCCTCCGGCAAATCGCTGTGCTACCAGGTTCCGATCGCCGAGGCCACAATCGAAGACAAAGCCGCTACCTCACTATTGCTGTTCCCCACCAAAGCATTGACCAGGGACCAGTTCCGGTCACTGCACGACTTCGGAGTGACCGAGATGGTGCCGGCGGTATACGACGGCGATACCGACGACGAGACCCGGGCTTGGGCACGGCGCCATGCCAATGTGATCCTCACCAACCCGGACATGCTGCACATCGGGATTCTTCCCGGGCACGGGCATTGGTCGACCTTCCTGAGACGACTCCGTTATGTGGTCGTGGACGAGGTTCATGTGCTGCGCGGCATCTTCGGGAGTCACGTCGGCAATGTGCTCCGCAGGCTCCGTCGACTGGCCCACTTCTACGGCTCCGATCCCGTCTTCATCGGCTGCTCCGCCACCATCGGCAATCCCGGAGAACTCACCTCCGAGTTGATCGGGCTCCCGGTGACCGTGGTGGAGCAAGACACATCTCCATCAGGCGAGAAACACATCGTGATGTGGAACCCGGAGGTCGAAGACGAGGATCTCCGGCGGAGTTCACTCGCCGAGGCGACCAGAGTGTTCAGCGACCTGGTGGCACGGGATCGACACACGATCGCCTTCACTCGGAGCCGCAAGGGGACCGAGCTCATGTATCGGTGGGCCAAGGAGCGGCTCGATGACGACCACGCCGCCCGCATCGCCCCATATCGGGCCGGATATCTCCCGGAGCAACGCCGCGAAGTCGAACGACGCCTATTCGATGGCGAGTTACTCGGGGTAACGGCCACCAATGCCCTGGAGTTGGGTATCGATGTCGGAGGACTCGACGCCGCGGTGGTGGCGGGGTTCCCAGGAACGATCGCTTCGTTCCGTCAGCAGGCGGGCCGAGCCGGCCGCGCCACCGACGAATCGCTGGCGGTGCTGGTGGCCGGGCAGGATGCTCTCGACCAATGGTTCATGAATCACCCGGCGGCACTCTTCGAACGGCCGTCGGAAGCGGCGGTGATAAATCCGAGCAACCCTGAAATTCTCGCATCTCATCTCGGCTGCGCCGCCTACGAGATCCCGCTGGAACCCACCGAGGCACTCGAAATGTTTGGCCCTGAAGTCGAGGCGGCAGCAGCCGACCTCGTCGCCGAAGGATGGCTCCGCCCCAGAGCCGGGCGGCTCCTCTGGTCGGGACCGCGATCCCCGGCCGGGTCCGTCGATATCCGGACCGCAAGCGGCCCCCCATACACGATCCTCGATGAGCGCGGAGAAGTTGTCGGCTCGGTGGACGAGAGCCGGGTCTTCTCCCAGACCCATCCGGGTGCCGTCTACCTGCATCAGGGTGAGTCACTCGTGGTGGAAGAGCTCGACCTGCAAGACCGAGTCGTGCGCACCCGGCGCGGCGAGGTCGGTTACTACACCCAGCCCGATGTCGAGACCTGGGTAGACGTGCGCCGCGTCATCGGGAAAGGCACCGTTGGACGATTCCCCCACCTGCACGGGCTGGTGGAGGTGGCGAGCCATGTCGTCGGCTTCAAGAAGAGGTCGATCCGGGACCGCTCGATGATCTCGTACCAGCCGCTCGACCTGCCGAAACGAACCTTTACCACCCAGGCCGTGTGGTTCGAGGTGCCGGATGACCTGATTCGGGATTCCGAGATCGAGGCCGCCGATCTACCGGGAACGCTGCACGCCGCCGAACATGCTTCGATCGCGATGCTCCCGCTGTTCGCCATTTGCGATCGCTGGGATGTCGGCGGTCTCTCCACCAACTATCACCCCACCATCGGCGGAGCCGTCTGGTTCATCTACGACGGCTACGCCGGGGGCGCCGGAATAGCCCCGATCGGATGGCGCAACGGCGACCGCCACCTCGGGGCCACGCTGCAAGCGTTGCGAGACTGCCCATGCGAGACGGGGTGCCCTTCATGCGTCCAATCGCCAAAGTGCGGTAATTTCAACGATCCCCTCGACAAAGCGGGGGCGATCCGATTGTTGGCGGAGGGGCTCGGCTGAGGGGTTGTCACCGGATGAGTCGGTGGTCAACCGCCAACTAGCAGCCAATACCCAGGCATTCACCCCGCTTCGAGAAGTGCGGCCGGAACGAACTCGGCCCGGCCGGTCGCCTCGATCTCGGTCATGCCCAGGACCGGTAGATCGACGCTCTTGGTCACCCGAACCTCGACCGTTCGGGAATCGAACGATTGGTCGAGTGGACAGCGACACCACACCAAGTGGGCGCCGTTGAGTCGGGCGAATCGGGCGGCCTCATCCGTGGGAGATCCTTTAGCACCGAATGGAAGGAATGTGACCGGTGCTGCCGCCAGAGCGGCAGCATCCGCCGCGGTGGTCGCGTCCAGGTGGGCTCGCATTGCCACGGCCAGGGCGGACAACCAGACGACCAGCACCAATAACACTCCGATGGCACCGAGGACCGCTACCGCCGCCGAACCCGAATCATCGCTCGACACGCATCACCGCCGACGAAGACAGTGTGACGGTGAACCCGCCAAACAACGAGGCCGCAATCGAGTGGCGAAGAGTGGCGGTGACTCGGGCGGTTCCTCCCACATGCTGCTGCCGATCGATCGATACCCGCACCCGCGAAGCGGCGCCATCGTCGAGAGATCGCTGGACGGCGGCGATCGCTCGCTCGAGGTCGGGCGTCGTTGCGGCTTCGCGGGCACCTTCTCGCGCGGCGTGCCCCAGCTGGAGCTGAGTTCGCGCTACAACCACGACCTCCACAGAGGCGAGCAATACGAGCAGCAGCAGTGGCAGTACGAGCGCAAACTCCACCGAGGCGCTCCCCGACTCACGCACCCGCCATCCCTCTGACCCGGTTGATGACGGCAGAGAAGAAATCGGGCAACACGTCAGAGCCGGAGGCCCATGTGATGAGGGCGACGGCCACCACGGCGGCGGCAACGATCACGAGGGCGTATTCGGCGGTGGCCTGGCCGGTATCAGAAGACATGAGTTTCCTTTCAATCAGGGGTTGAGCCGCGCCAACGAACCGACGACCGTCGGCCCCACCGTCAGCAGGACGAAGCCGGGTAGGACCAGGAGTGTCAGAGGGAGCAACAGTCGTACCGGAAGCCTCCGCGCCGCTTCGACCCGGGCGGTATGTCGCCGATGTGACTCCGTCTCGAGATAGCCTTCGAGCGCTGGGAGAGCGGAGGCACCGGAGGCGGCTGCCGCCGCCAACACCTGCGACGCGCCCGCCATGGGCCCGACATCGTCGGTCAACGCCTGTCTTGTGCCGCGATCTCTCATCGACTGCACCAGGAGGCCGAGAGCTGTTCGCGCCTCCGGCGCCGAATGCGAGAGTGCTACCCGATGCGCCGCCGCCAGGCTGAGCCCGCCGGCGAGGCCGAGCGCCACCAGCTCCGATGCCTCGAAGCACGCTTCTTTCTCGGCGTCTGCCAGACGGGAGAGTCGAGCACCCGACCGGAATCGACTGATGGCCAAGCCCAGAAACGCAGCCGCCGCCACCGGCACCGGAGCCAGGAGTCCTGCTCCAATTCCAAAGCCGACGACCGAAGAGTGCCGGAAATCGAAGTGCAGCAGCGTGTGCCGAGCAACCATCCCGATAACGACCGGGGCGATCAAGAATCTCGCCGCAACATCAGAACGACCACGGCGACACCAACCACCTGGAGACCGATCCCCAGAGCCGCGATCGGAAGCGAAGGGCCGAAGCCGATTCGACCGGTTACGACGAGCAGCGTAAACAGGCCCAGCGGGACACCGGCAACCAGCCATGCGGTCGCCCGAGCCTGCGCGGTCAAGGCCCTCCGCTCCCGGAGCAGCCGCCCCCGTTCGGCCGCACGATGAGCCAGCAGTCGCATGACGGGACCAAAGGGCGCACCGGAATCAGTCGAGATCGCCCAGGCGGCACCGGCGAGCCTCCCGTTGATGGGAAGCGCACCGGCCAACCCGGCGGCGAGACGAGAAGAGTCCAATCCAAGCAGCGCGGCGCGAGTCGCCGGCCGGGCGTCGATCGATTCCTCCCGGGCCGAAGCACGGATGACCGCAACCCGAGGTGAGGTACCGCCGTGCAATTCGGTGACCACGCCACCGAGAAAGCGGGCCTCGTCGTCCGGTGATGGCCCGCGATCAGCGAGAAAACGCTGGTAGACCACCCACACCGCCACCACCAACAGTGCGGGCAGCGGGAACCGGAAAGCCGCCACCGTGACCAGCAGCGGGAACGGAGACAGCCCGACCCACAAGATCAGACCAAGAGCGACGCTGGTGCTCACCATTCCCACACCACTTCAACTGAGTCACGTAAGACTTTGGAAACCGAACGTATACGGCGAACACTCCCCGACCGCTCCACATGGATCACCGCCCCGACGGCGGCCCACAACATCCGTCGCAATGCATCGTGAGGGGCCTCACCGGAACCGGCGGCAAGCGTTTCGAGGCGCCACATTGCTCCCTCCGCATCAGAGGCGTGGACCGTCCCCATCGAACCGCTGTGTCCGGTGCTCATCGCCTGGATGAGATCGAAGGCCTCGGGACCGCGGACTTCCCCGACAATGATCCGATCTGGTCTCATCCGAAGGGCTTGACGCACCAGGTTGCGCACCGTGATCTCACCGACTCCTTCAGCGTTCGGCGGCCGGGCCTCCAGTCGCACCACGTGCCCGTCTAGGCGCAACTCGGCCGCCTCTTCGATCGTCACTATCCGTTCGCCGGCCGGGATCAGTCGAGACAGCAGGTTGAGCAGCGTTGTCTTCCCCGACCCCGTCGCCCCGCTCACGATGAGGTTGGTCCTCTCGGCCACGAGTTGCTCGATGAGCCGCGCTCCCTCGGCATCCACTGCCTCAGCCGTAATCAGATCGGCGAGGTTCATCACGGCGGCAGTGAATCGTCGGATGGCAACCACCGGACCATCAACTGCGGCCGGAGGAACCACCGCGTGGAGACGGGAACCGTCCGGAAGACGAGCGTCGACGGCCGGCGAAGTCCTGTCGAGACGGAGTCCGAGCGGCAGCAGCGCCCGCTCGACGGCCGCCACCACCGCTTCCGGGGTCGGGAACTCGACGTCCGTCCTGACCAGGATCCCGTTCCGCTCGATCCAGATCTCGTCGTGTGCGTTTACCAGGACGTCCGTCACCGCCGGATCTCTCAACAGCTCATCGAGAGGGCCCATCCCGATCAGTGAGTCGGTTGCCCGCCGCGCCACCCGGCTTGAGTGAATCGGCGCCTCGAGGTCGACAGCGCGTTCTATGGCTTGCTCGAGGTCCTGACGGTGCAGCAAACCAGAGCCACCGAGGACACGGTCGATGACGCGACTCAGTGCGCCCATCCCGTCCTCCAAACAGATCGCCAAGCGGTGATCCATCGGGAACGTCCGGGCCGGCGGCCGGCCAGCAGCGCGCTAACGGTCGCTCGACTCGGAACGGGGAGACGGACTCCCGGCGCCGGCAACTGCGCCCACCCCGGGGTCGCCTGCCAGACGGCCGGCTCGGCGGGACCTCCCAACCAGCCGGGGACCAGAAGTCGAACCGGAACGATCGGAAACTCGGCCTGCGGAATGGGGCGAGGCGGCAGACGCAAGACAACACGATCCCAGCGCTCGAGCAGGGCGCCGACCACCTCGCCCGCAACCGACGGAGCCACGCCACCGTTGCGAAGCACCGCAACCCCCGGTCCCGGCTTCAGCTCGTCGGCAGTCGGGTCCTCGGCAACCAGATCAGCCAACGACCGCTCACCGGGGTATTCAGGTCCGTCCGGATCGAGGTCGATGACCAACGCAGGCGATGCGGCCAGCGCAGCCCCAAGAGGTGCGAGCGCGCCGAGAAGTCCATCCCCCGGCGTCCACAAGGCAATCGCCGACAATCCATCTCCTCGGCTGGGTGCCACGGCACCCTCCCACGAGGCCGGTGCCACCTCAAGAGGGTCGTTCTCTCAAC
>JACZWZ010000107.1 GCA_022571885.1 Acidobacteriota bacterium
CGCGGCCTGCGTCCCGGCCTTGCATTCATGTCGGTTCACTTCCCGGACGATGTCGACGTCAATCAGTTGACGATCGACGCCTGGGACCCGCTGTCGGGCACTGCGGAGTTCAAGGCGACTGCGGTCCGCATCGAGAGATCCGGCTAATGGATCTTCGGCTCCTCGCGGCCACCCCCACCGACGTCGAGCAAGACGCAGTCGACTCGGTTATCGGTCTCCCCGAGGACCGAGATGGAGACCGCATCGATCAAGCGGTGGGGAGAGTGGCGCTGGGGGGCCATCAGGTGCGGGCTGAGCGTCATCTGCTGCTCCCCGCACTTCACTCGCTGCGCAACGCTCGGGGATGGATAAGCGAGGGTGGACTCGGCTACGTCTGTGAACGACTCACGATCCCGCCGGCCGAGGCCTACGGCGTGGCCACCTTCTATTCCCTCCTCGGATTCGAAGAGCGCCCCGACCGGATGGTGCATGTCTGCGACGACATCATGTGCGTCGGCCGATCGGAGGCGACAATCACCCGGCTCGAGGCCGAGGGAGTGTCGGTGGCCCGCAGCCCGTGTCTGGGAGGATGCTGGAGTCCCCCGGCGACCCTCGAAGACGCTGTCGGATCGACATTCGCCTCGGGATCAGATACGCCACCGGTGCCACAAGAACCCAACGGTCTCCGCTTACTGCGTCGGGTCGGGGTGGTCGACCCGACCAGCATTGGCGATTACCAAGAACACGGCGGGTTCAGCGCACTTCGGCGAGCCCGGGAACTTGGCCCGGAAGAGGTGCTCAACGAGCTCGAACGATCCAACCTGCGGGGCAGAGGTGGAGCCGCCTTCCCGATCGCGGTCAAGTGGCGCGGGGTGCGTGCGGCCGAAGGTGCGGTCAAGCACGTGATCGCCAATGGTGACGAGTCTGAACCGGGAACGTTCAAGGACCGAGTTCTGATGGAGGCCGACCCCTTTGCGCTGATCGAGGGTCTGCTCATCGCCGCCGAGGCGACTGCGGCCACAAAGGCTTGGATATATGTGCGCGCCGAATACCCGACGGCGATAGAACGACTCGGGACGGCGATAGCCGCCATAGAAGCGGCAGGCCTCCACGACGATCTCGACATCGAAATCCGCGTCGGAGCCGGCGCCTATATATGCGGTGAGGAGACCTCACTGTTCGCCAGCATCGAGGGACAACGCGGTGAGCCTCGCCAGAAGCCACCCTTTCCGACGACCAGCGGTCTTTTCCTCCAGCCGACCGCGATCAACAACATCGAGACTCTGGTCGCCGTGCTGGAGGTGATCGAGCAAGGAGCTACAGCGTTCGCGGCCGTAGGCACCAAGGACTCAACCGGTCCCAAGCTGTTCTCGGTTTCGGGCGACGTCCATCGGCCCGGTGTCTACGAGCTGCCATTTGGCACCCCGCTCGGTGAACTCATCGCCTTGGCCGGCGGCGCGAGGGGCCAGATCGGGGCAGTGCTGCTCGGAGGAGCTGCCGGGACCTTCATCGGACCAGGCGACCTCAACTTCGAGTTGTCGATCGAGGGCGCGACCGGTGTTGGGGCGATGCTCGGATCGGGTGCAGTCATGGTTTTCAACGACAGCACCGACTTTGGAGCGATTGTGCGGCGGATCGCCGCTTTCTTTCGCGATGAGTCGTGCGGAAAATGCGTGCCCTGCAGGATCGGCACGGTCCGTCAGGAGGAGGCCCTGATCCGCCTTGCCGACGGAAATGTGATCGACTCCGTCGAGAGCGAGTTACGCCTGCTCGCTGACATCGACGCCGTGATGACCGACGCATCGATCTGCGGCCTCGGCAGGACGGCCGCCGCAGCAGTGCGGTCGGCGATCGCGCTCGAACTCGCCGGGGTGATCACATGACGGACATCACCCTGTCGATCGACGGTAAGACCATCGCGGTCCCGCAAGGAGCCTCCATCCTCGACGCCTGCCGCACGCTCGAAATCGACACTCCGACACTCTGTTTTACCGAGACGCTCGAACCCGCATACGCCTGCCGCGCCTGCGTGGTCGAGGTCGGACCGGGAGCCCTCATCCCGGCGTGTGCCCGCCAGGTCGAGGAGGGCATGGAGGTCTCCACCGCGTCGGAGCGAGTCATCCGAAGCCGCCGGATGGTATTCGAGCTACTCGGATCGGCGACGAACCTAGAGCGAGCCGACGACGACATTCTCCGATGGAACGACAGCCTCGGCGCAACAAAAGATCGGTTCGGGCTCCCGACCAAGGCCCGCGAACGAACGGCACCTCATCCCGGCCACCACTCCCCCGCTCGGGCCGGGGATGCCGAATCCATACAGGAGCCCGTCAAGATCGAGGATGACCTCTACGTCCGAGATTATTCGGCCTGCATCCTTTGTTTCCGATGCGTCGACGCCTGTGGTGAGCAGCACCAGAACACTTTCGCCATCGCTACGGCCGGGCGTGGATTCAACGCCCGCATCTCGACCGAATTCGATTTCGCTCTACCCGATTCGGCGTGTGTCTATTGCGGCAATTGCATCGCGGTGTGCCCCACCGGTGCTCTGGTCGGCAAGATCCAATGGGATCTCCGCCTGGAAGGCCAATGGAACCCATCGCGGCAGGAGACCAAACGGTCAGTGTGCGGCTATTGCGGCGTGGGATGCAATTTGGAGATCACCACCCAGGACGGTCGAATCGTCGAAGTCGGAAGCCCCGCCGATCACGACGTCACCCTTGGCAACCTCTGCATCAAAGGACGATTCGGGTGGCAGTTTGTCTACGCCGATGAGTGACCCGGTCATTTCGCGCCGGATCATCCAAAGGCGGAATGACGGCAACCTCACCGTCGACGACTCACTGGTGGTCGAAGAGCCAATCGAGATCCGGATCGAAACCACCGCCATCGCCGTGATCATGCGGACTCCGGGCGACGACGATGACCTGGTGCGGGGTTTTGCGCTCACCGAAGGCATCGCTCTCCAACCCGACGAGATCTCCGATGTCGAGTCCCTAGGTGAAGGTCGGTACCGCATCCTCTTCAGGGAGGGCACGACCGTCGACCCCGAGCAGTTTCGGCGTAACCTCTATGCCACCTCGTCATGCGGTGTGTGTGGGAAGGCATCGATCGACGCCATCCGTGTCTCAGCCCGCTCGTCGCCCCCGGGGCCCATCATCCCAGCGTCGGTTGTGGCGAGCCTTCCAATCGCGCTCGCCACCGCACAACCATCCTTCGATCTCACCGGCGGCATACACGCCGCGGGAGCTTTTACCGCGGCAGGAGAACTCATCGCGACGCGGGAGGACATCGGGCGTCACAACGCGGTCGACAAACTCGTTGGGTCCATAGCCCATGACGATTGGCCCATAACTCACCCGATCCTGTTCGTCTCGGGCCGGGTGTCGTTCGAGATCGTCCAGAAAGCTGCGGTTGCCGGCTTCCGGATCGTCGCCGGTGTGTCTGCGGTTTCATCGCTCGCCGTCGACCTCGCCGAGGAATTCGGGTTGACGGTGCTCGGGTTCGTTCGCGGTGACGACTTCAACGTGTATACCGGCGAGGATCGAATCGGTCTGGCCCCCTGAGGCGTTCGTCCTACACCTGGCCGACCACGGCATCTCCCAGTTCCGGATTAGCCAGAATGCGCCAAGCCGAGGGCGTCCATGATGGATACTCATTCGTCGGCGCCGGAGGCTCGATCGTCGACCTGTCCGAATCGGCGCCTGACCGACTGGTGGGGTCCTGAAAGCGCTCATTTCCTTCGACCATGGTCTCGAGCCTTTTCGACGGGTATCGACCCCAACCTCGGTAAGACGCAAGTGAGGGCGACATCAATCCGATTCTGTGGCGCTCACGACAGAGTCCGCCAAACAACCGAAGTGGTCAACGGCCGATGAGTTCGGCGACGAGCCCAGTCCACCCCGTCTGGTGCGATGCCCCCAGACCCTTGCCGTCGTCACCATCGAAGTACTCGTGGAACAACAGGAGGTCCTTCCACAGCGGATGGCCGCCCAACAACGAACTCGGCCCTTCGAAGGGCCGCACCCCGGTATTGTCCGGAAGGAAGATCCCCACCAGACGCCTCCTGAGAACATCTGCGACCTGACCGAGGTCCATTTCAATGCCAGATCCGGTCGGGCACTCGACCAGGAAGTCTGGCCCCAGGTACTCATCGAACCGCTCCAACGCTTCGATGAGTAGGTAGTTGAGCGGGAACCAGACAGGTCCTCGCCAATTCGAGTTACCGCCGTACAACGACGATAACGAGTCCGAGGGCTCGTAGCCGATGCGGAAGGTGCGCCCTTCGACTTCGATTTCAAAGGGGTTGTCCCGGTGGTACTTGGAGAGAGAACGAACTCCGTGTGGCGACAAGAACTCATCCTCGTCGAGAAGATATCGGAGAACCGCCCGGAGCCGCTCGGGTGTCACAATCGCCGCCAGATGCCGATGACCGCGACCGGGCTCATCGAGTCGGGCGACATTGCCGCTGAGACGCGACCGTCGGTCGAGGAACCAGTGCATCCGTCTGTCGAAGTCGGGCATCGAGTCCATCGTTTCCTGATCGATCACCGTCACCGCCAGCAAGGGGATGAGACCGACCATCGAACGCACTTCGAGTGGCATCGACCGACCATCCGGCAGCCGCAGCACGTCGTAGAAGAAGCCGTCGTTCGGATCCCACAGCGAGTGTTCCTCGGCACTCATAGCGGTTGCGATCGCCAGAAAATGCTCGAAGAACTTGGTGGCCAGATCCTGATACACCTCGTCGAACCGCGATAGTTCGAGTGATATCGCCAGCATCTCCAAGGTGAAGAACGCCATCCAGGCGGTCCCGTCGGATTGATCGAGATGACCTCCGCCGGGCAATTCGGAGCTGCGGTCGAAAATACTGATGTTGTCGAGGCCGAGGAAGCCTCCTTCGAAGACATTGTTGCCGTCGACATCCTTGCGATTAACCCACCAGGTGAAGTTGAGCAATAGCTTGTGGAACACCCGTTCCAGGAATTTCACGTCTGGGGCACGCCGAACCTCGGCGTCGATCTGGAACACCCGGCGGGCCGCCCAGGCGTGCACCGGGGGGTTTACGTCGCCAAATGCCCACTCGTAGGCCGGCAGCTGGCCGTTGGGGTGCATGTACCACTCCCGGGTGAGTAATTCGAGCTGGCGCTTGGCAAAGGTCGGATCGATGCGGGCCAGCGGCAGGCAGTGAAAGGCCGTGTCCCACGAGGCGTACCAGGGGTATTCCCAGGAGTCGGGCATCGACAACACCTCGAAGTTGTTGAGATGGTGCCAATCGCTGTTGCGCCCGTTTCGACGCGACGGAGAGACCAAGGGGCCCTCTGGATCGCCGACCAACCACTGCTCCACGTCGTAGTAGTACAGCTGCTTGGACCAGATCATCCCGGCCAGCGCTGCCCGCTGCACCTTGCGCTCGACCGACGTAATACCTGGAGGATGCACCGTCTCATAGAAAGCGTCGGATTCACCTCGACGCAAGTCTCTGGTGGTGTCGAAATCCTCGAATGGATCACTACGCCTTTCCGCGGTGAGGCGAAGCCGCAGCGTCGCCTCGGCGCCCGATGCCAGCTCTAGACGGTAAGCCATGGCTGCTTTGGTGCCGGTACCGGCTGGGTTGACCGCATCGTCTTCTCCATCGACCAGGAATCGGTGGAACGAGTCCTTGACGTACGGTGATCGGTTGGGCTCCCCCGACAACCGCTCGTGGTTGGTCTCATTCTCTGTGAACAGCAGCTGATCGCACCCTTCGCCATACAGGCGGTAGGCACCAAGCACCGGGTGGTCGGCCAAGATCACGGCAGACTCCGCCGAAGAGTGAGCCTCATTCGACATGACCGGACGTTCCGCGACATCGCCCATCGGCCCGTTCGGGTAACCCCATGCCCAAGTGTTGCGGAACCACAGGGTGGGGAGCACGTGGCACACCGCCGCCTCCGGACCCCGGTTGGTTACTCGGATCGACACCAAAATGTCGTCGTCATCAGCCTTGGAATAGGAGATTCGGACATCGAAAAAGCGGTCGTCATCGAACACGCCAGTATCGATCAGTTCGAACTCGGGATCATCTGGTCCTCGAGCCCGACCTTCGGCGATCAACTGATCGTATGGGAATGATTTCTGGGGATACCGATACAGGAAGTCGAGGTAGCTGTGGGACGGCGTCGCATCGAGGTGGAAGTACGCCTCCTTGACATCTTCACCGTGGTTGCCCTCGGGCCCGGTCAGCCCGAAGAGCCGCTCCTTCAGGATCGGGTCGCGCTCATTCCACAAGGCGACCGCAAAACACAGATACTGGCTTCGATCACTTATGCCGGCGAGTCCGTCCTCGTTCCAACGATACGCCCGGCTGCGAGCGTCGTCATGAGTGAAGTAGCCCCATGCATCACCATCGGCGCTGTAGTCCTCGCGGACGGTACCCCAGGCTCGATCGCTGAGATAAGGCCCCCACAGGTCCCAATCGACCTCACCGGCATCCCGTTGAGCGAGTCGTTCGTGCTCGGCGGTAGGCGAGTTGCTCATCTGCCTACCTCTCTCGGCTGGCGCTTGACAGGTGCAGAGTCTCGCTCAAGACCCATTGTCATCGAGAAGCCGAGCTTCGATTAGGTGTAAACCGGGTGTGGGATCGCATCCAGGAACTCGCTGCGAGTCTTGGGATTCTCCTCGAACGATCCGGTTAGGAACGTGGTCCTCATGCGGGCGTTGGCCTTTTTGGCGCCACGCATCGAGACGCACAGGTGATGACCGTCGATAACCACACCGATCCCGCGCGGTTCGATGAGCCTGCCGAGGAGATCGGCAATCTGACGGGTCATCCGCTCCTGGACCTGCAACCGGCGAGCAAAGGCCTCGACAACCCGAGGGATTTTGGACAGACCGACGACCTTGTTCTCCGGGACGTAGGCAACATGTGCCTTGCCCACGATCGGCAAGAGATGGTGTTCGCACATCGAGTAGAAGTCGATATCCGAGACCACAACCATCTCGTGGTAGTCGACATCGAACAGCGCCTCGTTGAGAAGCTGCTCCGGATCCACCTTGTACCCCGCCAGGATCTCGTCGTACATCCGCGCCACCCGGTCGGGCGTCTTCAGCAATCCATCACGCTGGATGTCCTCGCCGACCGAGTCGAGTATGAGGGCCACCGAGTTGGCCACCTCGGCCTTGCAATGCCGATCCAACACCGTGCCATCCTTGAAGTTGGCGATCATCTCCTCACTTATCAGCCAATCTGATCGTTCGACATGGGCCATTTCGCACCTCCCTGCAATGGACGCAGCCCTCGACCGCGACCGGCAGCAATCGCCAGAAAACATGTTGCACTTCGCGACATTAGAGCCGTGGGGCCGCGCAACCCGGGGTCTAAGCCGAGGTTGGCGGCCGAGACGTCTAGTTTCGGCGGCGAAATGCAACCAACCCGTATCGCAAGATGGTCGAAGTTGGCGCCGCTCACACCCCAAGGTGCATTGGTCGAGGGCGTCGATCTGGTGCTGATTCGATGGGAAGACGCCGAGGCGATCTCGGTGCTGTACGGCAGGTGCCTCCACCGAGGCGCCCAGCTGGCCGATGGCCGAATCGAGGGCGAGAACCTGGTTTGCGGCCTCCACGGCTGGGACTACAGATACCGCACCGGCGTATCTCAATACCACAATGATGAACGGCTCCATCGATTTCACTCTTGGATCGAGGACGACGGCGTGTGGGTGGACACCGATGAGATTCTGCTGTGGGTCAACGACAACCCACAGCCCTATGACCGCAATGCCTATCAGGGGGCCTTCCAGGATCCACAGGGCACACCCGACGAGCCACACGTGAAAGAGATTCGCCGGTTGGCGAGCAACGGGCTGACACTCACCGGACACCATGGCGAGGTGGCAGCAATGGGAGTGCCGCGCGACTTGTTGCCCCAATGGCAGGACATCCAGTTCGTGACCGCCCAGCTGGCACGGCCACCGCTGCTGGACGAAGAGCCGGTAGGAACCGACGTGGTCATAGGGCCCAGGGCCGCCAAGCCGCTTCATCTCGACATCCCACTGTTGGTCTCCGACATGAGCTTTGGGGCGCTGTCGCGCGAAGCAAAGATCTCGTTGGCGCGGGGCGCGCAGTTGGCCGGAACCGGCATTTGCTCCGGGGAAGGCGGCATGCTGCCCGAGGAACAGGAGGCCAACGACCGCTATTTCTATGAGCTGGCTTCCGCCCGGTTCGGCTTCTCCTGGGATAAGGTCGAGAAGGTCCAGGCAATGCATTTCAAGGGTGGCCAGGGCGCCAAGACCGGTACCGGCGGCCATTTGCCGGGACACAAGGTGACCGAGGAGATCGCAGCGGTGCGAAACCTCGAACCCGGCACCCCGGCGGTATCACCCGCTCGCTTCCCAGAATGGACCCGCCCCGAGCATTGCGCCGAGTTTGCCGCTGAGGTGCGGGAACGGACAGGCGGGATTCCCATCGGCTTCAAGCTCTCGGCGCAACGCATCGAAGAGGACCTCGACGCCGCTCTCGAGGTCGGCGTCGACTATGTGATTCTCGACGGTCGCGGAGGAGGCACCGGAGCAGCCCCGCTTCTGTTTCGGGACAACATCTCGGTGCCGACGATTCCGGCGTTGGCTCGCGCCAGGCGGCATCTCGATGCCTCGGACGCCGGCGATGTCACGCTGGTGATCACCGGAGGTCTGCGCGTCGCCGCCGACTTTGCCAAGGCGATGGCCTTGGGAGCAGACGCGGTAGCCGTCGCCAACTCGGCGATCCAGGCCATTGGCTGCATCGGCATGCGGGCGTGCCACACCAACAACTGCCCGGTTGGAATCGCAACCCAGCGAGAAGATCTACGGGCCCGGCTGCCGGTGGACGAGGCGGCCGAACGGCTGGCGAGATTCTTTGGAGCCTCCGTCGAGATGATGCAAGTGCTGGCCCGCGCCACCGGGCACCGGCATCTCAACGACCTGACACCGACCGACCTCACGACGTATAAGAGAGACATGGCCGACCTGACGGGAATCCCTTACGGCGGCGTAGGTTGAGCTCTCGCCTCGGAAGCCGGGCACCATGACCCTTCGTGCTGATCGACGCCGGCCGGAACGCTCGGAATGACTCCGATCAGCTCGTAACGTCGACGGTTTCGGCCGTGGTCGCGGACCGTTGCGCCTGAAGGCGTTTCGGTCTCTGACCTGGCGTTTCGTATGGTGGGCCCGCCAGGACTCGAACCTGGATCTGACGGATTATGAGTCCGCTGCAGGGTGCTTCCGTATGCTGGTGAATGACTCAGAAACCGTCCCTGACCTTGGGTTTTGCTGTTGGTTGACTGTCATAGCTTCGCGGCGTTTCTCGTTCTCTCGCGGCCTGGCCGCGGCCTGCGTGTTGCAGCTGAGGCATCGTCGGACAAGGGCAGCGGCTGTAGAATGAGGCCCGCCCTTGCCCCATAGAGCAGGGCCGCGGCGGCGGCAGGTATCACCGCCCAGGTAACGGTGTGGGCAGGAGGAGTACAGGCGCGAATGGCAGCTGTCCCGTCCCTCGCGCCCGTGACAGTTCGCATGCCATGCAAGATCGGGGGGTTTCGCCGACCAGGGCCAACGCCCGAAAACCCCATCCCACTTGAGGTTTCAGCTATCAGCACTTCGCGTCGTTTTCCGTCATTTTGGACCCTCTCGCGGACTCTCCGCGGACTCGGGGAGCCCACCACAGCGCTCACAGACGCCACCAGAGCAACGCCACGCCCGTCCGAGATCCGCCATGGTGTCGCACGTTGCCGGCCACGCAGCGTGGGGCGGCGATCACCACACTGAACGACGACCCAAAATCATCTCGCGCGGTGGGGAGAACACCGGACCCCTGGGCAGGGGGTCGACTAAGTACACCCCCTGCGAAGGTGAGCCGACGGTGGAAAAGACCGACCCCTCCTGGAGGCTGAGGCCGTGGGGGTCGGTTCACCTACGTT
>JACZWZ010000007.1:0-4482 GCA_022571885.1 Acidobacteriota bacterium
AGCCGAATTTCAGCCACAACCTCGCCGCCGCCGATCGCTTTCGTGCCTTTGCGGCCGAGCGGGGCCAGTCGCCGGCGGCGCTGGCGATCGCGGGGAGGCTGGTGGTCAGCGGGAACAGCGCGGTTCTGACGGTCTCGACGGTGATCGACGTGCAGCAGGTGATTCCTGGGCCATTGCCCGGTCCTCAGGCGGAGCCGTTCGCCCTGCCGACCGTGCTTCCGCCCGGGAGTGTTGCCAACCTGCTGTTGACTTTGGAGATCGACCAGATCGACATCGCGTTGGGCGGGACGATCAATCTCGTGGCTCAGGGCGTGCTCGGGTGCTACGCGGACTGCGACCCGAGCACGGGCGTGGGTCGGCTGGACATCTTTGATTTCCTGTGCTTCCAGAACGCGTTCGTGGCGGGTTGTCCGTAGGGAGCGGAGGGCAACGAACGCCGATCAAGCGTGGCCAAGGAAAAAACGGGACTTCACACGGTCTGCATCTCGCCGCCGTCGGGCGGCGTGGCCTCCGGCGCATGCACAGTGCGCCGGGGCCATGTTGGGAGAAAAGGACTGGACCGCGCCTTCAATCACCGCTGATCCTACGGACAACTGGACGCAATTGAAAAGGTTGGGGGCTTGGTGTCGCAGTGGTAGCTGTATCGAAGCGTGCCAACGACGGTTCCGGTGCCGGTGCACGTGAAGTTGCCCAGGGTGTAGATGTCTTGAGCGAAGTTGAGTGTCCCAGCACCGGTGACCATAAAGTCGCCGACCAGATTGGGGCACACCGTTGTGTGCGCCCTTGAGAACTTCAACTCGCCCTGAACTGTAAGAAACCCATCCGCCTTCCAAAGGGCGCCGCCGGTGTCCTTCAGCGCCAGGTTACTGGCGAGTTCGAGGATGCCGTTGCCGTTGGCGAGGACGAGCCCCTTGTTCTTGAGCGTCGCGACGCCGGTATCGCCGGCTTTGCGATCGATTGTCATGAGGCCCCGCACTGTGAAAAGTGAATCGATGGTGAGCGTCTTATCGCCGCTGATGTGGATTGCGGCACTGTTGCTCTTCCCGACAATCTGACCCGTGCCGGAGAGTGTGTGGTCCGCCCCGTCGAAAATCAGGAGCGCGGTGCCTTCAAGGTTCACGGTGCCGTTCACCGAGACCATTCCACCGCCCGAGAGGATGACGGTACCTGCCGTATTGACATTCAGTATGCCGCTGCACGTCAGCCCGTCGTCACACGTGATCGTGAGCGTGTTTCCGTTTGTGCACAACTCTCCGTTGGGCTCGATCTCAACCGAGCCGATCGTGAGGTCGTTGATGAGGCAGTAGAGACCGGAGACAACGAGCTTGGACGTGCATACAGGCTCTGTGGCGTCCGTTGAAACGTGCGGGGCGAACAGACGATCACCACCTGTTTGTGTGACCAAGGCAGCGGCGCAGACGAGCAAGGCAGTTGTGAGTTGAATCGTTTTCATGGTGTGCAAACTCCTTCTTCGTGCTGTGAATCTGAGGCATAAAACTGGAAGCGGCCCCCGGCACTACGGAGGCCGGGGACCGATCGGCGCATTGCCGAATCGCGTGTTGCAGTCGACTCCAGACTTGGGCCACTACCACAGGGCTCAGCGCGGAAGTCGATGGCGGTGATTACTAACAGCCGGTCATGTCAGTACCAGAGGGGGGCTCGGTATCACAGTTGTAATTATATTTGCCCGTGCCTGCGCCGGAAACGGTGCCGGCACCTGAGCATGTGTAGCCTCCGGAGGTGTAGATATCTACAGCGAATTCGAACGTCCCAGAACCGGTGAGCAGAAAGTTACCCTGTAGGACGGGGCACGATGAGTGCGCCTTCGAAAACAACATTTTGCCCGTCACCGTACCTGAAATGCCGTCGGCTTTCCACCGAAGGCCGCCTGTGGCATTGGTATCCTCCAGAGCCAGGTTGCCAGCGAGTTGGAGGGTGCCAGCGCCGTTTGCGAGGACGAGTCCTTCGTTTCTGAATGTTGCCACGCTCCCGGTGTCGCTCTGGATCTTCAATCGCCCACTGACCGTCATGTTCGAATCGATCGTGAGCTTCTTTCCGCTGTCAATCTGGATGATGGATCCATTGTCGTTACTTCCAAAGATCTTACTGGGTTCATCTGCGCCTGGGCTTGTGGCGCCAAAGACAGTGTGGTCATTCGCATCGAAGAAGAGGGTTCCGTTCCCTCGAAGTTCAATCGTGCCCTCGACCACAGAATTCTCCGGCGTCCCCACGCTGTTGTCGAGCGTCAGTACGCCGCCGTTGGCGATGATCAACTTGCCGTAAACAGTTCCCGCGCCTTTGGGGTCGATCTGGATCGTATCTGCCACGGCAGAATTGACGCTGATGGTACAGGTCTTGTCGGCCGGAATGCAGGCCCGTTGCGCCGCTGTCTGGAGGCGATCGGGTCGCAAGTCTATGGTGTCGCCAAGGTGCTGGTGGTCGGCGGGGACGATGAGATCCGCCACATCGCGGGAGAATTCGACGCCGCGTGGCGGCCCAACCTACGAGCCGCCATCTCCTCGGTTGGACCGGAGTTCACTTTTGTCTGGGCGTTGCGGGAGCGAGCGATCCCCGATCCCCAGGCGTTGCGGGTGCTGGTGCAGGACGGACAGCGCGTCGGCGCCGGCATTGCCGGGTCCAAGATCGTCGCCGCCGACCGTCGAGAACTGCTCCTGTCGGTCGGATATGCCACCGATGTGTTTGCCGCCCCGTACAGCGGTCTGCTTCCCGGGGAAGTGGACCAGCAGCAGTACGACGTGATCCGTGACGTCGCGGCGATCTCCGGGGTTTCGGTCCTCATTCGGAGGGACCTCTACCTCGGCCTAGGCGGAATCGACCGTTCGATGGCGCCGACTTCAGCTGCGATCGACTTCTGTCAGCGGGCCCGCCTCCGCGGAGCCCGCGTGGTCGTCATCCCCGGCAGCGTCGTCGGATATGACGGCGATGAACGGTCGTCGGACTGGCGGGAGCGTGCCGGCGAGGTTCGAGCGATGATCAAGGCGTACAGTCCTCTGACCCTTCTATGGGCCCTTCCGCTCACCATGGTGATCGGACTGATCGAGGGAGTGGGACGCATACCGTTCGGGAGATTCCCATTGCCCGGTGTGATCGCCGCCTGGCTGTGGAATATCCCCCGGCTTCCCACCGCGCTGCGTCAGCGCCGTCAGGCGCGGCGGGGTCGACAAGTAGGGGATGAGGAGCTGTTCCGTTATCAGGTGGCGGGGTCGGCGCGGCTGCGATTGTTGGGTGACGACGCGATGTTGCGGATTCGGGATCGGTTTCCCGAAGGTGTCCTGTCGGGCTTTGCGGAGGCGGTGGAGGCAGGTCAGCAGCGGATACAGCATCCCGCCTTTTTTGTGGGGTCGCTCATAGTTCTGTTCGCCTTCATCGCCACCAGAGAGGTCTGGACCGAGCATCTGCCCCTGGTCGGTTTCTCGCTCCCTGCTCCGGAGTCGGCGATCGACACTCTGCAGTCCTACGCCGGTGGGTGGAATCCGGCAGGCCTGGGGTCACCGGAGGTGCTTCGACCAGCGGTAGCGGGGGTGGCACTGCTGCAGCTCGTCACCTTCGGGAGCGGCGGTCTCGCGGTTGCGACCATCACGGTGGCTTCGTTTCTCGCCGGAAGTTTCGGTGTCGGCAGGCTGCTGCGGATTTGGGGAATCAGGTCGGTCGCCGGATACTTCGCAGGTTCAGTGCTGATGGCCGGCCCGGCCGTCATCGCCGCCACCAGCGGGACACACTGGTCGATCATTCCCGCCGTGGCGGCTTTGCCGTGGGCGGTGAGATCTGTGCTGGTGTCGCCACCCCAAGCTCGCATCGACCGGGTTGCGACCTTTGCGGGGGCGGTCATCGCCACCGGTCTGGTGGCCGTCTTCGTGCCTGCTGCGCTGCTGGTCCCACTGGTGGCGGTTGTTGCTTGGGCTGTGCTCGGGGTAGGGAATCGCTGGAGCGCCGTCGGCCGAATGGCTCTCGTCACTGTCGTCTCTTTGCCTCTGCTGATGCCCTGGATCCTGTACGTGGATCCGGTCGATCTCGTTCGATCCGGTGTGCCCGCATATTGGGAACCGGCTTTGCCTGCCATCGTCGCCGTGGCGGCGGCCGCATTTGGGTCGATGATCGGCGGCGACCGAACCATTGCGACCGTGGGTGGGTGGGGAGCCCTCATGGCCGTTGTCGGAGCAGCCTTGGCTCGCACCGGGGACTTCGGCATGGGGGAGGAGCTGATGCTGGCGGCTCTCTTGCTGAATGCGCTGGGTGTGGCGGTGGCCGCCGGGGTTGGCCCTTCCCTGGATGGAGGCGCTCGGCGCGATTGTCTCGCCCTATAATCGTCCGACGCACGCTTTAGAGTCACCCGCAACCACGTGTCGAAGTCCGGCTCTCCCATGGGGTGTTCCGCGTGAATCCGGCGCATCTGCGCCTCATCCTCCGGCGTCAAGGCTTGCCCGTTTGTCCAGAATTGATACACGTTGGTCATAATTCGCC
>JACZWZ010000007.1:4492-38929 GCA_022571885.1 Acidobacteriota bacterium
GTGGTCGGCACGTTTGCATTGGCGGGTCCAGGCAGAGCCGGCCTCCCCGACGACACTCTGACGGGAACCTTTGCATTTGCGGCCCCGCCCGGTGTGGAACCGAGCCGCGTGTTGCTCTTTGGCGACGCCTCCACGCTTCCCGGAACCTCGCGTGATATCGACGGTCTCGGGTATCGGGTGTTCGTGCCGCCGTATCCGACATCCTCCGAGGCCTTTTTGAACGAAGAGCGACTCGGTGACCAGGCGTTGCAGTCGTTGCTGGAGGATCTGATCGACGGGCGGTCACGGCGCGCCGGGTCGGCCTTGGCCGACTTCGGCATCGGATGGGTGGCGTTTACCGAGTCGAGTCCTCTCGAGGCGTTGTTCGAGTCGCAGTTGGATCTGGTGACCCTGCGATCACTCGACTTCCCGGTTTTTCGAAACGAGGCGCCCGCGGCAATTGTGAGATCGAGCGATGGCGCGGTTTGGCTCGCAGAGGGCACCGGTTATTCGGCTCCCGACGGTGGGTCTACCGGTGAGGTGTTTGTGGCCGCCAACGCCGACTTCCGGTGGGGTCCGGGTGATTGGTCACAGTCGGATTGGGGCAATCTGATCTCGACGACCGGATCTGAGATTCGGTTCTCCGCCTACGGGCCCCGTCGGCTGGCTGCGTTCGGTGCGTTGCTCTGGCTGCTGGGTTTGGGGGCCGCCTTCTTCGCTGCACGCATCAGGTGGAATCGGCGATGAAACGAGCCCTCGTCGCCGCCTTGATCTTGGCGCTCGGAGCTCTGGCGGCGGCCCTCCCAACCCCAGAACCAGCGGCTGGCCCTCTGGCGGGGCTACTCATCGATCGGCCGGGAATCGATTCCCCGGTGGATGCCAGCATCTGGTACTGCCCGTGGGCTCAGGCGAACGCCGGACGCGACTCGTTCTTTGGTGTTGCTTCGATCGCGGCTGCCGACGCCGAGTTCACATTCCCGGTGGCGATTCCGGGAGAGCCGCCCGATCAGGCTTCGACGGGGACGCTCGGACCGGGTGCCTCGATACTGACGCTCTCCGACATCGCTCAGCGAGGCGACTCACCCGGATTCGTCGAGTTCAGTGGCGGCCCGGCTGCGGCCAGCGTGACGGTCATGGGCGAGGTGTTGACAGCCGACTCTTGTGTATCTCAGGGTCCCGACGAGTGGTTCTTTGCCGGCGGGTCGACTCTCAGCGGAGAGCGGCTGAGGCTCAGATTGTTCAATCCCTTCCCGGAGACCGCCAAGGTGACCGTCACCGGATTCAGCGAGATCGGCGTGGAGGCACTTGGCGAACTGCGATCGGTGTCGATCAATTCCAGGTCGTGGCGCGACATCGATTTCGAGGAGATGCTTCGGCAACGCCAGGCACTGGTGATCTCGGTCCGGGTAGATGAGGGCCTGGTCATTCCCGCGATGTCGTATTCCCAGGGTGACGACGAGGCTTGGTGGATCGGCTCGGGCCTTTCCAGAGAGTGGGAGTTTCCGATCGTTCGAACCGACGGTCTCGAAAACGGAGTGGTCGTGGTGGGAAATCCCAACTTGACGGAGGTAATCGTCACCGTCGATGTGTACACCTCCGAAGGCCCTGAACGGTCTGCCTTCGAGTTCGTGCTGGCGCCGGAGGCGCCGCTGCGAATCGATCTCGGGTCGGTGTCCGGGGGCGCGGTGGGGGTGCGAATTTCGGCCACGGCTCAGGTAGCGGCAGGAGTCGTGGCGAGTGGAGAAGCCGGGACCGCGGTCACCGGGGGAGCTTCGGCGCCCGCCCGGGTTTGGCTTCTTCCCGGGTTACGCTCGGTTGGGCTCAACCAGGGGACGTTGTGGCTGATGAACTCCGGATTTGAGCAGATATCTGTCACCGTCAGTGTGTTGACGGGAGCCGCTGCGGTCAACTCGCAAATCGTGGTTGAGCCGGGGACCCAGGTGGCGGTGCCGATCTCCGATCCCGATGCGCTCGGTGTTCTCGTGGAGTCGAACGACCCGTTCACGGCCGCGTGGTCGGTCGAAGGGCCTTCCGGCGGTGCTTTCAGCGCCGGGCTCGCCGTCATCGATGAGTGAGTGGGTGGCACCCGTGATTCTCACGGCTGCCGCGGTAGGTGTTGTCCTCGGAGTCGCCTATTGGGGCCACCGGCGTGAGCGACGCACCGCGATGACCTCGCAATTGCGTCTCGACGGTGTCGAGGGTGCGGTGTTGTTCTTTTCCGATGTTGCCTGCAGGCGTTGCGATCTGGTTCGGGATCGCTTGGAGTCCATCGGTGCCGACTTTGTCGAGATCGCCTTCAATCACGAACCGGAGCTTCAGAGGGCCATCGGTGTGGTGGGCGTTCCTCTCTTGGTGATCCGCGACGACAGTGACACGATTGTGGGGCGAATGGCCGGTGTGCCGTCGGCCAGGCGGATCGGTCGAGCGCTGGCTCGGTCTCGTTGAATTCCGGGGGAGCGGCGATCTGGATGGCGTCATTAATCACATCAATGTGATTAAACTTGCGGCCATGACCGAGTTCTGTGTTCGCTGTTCTGCTCCCGCCGGCATCGTGATGTCGTTCGCATATGTCGATCGGGCGGTGTGGCTCGATGACCTGGTTGAACCCGTCGTCCCCGGATCGGCATACGCAATGTGCGAGAAGCACGCCGGGCGGCTCACACCCCCGGTCGGCTGGACATTGGTGGATCGACGTACCGCGGCGCGCCCGCTGTTCGCATCGCTCGAAGTTGCCTAGTGCCCCGACCGGCAGTGTTCGCCGGGTTCAGGGCCTCCACAGACGCCTCTGGCTGAGTCCTCGAATGCACGGTCTAGTGCGCCTTCGCCCGAGGTCCGCGCCAGAGCCACCGTGGCCTCGCCCCGAACGTCACCGGCGCCGCCGGCCAGGGCACTAAGCCGGTGCCGATCGACCGGGACGTCCTCGAGGCTGTTCGGGAGATGGATGAGCATGATCTGCGGCGCCTCCTCATCTTGGCCAGGGCACGCCTCGAGAATCGGGGATTCTCTTTCGAAGCGGCCTCCGGTCCGGATGTCAGTCTTCGTGAGCAGTGGGTTCGTTGTGGCAAGGAAGCATGCTCCAAGTGCCCGCATGGACCCTATTGGTATGCCTTCTGGAGCGAGGATGGTCGGAGGCGCTCCCGGTACGTCGGGAAACTCGACGAAGAATCAGTCAATCCCGTAGGCATCGCTGCCGAACCTGCCCCGAGTGGAGAATGAGGAGGAAGGTATGAGTCGTAGGCGTGAGCCGTCGACGATCAAGTGCTCTGAGTGCGGGGCGTCCGACGCCATCCAGATCGAGATCACTCTCCCGGATCAAACCGACGTGACGTTCAACTCCTGCCATCGGTGTGAACACCGGTGGTGGAAGTCGGGGGCCGAGGTGCTCGACCTGACGACCCTGCTGGAGAAGGCTCGGCGGCGCTGAACCATTGCGGGCGCGGCAGCGTTAGCCTGCTGAAACCGTGACTGCCTCGAGCCGGGCGCCATCGCGCCGCATCGATATCGACCGCCCTTGGATTCGCTTCGCCGTGCCGGCGCTCCTCACTCTGGGGGCGCTGCTGGCGTTCGGGTTCATGCGGCCCGACCGTCTGTTCCTGGCGAACACTCCGACCGGCGGCGACATGGGAGCCCACGTGCTGGTGCCCGCCTACATCCGCGACACCTTGTTGCCGAGTGGCCGTCTGCTGGGGTGGAGCAATGACTGGTACGCCGGGTTTCCGATCCTGTACTTCTACTTTCCGTTGCCGGCGTACACAATCGTGTTGCTCGATGTGTTCGTGCCCTATGGAGTCGCCTTCAAGCTGGTGACCGTTGCCGGCTTGGTTGCGCTGCCGTTCGCCGCCTATGTGTTCGCCAGGGGGATGGGGTTGGCGAAGTCGGTGTCGGTGGTGGCGGGCATTGCGGGCGGGACCTTCATATTCATGGAGTCGTTCTCGATCTTTGGCGCCAATACGCTGTCGACCCTCGCCGGGGAGTACTCGTTCTCTTGGTCGTTCGCCTTGTCGTTCGCCTACCTCGGTCTCCTCATGAAGAACGTGCGCGAAGGGAGGGGGTTTACTGCGTCTACCGGCGTGTTGCTTGCCCTCACTGCGCTCACCCACCTCATCACCACCGTCGTCGTTGTTCTGGTGTCTCTCCCGCTGCTGTTCAGGCGACGCGGGCCGGCGATACTCGTCGGGAGTTGGGTCGTCGGATTCGGCATTGCAGCCTTTTGGGCACTGCCGCTCTTGGCGACGGTTTCGTATACCACGGACATGAGGTGGTTCCCGATCACCGGGTTCGATGCCGTCTTCCCGCGAGAGCTGTGGCCGGTCTTGGTGCTCGCCGGCGGCGGACTCGCATATTCGATTTGGCGCCGGGTGACACTGGGGCCGGTCTTGGCGCTGCTGGTGATGCCGGTTGCCGGCTACTTCATCATCCAATATGTCGACTTTCGCAAGCTGTATAACGCCAGGTTGCTCCCGTTCTGGTTCTTTACGGTGTTCCTGCTTGCCGGCATAGCCGTTGGTGCCGTTGCCAAGTCGATCGCGCAACGGGTTCGGGGTGGAACGGAAGTGCGGTGGGTTGCGGCCGCGGTGGGCGTGGTCTTTTTCCTGACTGTGGCCGGCTTGGGTGTCAACAAGGCGCCGAAGTGGGCGACTTGGAACTACAGCGGCTACGAGGCCAAGGCTGTGTACGCCTACGGAGAGGATGGCGAGGAGATTCTCCAGACCGACTACTGGGCGGAGTATTCGGGTCTGATGGCCACGCTCGACTCCCTGCCGGATGGCAGGGTGATGTGGGAGGCCAACAGCGACCTCAACAGATACGGAACTCCGATGGCGCTGATGCTTACCGGATACTGGGTCGAGGGCCACCCTTCGATGGAAGGCCTGCTCTTCGAGTCTTCGTTGACCACGCCGTTCCATTTCATCAACGCGTCGGAAGTGAGCCAGCGCCCTTCGAACCCCATCCCCGGCCTTCCGTACTCAGGCCTGAATTTCGAGCGCGCGGTCAAACACTTGGCGGTGTTTGACGTTGAGTACTACGTGTCGTTCACCGAGTCGGCAACACAGGCTGCCCACGAGTTTGGCCTGGATGTCGCCGCGGTATCCGACCCGTTTACCGTCTTCCGGCTCCCGCCGGCCTCGCTGGTCGATATCGCGTCGTTCGAGCCGGCAGTGTGGGACGGTGATGACACCTTCGTCGATGCTGCGATCGACTGGTACGACCAAGTCGAGAGCCTCGATCGGTGGATCGTCGAGGATGGCCCTGCGGCGTGGCGTCGGATCGACAATGTGTCACTTCGAAGCCGCCAGGTGATCACGACGTCCGGCGTGGTGACTGATATCGTCCTTGAGGATCATCGAATCTCGTTCTCGACCACTGCGGTGGGAGTGCCCCACCTGGTGAAGGTCTCGTGGTTCCCCAACTGGTCCGCCTCCGGCGCTGATGGACCATATCGCGCCGCACCTTCGCTGATGATCGTGGTACCGACTCAGCAGGACGTGGTCATCGATTTCAAGGAACGACTCCCGGAGATGGTCGGGAAGGCGATGTCGGCGGCGACCATCCTCGGGTTGGGCACCATGGCGTTCATTCGGCGGAAGGGTCGGCGGCCGGCGGCCGCCTCCCGCGATTAGCGATTAGCCCTTAGCAAGAGAGAATCACTCCCCCCTCGAGGGGGAGTCGACCGACGAAGTCGGTCGGAGAGGGGGCCCTCCGACTCCGGGGACTTGCCGCGCGACGGCGGCTGGGCCCGAGATTCACTCGCCGGCCTGGTGCCGGGCCTCGTTGCGCAGCGACCTGCGTATCCGCCACAGTCCGACCAGAGTCCGCGGGATCCGTTTGACGAACGAGGATCGAGCCGTCCGCAGCTCCTCGACGGTGGCCGGAACTTCGGCGATCCGATAACCGGCGCGCTCGGCGCGGATCACGAGTTCGGTGTCGAACAGGTCCTGGGTGGATTCGACCGCAGGTACAAGCGTTTCGACGACGGACCGTCGAATCATCTTCATGCCGTGGGTGTCCGTCACCTCAGATCGGAAGAGCATTTTGAGCACTATGTTGAAGCCCCAGGTGCCGAGCCGGCGCAGCAGGGATCGTCTGTCGTCGGATCCAGCGACCCGCTTCGATGCGAGCACGATGTCGGCGGAATCCTTGATTCGAAGACCGGTGCGGATGAAGTCGGCCGAGAAATAGTCAATGTCGAAATTGACGATCCAGGCGCCCTTTGCCCGAAGGAAACCGGCTCGCATCGCCGCTCCGTAATCCGGTTCGGGCAGTCTGATCATCGTCACCCGATCGTCGGTGTCGCTGATTCGGGAGACGATCTCAGCAGTGGCGTCCGTCGATCCGTTTTCGGCGATGATGACCTCGAATACCTCTCCCAACGACTCCATCGACTCGATGAGACGGGGAAGGGCAGAGTCGATGAACCCCGCCTCATTATGGACAGGGATCACTGCGCTGACGGCGGGAGTCGAAGGCATGGGCGGGTGGAGTCTAGGGATGGGCTGTTCCCCGTAGAATGACTGATCCATGGATCTCGACGCCATCTTCAAGGCCTACGACGTTCGCGGAGTGGTGCCTACCGAGATCGACGAGGAGGCCGTCCGTCGGATCGGATATGGTTTCGCCCGGTTCGCCTCGGCAGACCGGATCGTGATCGGGCGGGATGCTCGAATTTCGTCGCCGGTGTTGGCGGCAGCTCTCTGCGACGGAATTCGGTCGGCCGGAGTCGATGTCAGCGACCTCGGCATGATCACCACCGACATGGCGTATTTCGGCTCCGGGCACTTCGATCTTCCCGGAGCGATGGTCACCGCGTCTCACAACCCCAAGGGTTACAACGGGATAAAGCTGTGTCTGGAGGGCGCTGCTCCAGTCGGTGTCGACAGCGGTCTCATCGAGGTTCGAGAATTGGCGGAGGGTGAGCCACCCTCAGATCTCATAGGCAAGTACCGGGCGGACGACATCCTCGATCCATATGTGGATCATGTCCTCAGGGTGGCGGGGGCCGCGGCGATCGGTGATCTCAGAGTGGCGGTCGACGGCGGGAATGGTGTTGCCGGCGTCGCGATCCCATCCATCTTCGATCGGATTACGCCCGAAGTCATCGGACTCTTCCTTGATCCTGATGGGACCTTTCCCAACCACCACCCGGACCCGTTGCGGCCTGAGAATCTGGTTGATCTCACGGCCCTGATGGCGTGGGAACGCCCCGACATGGGAGTCGCTTTCGACGGTGACGCCGACCGTGCCTTCTTCATAGACGATGCCGGAGTCCCGGTTTCCGGCAGCACGATCACGGCCATGTTGGCCAAGTGGTTCCTCGCCGAAGATTCCGGTATGAGCATCGTCCACAATCTGATCTGCTCGAAGGCGGTGCCGGAGACGATCCTGGCGGCCGGAGGTACGCCGGTGCGAACCAGGGTCGGCCATTCCTACATCAAGCAGGTCATGAAGGACACCGGCGCCGCGTTCGGTGGCGAGCACAGCGGGCACTACTACTTCAAAGACAACTTCAACGCCGACTCCGGAATTCTCGCCATGCTGATACTCATGCGGATCGTCACGGAGTCGGAGCAACCCCTGTCCGAGCTTCGTGGCGAATTCGAGCCTTACGCTCAGTCGGGCGAAATCAATATGGTGGTCGCTGATCCGGAGGTAGAGGTCGATCGGATAGCCGGCGTCTTCAAGGGCGAAGATCGACTCGACGGCCTCACGGTCGACGTCGGTGACGGGTGGTTCAACCTGCGGCCCTCGAATACCGAGCCGGTTCTGCGATTGAACGTCGAGGCGCCGGATGCGAAGGCAGTGGAGAAGCTGGTGGCCGAGGTGCGATCCCACATAGAGGAGGTCGGCGATGGCAGTTCCTGACGAGCTGATGGAGATCCTGCGCTGCATCGAATGCCATTCGCAGTTGGATCAACGGGACGCCGAACTGGTCTGCCGGGAGTGTGGGCTTCACTTCCCGGTGGAGGGAGACATTCCGGTGATGCTCCCCGAATCCTCGTATCGCCCAGAGGGTCCGTAGGAGGCTCGGGCGAGCCCGTTGCACTCGCTCGTCGTGTTGGAGCCGATCGGCATGGCTGCGCCCTCTGAGGTCGCGTTGGCGCCGACGCGGTTCTTCGCCCGAGGCCGGGGTGGTGTGTACCGTGGCGAGGAGGCGGGAATGTGGGGAGCGAGATGGATTGGCGAGAGCGGATCGTCGAGGATCAGAGGCCGTGGGGGCGCTTTAGGCGCTACTCGCTCAATGAGGTGTCAACGGTAAAGATCATCACAGTTCTGCCGGGGCAGAGTCTGAGCGAACAGCGCCATCAACGGCGTCAGGAGCTGTGGGTGGTCTTGGACGACGGTATTGAGGTTCGTGTCGGAGACACGGCGACGGTCGCCGACAAAGGTGACGAGTTCTTCATCCCGGCGGGAGAAACCCATCGCTTGTCGTGTGTCGGCGATGCTCCAGCCCGAATCCTCGAGGTGGCATTCGGCGAATTCGATGAGTCAGACATCGAGCGGCTTTCGGACGACTACGGGCGGGTGGACTGAGAGGACTCGCCGACAGGCGTGGACGCGGCGGCCTGGGGTTGGGGCCCCGGGGGCCGCACTGCGATGAGCCGTGTGGCGAAGAGCCATGGGCACAGAGGGCGAGCCCGGCTGTCTGATGGGTCGAATTCGATCGATCAGGGCATGGGTACCATTATCCGGCTGTCGCTTTGGCAGTGATCGGCGTCCTCGTCTCAGCATTTCAGCCGACCGCGCGGGCTTCGATCCCACTCCAGTACTTACCATCGAAGGTCTAACGACCCGTCACCTCCAGGAGTCTCAATGAACCACGACATCGCAGATCCGTCGCTGGCGGAAGCAGGAGCGCTTCGCATCGAGTGGGCCGAGGGTCGCATGCCGGTCCTGGCCTCGATCCGAGAGCGCTTCGAGAAGGAGTCGCCGCTGCAGGGGCTTCGTATCGCGGCTTGCCTCCACGTGACCTCCGAGACCGCAAATCTGATGACGACGCTGCGGGCCGGGGGAGCCGAGGCCATGCTGTGTGCTTCCAATCCACTGTCGACTCAGGATGATGTGGCGGCGGCTCTGGTGGCAGATGGAATCGCGGTCTTTGCGGTTCGGGGGGAGGACAACGACTCCTACTACTCGCATCTGCGTGAGGTGCTCGACGCCGACCCGCAAATCACCATGGACGACGGCGCCGATCTGGTGACGATGGTGCTCAAGGAGCGTCCGGATCAACGCCTCGTCGGGTCGACCGAAGAGACGACGACCGGAGTCATCCGGTTGCGGGCGATGGAGGCAGATGGTGTCATCAGGTTTCCCGTGATTGCGGTCAACGACTCGGCTACCAAGCACCTGTTCGACAACCGTCACGGGACCGGTCAGTCGGCGATGGATGGCATCATCCGCTCCACCAATCTCCTGATTGCCGGCAAGACGGTGGTGGTGGTCGGGTTCGGTGACTGTGGGGCGGGTGTGGCGGCACGAGCAGACGGACTTGGGGCGAAGGTGGTCGTGGTCGAGGTCGACGCGGTCAGGGCCTTGTCGGCGGCGATGGAGGGATACACGGTGGCTACAGCCGACGAAGCTGCACGGATAGGCGATATCTTCATCACCTTGACCGGCAACCTTCGGGTGCTGCGCGGAGAACACTTCGAGCTGATGAAGGACGGGGTCGTCCTGGCCAATGCCGGTCACTTCGACGTCGAACTGGATCTTGGCTATCTCGCCGACCATTCCGTCGGTAAACGCCGCATCCGTCACGAGTTAGATGAATGGACGATGAAGGATGGTCGTCGGATCCACGTGGTGGCAGAGGGTCGCCTGGTCAATCTCGGCGCGGCCGAAGGGCACCCGGCCGAGGTGATGGATATGTCGTTCGCAAATCAGGCGCTGGCTGCCGAGTGGCTGGCGAAAGACGGTGCCGATCTCGAGAACAAGGTGTTGCGTCTCCCCGATTCGATCGATCAAGAGGTGGCGGCGATCGCGCTCGAAGCCATTGGTGGCGGACTCGAACAGCTCACCCCGGAGCAGGAGGAGTACCTCTCCTCCTGGGAGTTTGGGACCTAGTTCTTACCCGGCCGGACTTCGGCGCCAGGGGCGGCGAACAGGCGCTGGTCCGGCCTCCTCCGCATCGTGGGGCCCCTGCCCCACGGCGGCCGTCAGGTATTAGGTAACACTCTCCCCTTGAGGGGGAGTCAAAAGCCGAAGGCTTTTGGTGGGGGTCCTCCGACTCCGAAGCCCCGCAACGCCTTCCTAACTTCTGACGCCTAAAGCCTCATCGGTCAGGTCCACAGTTGCGCCGCCGGCATCACGTGCCGCGTCGAGCACCTCGAGGATCTCTCGCTCTGCGAGTTCATCCCGCTCGAGCAGGGCGTCGCGGAGCGCCTCGATGAGGTGGCGATTGTCGCGTAGGAGAGCGGTGACTACCGCCTTCTGATCGTTGAGCAGCGAGTCCACTGCATCGCGGGCCTTTTCGTCGGCCAAGACCGCGGCGACGAGGTTTCCACCGATCAACCCTTGGTCGACCGCCCGGAAGGAGATGAGGGAACCTCCCATTCCCAGGGAGCCGACCATCTCTACGGCGATGTTGGTTGCCGTTGTCAGATCTGCTGCCGGTCCGGTTCCGGACTCTCCGTAGAACAACTCTTCGGCGACCAATCCTCCGAGGGCGATCTGTATCAAAGCCAGCGTCTCGCTGCGTCGCTTGGTGTAACGCTCCTCGGTTTCGGTGTGGGCCAGCAGTCCCAGCGCGTCCTTGCGCTTTACGATGGAGAGCAGGTTCATCTTTCGCCCCTTGCCCGCCAGGTAGGTAACCACCGCATGGCCGGATTCGTGAACCGCGATGTTCTCTCGCTCCTCAGGGGTGTACTCGGTCGGTTCGGCGAGGCCGATTTCGACGTCGAGGCGTGCTTGGCGCAAGTCGGCAACGCTCAGAGCGTCGCGCTCGTCTCGCAGCGCGAACAGGAGTGCCTCGTCGAACAGCCGTTCGATCGAAGCCGGCGAATAACCAATCGTCGTGGCCGCCAGGTCGGCGCGGGCGACATCGTCGACGCTGAGATCGTGCACCTTGGTCTTGAGGAAGAAATCGATCAGCTCTCGTCGTTGCCCACGAGCCGGGAGGGCAAAGTGGAATGAGCGATCGAAACGACCGGGGCGCAGCAGGGCCGGATCCAGTTGATCTGCTCGGTTGGTCGCTCCGATCAACAGGATGTTGGCAAACTGCGGCTTGCTGGTCATGAGGTGTCGATGCTGGGGGAGGAATCTGTTTGCTCCTCGCCTGAGGGCGTTGGCGAACCGGGTGCCCCGGGGTGGGTCGTCGAACGACTGCATCTGGACGAGAAGCTCGTTGACCACACCACCGGTTCCTTCAGACATCGCCGATCGGTTGAGGCCCGGATCGCCTGCCGCGGCGCGGTTCATGCCTCCGCGCCGACCGCCGATGGCGTCGAACTCTTCGATGAATCCGATGGCCCCGCCTTCTTGGCGGGCAACCTTTCGGAGGCGGCGGAAGTAGGCGCGAATCTTGCGAGCTGTGGCCCCGTACCACATGCTCTGGAAGGCGGTCGACGACACGAACAGAAACGGCACCCCGGCCTCTCTGGCCAGCGCCTTCGCAGTATGGGTCTTGCCTGTCCCCGGGGGCCCTTCGAAGAGGATCCCGCGTCGCGGTTGGCCACCCATTTGGTCGCGGAACCGTTGATGGTTGAGAAAGACGTCGAGCGTGTGGCGTACCTCCGCCAGAACCGGTCCTAGCCCCTTTACGTCGTCGAAGGAGACGTCGATCTGTTCCGGGAGGAAGATCACTTCGGGGGACCGTCCGTTGCCGAGCATCGGGACGATGAGCACCACGCCCAGGAGAAGGATGATGAAGACGCCGGGGAGCCAGTACACGGCCTCCGGGGGAAGATCTGGCCATCCAGGCGAGACCGGGCTGCTGTAAATGATCCGCAGCCAGAGCCAGGCGACCAGTGGTGCCATCACCCACGCCACCCTGCGCAGGCGACGCCGGCGCTGGCGCTCCCTCGTGATCTGAACGTCTACCGGCATGTGCTGTCCCTTCCCGCGGCTTCCTCTTCGGTCACCCTAGAACACGTACAGTGGTCTCTCAATGCGTAAAGCAGTCAAGGCCAGATCATTTAATTCGACCGCAGGTGACTAGTCACTCCCCGGCACCGGTGGCAGGCTGCTTGCCATGACGTGCGTCGCCTGCCGGCAGGCGTCTCCTGGTTGGCTGTGCACTTCGTGCCGACAGACCCTGGTCATGGCGCCCGACCAGGTGCGAGGAGGAGTCTTTGTTCGAAGTGCCTTCGTTCATGAAGCGGCAGCACGGCTACTCGTCCACCGGCTCAAGTACGAGGCGGTGGCCGGGATCGCCGACCGGATGGCGATGGTGCTCGAGCCTTTGCTCGGCACCGAGGCGACGGCGTTGGTGCCGATCCCACGCGTCACGGCCAGGCGGTGGAAATACGGGATCGACCCGGCGGCGGCCTTGGCGACGGCGCTGGCTCGCCGCGCCGAGATTCCGGTGGTTCACTGCTTGCGTGCCCGCTTCTGGGTGCGCCGCCGCGCCGGGACCACAGCCAGTCCGCGAGCGCTGCCGTCGTTCCGGCTCCGGATGCCCGCCCCAGCCGGCGCGGTCCTCATCGATGACGTAGTCACCACAGGCACAACCCTGGTGGCGGCCTCCAGGGTTGCCGGGAGTCGATTGGCAATCACTTTTACGGCAAGCAAGTCTCGCGGGTGAGGGGAAAGCCCAATTCCTCAGGCTGTACAGTCCCGGGTCCGAGCCAGCATGCCGATCACCAAACCACTCAGTTCCGTGCTTCTTGTCGGACTCATCATGTCCGGCGCGGTGTTGTCCGCTGATGCCGTTGCCTTGGCGTCGGAGGGCGGAGAAGAAACCCTTCCCGTCGGCGCCGGAGACAGTGCGCAGATGGGCGCTCCGGAATTCTTGTCCGACTGTGGACGCGATGGCGGTTCCTGTCGCTCGAGGTCAAGCAGGGCGGTGGACCAACTGTGCTGACGGCACGGTCGTGCAGTTCCGATGGCTACCAGACCCCCACGCCGTCCTGATGACAGAGGACCTTCTTGCGTCCATCGTCGACTTCATTCGCTTGCAAGATCGTTCTGCTCCTTTGATCAGGTAACGACATTGGGCCCTGGCATTGGCGCGTCGGTTCCTTAGGATGGGGGTATCAGCCCCCGTCGAGGGGGGATCGAGAGCAAGGGGAGGACGGGTGCCACCAGCCCCGCATCTACACCGGCCCGACGCTCCAGCCCATGACCGCGACCATCCGGCGTTGACACGCGTCCGCTAAAGGAGACATGATGGAGATTCGCATTCACGGCAACCACATGTCTATCGACGGTGAACTGCGGAAGACCGCCGAGGAGAAGGTTGCCAGAGCCGCTCGGGTGTTTGACGACGCCGCCTTCGCCGACGTCGAATTCTCCGCGGAACACAACCCCCGTATCACTGCCGAGCGCTTCCGGGTGGAGATCACTGCGACAGCAGCCGGTCACACCGTCCGCGTCGAGGCGGCCGAGTCTGAGGCCCACGCTGCCCTCGATGTTGCGGTGGATGTATTCGAGCGAAACCTCCGACGGTTGAAGGAACGCTTGATCACCCGACACCGCCGTAGCGAGAAACGGCTCAATGACAGCTCCTATGAGGTCGAAGAAAGCATCGAAGAAGAAGACCGCGACCTCCGTATCGAGCGGGTGAAGCAAATCGCGGTGAAGCCGATGATGCCAGAGGAGGCAGCTCTTCAGATGGAAGCTCTAGGACACAGTTTCTATCTATTCCTCAACGCGGAGACCGACCGGTACGGAGTGCTGTACCGCCGCCGCGGAGGAACGCTCGGGCTGATCGAACCCCAGTGACGCGCGTACTAGTAGTCGATGACGTAGATCTCTTCCGAACCGGGCTCTCCGCTGCGCTCGAGGGCGCCGGCTTCGATGTCTGTGGTGAGGCGGCCGATGCCGAGAGCGCTGTTTCGATGGCCGAGGCTCAGCAGCCCGATATCGTCGTGCTCGACATCCTGATGCCGGGTGTCTCCGGTCTGGACGCCGTCGAAAAGATCATGGCCGTCTCGCCCGCGACGTCGGTCGTCATGTTGACGGCGAGCGAGTCCGAAGAGGATTTGCTTGCCTGCATCAAGGCCGGTGCTCGCGGCTACCTGGTCAAGGACGTCCCGTTCCCCGACTTGGCCCGTGACCTTCACGAAGTCGCCGCCGGCGGGGCGGCAATCACTCCGATGATGACCGGGAAACTGCTCGATATCCTGAACCAGTTGCTTCGCCACAACGACTTCTTGGCACCTCGAAAGCCGGCGCTCACCGGCAGAGAGGTCGAAGTTCTTGGTTACGTGGCTTCCGGATTGACGTCAAAGCAGATCGGTCACGTGCTATTCATCAGTGAGAACACGGTGAAGAACCACGTGAGAAACATCCTTGACAAGCTCGGATTGCACTCCCGCAACGAAGCGGTTCTCTACGCCGTCCGCGAGAACCTGATCGAGTTGTAGTCATGGCCGTGAGCAACAGCTCGGCCGATGTCGACACTGCGGGTGTCAGCTGGCACCACGAGCAGTTGCAACGCGTCAGGGCCGTCTTCGACTCGGTGGACGCCAACGCCGCCGACGCCGAGCTGCGGGCCAAGGTCCTCGCTCAACTGCCGGATGCTTTCGGCGGATCCGTGTTGGGCACCCGCCTTTTCCGCGATCTGCTCAGAGTCGAGCACCGCTCCAGTCGGTTCCTGCGTCTCTTGAGGATCTGGTCCGGCAAGGTGGCTGCCGAGGTGTGGGCCGGCGACTACCAGGCAGCCGGACTTTGGATGCGAGCCCTGACCGAGGCCCCGGTGTTTCCGGAGGAGTTCTCCCAGCTGGTCGCAGAGGCCAAACGTGACCTCTCGCGAGACAGCCTGTTCGAGGAGCTGGTGACCGGTCTGGTTGCTGGCGAGAGCCCCGAGTCTGCGGACTTGCTGCTGGCGTCCTGGGGCGAGCCTCTTATCGAGTATCTGGTTTCTCAGATCACCGGGGACGAGCCGGTCGTCAACAGGCGCTCCATAATTCAACTCCTCGGCATGGCCGGTCGCGGCGATGTTCGACACCTCACGGCTCGGCTGGCCGATCCGCGCTGGTTCGTCGTCAGGAGCGTGGTGACTGCCATCGGTAAGGCCGGCAGGGTGTCGGCTTTGCCGGCTCTCGAGGCAGTGGCCAAATACGACGATGATCGGGTACGGGTGGAGGTCCTAAGGGCCGTCGGTGCGCTCACACCGGACGAAGTCACTTCGGGGGCACTGGATGCTTTGGGAGATCCAAGCTCCAAAGTGCGTCATGCGGCCATCTCTCTGCTGCGAGCGAGCGCATCCGACTCAGTCGTGACCGGGGTGGTGGAGGTGCTCGAAGCAGGGATCGTGTCCACCAAGGACGTCGTACGGCTGGTCGAAATCATCGCCGAGAGACGTGGACCACATGTGCGAGAGGCGTTGGAACGTTTGACGGTCCGGAAGCTCAGCGGCGGAGTCTCCAGATCGGTGCGGTCCGCGGCGCGTGATGCTCTAGCCGGTTGGTCAGAATGAGTGAACTTCTCGGCAAGAATTTCTTGCAAGCCTTATCGAATGCCTCCCGTAGCGTGGCGAATGCCGACTCAGAGGCGGCGGCCACCGACGCCGTAGCGGCTCTTCAGGGTGCAGTGGAGGTTCTGGTGGTCGGCTCCGGTGAGGCGACGCTGTCCATCGTCGAGGACACGTTCTATCTGGATCGAAAGATGCTCGCCCATGCCAGTACCGCGTTCGACGCAATGCTGTCCGAACTGAAGGAACGCAAGATCGATTCGATCACTCTTATGCGCGGCGCCACTGCCAGCGACCTCGCCGATTTGGCCGCTCTGGTGGCGGGGGTCTCTGACGACCTGCCGGCCGGCGGAACCGTTCGCCTCAACGAGAGCGGACTGAGTCCGTCGGACCTCGACGTCCGACCGCTTCACGATCTCCGTCGGCCGTACTCGTTCTCGCTGGACACTTTGCGCGAGGTGTCTCGATACGGCTCGTTGCATCTCGATGGCGTGATGGCTGCGGTCGATGACCTCATAGAGCGTGGAGCGGCCGATGCCAGTTCCTCCATGCTCTTGGCGACTGTGCAGAACCATCATGAGGTCACCTACTACCACTCCGTAAACGTTTGTCTGCTGTCGATGGCGCTCGGCCGTTTCGCCGGATTCGAACGCGACCAAATGCGGATCCTCGGTCTGGCTGCACTGCTGCACGACGTCGGCCGCGTCGTTGTCGATGAGGCTGCCCTCCGCAACCCCGGACGGCTCGGCAACGAGGAATGGGCACAGGTGCGGCTGCACCCGCAGGAAGGAGCTGCCACGATCATGGCGGCTTCCGGGGCCGGCCAAGAGATAGCTGCGATCGTGGCCCTGGAACACCACATCCGAATCGACGGAAGCGGCTACCCCGAACTGAACGGGTCGGAAACCCATCTGTTCAGTCGTATGGTCGCCATCGCCGACTCCTACGACGCAATAACGTCATTCCGACCCTACCGGCCGGCAAGAACGCCCAACGAGGCACTTCGGGTGCTGCTCGAAGGCGCCGGAACCGCCTATGACACGGACCTGATCAGGCTGTTCATTCAGATGACGGGGGAATATCCACCCGGATCGCTGCTCAAGATCGGCGACGGGCGGGTGGTCATGGTCACCGACACGTCGCATGGGTCGCGCAGTGGGTTGGTGGTGCGATCGGCCGACGGAGAGGTGCTCAGCGAGCCCGAACCGATCGATTTGAGCGATGTCGAGCTGTTGTCACAGCTAATGGTCGAGGAGGCCGGGGTGGACCCCGGCTCGATGCTGGAATCGATGTAACCGGGCGAGTGCGTCGAGTGCTACGAGACTTCTAACACTCTATTCCACACTCCCCACCTGTCGATATGATGGCGGTCCCATGGCCCTGCTGAAGAAGATCCTGAGCGCGGGCGAGGGCAAGAAGATGAAGGAGCTCGTGGCGATCGTTGACGTGGTCAACGGCTTCGAGGCCGAGATCTCGTCGCTCTCCGATGAAGCGCTACAAGCCAAGACCGACGAGTTTCGGAACCGTCTTGGCGAAGGTGAGACGCTCGACGATATCCAGGCCGAAGCCTTCGCCGTCGTGCGCGAGGTGGCCCAGCGGGTACTCGGACAACGTCACTACGACGTTCAGGTGGTCGGCGCGGCGGCCCTGCACAGCGGGGCCATCGCTGAGATGCGCACCGGCGAGGGGAAGACCCTGGTGTCGACCATGCCGGTATACCTGAACGCACTCGAAGGCAAGGGCGTTCATGTGGTCACAGTCAACGACTACTTGGCCGGGCGCGACGCAGAGTGGATGGGTGGAGTGCACCGGTTTCTCGGGCTGACGATCGGTTTGATCCAGGCGGACATGCAGCCGGACGAGCGACGCCCGGCTTACGCGGCGGATGTGACTTACGGAACCAACAATGAGTTCGGTTTCGACTACCTCCGCGACAACATGGCGATGGATTCCAGGTACATGGTGCAACGGGGCCACCACTATGCGATCGTCGACGAGGTCGACTCGATCCTCATCGACGAGGCGAGAACTCCGCTCATAATCAGCGGGCGGGTCGGGGAGAGCGCTAAGTGGTACCGCGATTTTGCCAGGATCGCGGAGCGGTTGAGCGATGAGGTCCACTACGAAGTGGACGAAGGCAAGCGTCAGGTCATCACCACCGAACAGGGTGTTGCTCAAGTCGAGCAATTCCTGGGGGTGACCAACATGTACGACCACACCAACACCGACATGATTCATCACCTCGACGTGGCTCTCAAGGCCAAGACTCTCTATACGCGTGATATCGACTACGTGGTAGCGAACGGCGAGGTCAAGATCGTCGATGAGTTCACCGGGCGCATTCTCGAGGGCAGGCGGTACAGCGAGGGCCTCCATCAGGGGATCGAGGCCAAAGAGGGCGTGCGAATCAAGGAAGAGAATCAGACGCTGGCGACGATCACCTTGCAGAACTACTTCCGTCTGTACGACAAACTCGCCGGAATGACGGGTACCGCTCTCACCGAAGCAGGTGAGTTCAGCGAGATCTACGGACTCGAGGTGGCGGTGGTTCCGACCAATGTGCCGATCGCCCGTGCCGACGAGGCCGATCTGGTGTACATGACCCAAGAGGCCAAGTTCAACGCCCTCACCGAAGACCTCTTCGAGCGACACGCCGCCGGACAGCCGGTCCTGGTGGGCACGATCAGCATCGACAATTCAGAACGATTGTCCGAGGCTCTCAGAAAAAGAGGCATCCCGCACGAGGTGCTCAATGCCAAGCAGCACGAGCGTGAAGCAGCGATCATCGCCCAAGCCGGCCGGCTCGGATCGGTGACGGTGGCCACCAACATGGCCGGTCGCGGCGTCGACATCAGACTCGGGGGGAACCCTGAGGAAATGGCTCGCCAGGAGGTGCGCAAACAGGGTCTGGAGCCTGGTGATCCAGACTACGAAGCGGCCTATCAAAGCGTGCATCAGACGCTCGAGGCCGAGACGAGCGCCGAGATGCAGCAGGTGATCGAGGCGGGTGGCCTGTACGTGCTGGCGACCGAGCGACATGATTCGCGACGGATCGACAACCAACTTCGAGGGCGGTCGGGCCGGCAAGGGGACCCCGGCGAGTCCCGGTTCTATCTGTCGCTCGAGGATGACCTGATGCGCCGGTTCGCCAGCGACAAGGTCCAGGCGATCATGCGAAGGCTGAAGATCCCAGATGACGTGCCCATCGAGGCGAAGATGGTCACCAACGCCATCGAGCGAGCTCAACGTCAGGTCGAATCGCAGAACTTCGAGATTCGCAAGAACGTTCTCAAGTACGACGAGGTGATGAACCGTCAACGTGAGGTCATTTACGGCTGGCGTCAACGGGTCCTAACCGAGCGCGACACCGAAGAGCTGGTCCGTGATTGGATCGAACAGGCAATCGAGATCGAGGTTGGTCTGGTCCTGTCCGACGACCTGTCGCCCGATCGGTGGGATGCGGAGGAATTGCATCGTCGGATCAGCGTGGTGTTCCCGACGCGACTCGGCCCGGGCGACTTGATCGAGGCGGGGGACGATGTCGGCGCGGTGACGGGTCGGCTCATCGCCGATGCCCAGGACGTCTACACCATACGCGGCAAGGAACTCGGCGAGACCCTCCTCAGAACCCTGGAGCGCACCGTGGTGTTGTCGATCGTGGACAACAAGTGGCGCGAGCAATTGGCGGAGATGGACTACCTCAGGTCCGGTGTGGGGCTGAGGGCGATGGGTCAGAGAGATCCGCTGACCGAATATCAGCGAGAGGCCTACGACATGTTCGCCGACATGATCGACAGCATCAAGATCGACAGTGTTAGGTACCTCTTCCATTCCCAGGTGGTCGAGCAGCAAAACAAGACGGATCCGGTCGTTCGGCTCGGTGGGACCGCGGGAGCGGCCTTCAAGCGGCAAGTAAAGGTAGGGGACAAGATCGGCCGCAACGATCCGTGCCCCTGCGGTAGCGGGAAGAAATACAAGAAGTGTCACGGGGCGGTGGCGTAAGAAGGCCTTGGAGTCGGAGGGCCCCCCCACCAATCGGCTATGCCGATTGGTGGGGGGACTCACCAAGTCGCGGCAATCCCGCTGCCCATCTGACGCACACCGGCTCGGCGAACTGACCCACAAGACGCATGATCGAGTAGCTACCCAACCCGGCGCAACCACCCGGTGAAAGGCCATTACAACACACAAGACGCGTTGGCCTGACGAAGACGAAGACCAGGTACCCCCCACCAGCTCGCTTCGCTCGCTGACTCCCCCCAAAGGGGAGAGTATTCAGAACAGAACCGTCGGCCCTATCGCCCAACCCGACACTCGAGGGGGGAGTGATTCTCTCTTGCTAATTGCTAATTGCTAATTGCTAATTGCTAATGCCGCGCGACGGGACGCCACGGACACGCAACTACCCTCCCTGCAGCAATGGATCAGGACCCCAGAGCCGCCATCTCGTCCCTCCGGGCGCGTCTCGATGACGCCAGGAGGTTCCTTTGACGTTCCGGGGAAACGGGAGGCGCTGGAAGGGCTGAGGCAGCAAGTCGCCGCGCCCGATCTGTGGGACGACCAGCAGCGGGCCCGGCAGGTGACCCGCACCCTCGCCCGGTATGAGGGAGTGATCGATCTGGTGGATCGGCTGTCCGGGTCGATCGACGACGCCGAGGTGTTGTTCGACCTGGCGGTCGAAGAGTCTGATGAGTCTGCTGTTGCGGACGTCTTGGTCGAGCTCGCCGCGGTCGAGACCAGGCTTGGCGAGCTCGAGCGTGAGAGCCTCTTCTTTGGTGAGTACGACGACCGGCCGGCGATCATGAGCATCCATGCCGGCGCGGGTGGGGTCGATGCGGCTGATTGGGCCGAGATCCTCCTTCGGATGTATCAGCGCTACCTCGAGAGGCGAGGGTTCGACGTCGAGGTGGATGAAGTCCTCCCCGCCGAGGAGGCCGGAATCCGGTCGGCGACGTTGACCGTGCGCGGCGAGCATGCATACGGGATCCTCGAGAGTGAGCGTGGGGTCCATCGGCTGGTCCGTATCAGTCCGTTCGATTCGGCTTCTCGGCGGCACACGTCATTCGCCGGAGTCGACGTGATCCCTGAGGTCGAGGTGGAAGAGGTGGAGATCAATCCCGACGATTTGCGAATCGACGTCTTCAGGTCATCAGGAGCCGGGGGTCAGCACGTCAATGTGACCGACTCCGCAGTACGAATCACCCACGAGCCCACCGGCATCGTCGTGGTGTGCCAGGCGGAACGATCACAGCTCCAGAACCGGAATCGGGCCATGGCTCTGCTGGCGGCCCGTCTAGCTGAAAGAGCCAGGCAGGAGCAACTGGATCAGATCGACCAGATTCGCGGCGAGCAGGGCGAAGCGGCATGGGGACGTCAGATCAGGTCGTATGTGATGCAGCCCTATCAGATGGTCAAGGATCTCCGCACCGATCTCCAGGTGGGCAACGTCCAGGGCGTGCTCGATGGCGCTCTCGAGGAGTTCTCCGACGCGTATCTCCAATGGCGGAGGGCACAGACCGTTTCGTGATATGCACAGAACTAAACCACCTCGCTAGTAATCTCAGCCGGGTGTCGTTGGATTCGAGGGGAGTCGCCGAAACCAATGCGCGTCGAACCCCGCCGAGCAATACCCAAGAGGTCCGATGATCCGACTGCAGGACGTATCCAAGGTCTACGACGGTGCGACCGTCGCGGTCAGCGACGTCTCACTCGAGATACAAAAGGGCGAGTTCGTGTTTCTCGTCGGTCCGTCGGGATCGGGCAAGTCGACTCTGATTCGACTGATGCTGCGCCAGGAGCTTCCCACTCAGGGGGAGATCTGGGTGGCCGGCAAGCAGATCACGACGTTGCCATCGTGGAAGGTGCCATTACTGCGTCGATCTCTGGGGACGGTGTTCCAGGACTTCAAACTCCTCCCCAATAAGACTGTCCACGAGAACGTCGCCTTCGCCCTCGAGGTGATCGGACGGCCTCGGCATGTGATTCGGAACCAAGTTCCGCAGGTGCTCAAGCTCGTCGGTTTGGCAACGAAGGCAGACCGGCTTCCGACGCAACTCTCTGGTGGTGAGCAGCAGCGCGTATCGATCGCCCGGGCCTTCGTGAATCGGCCACTCATCATCCTCGCCGACGAGCCGACGGGAAACCTCGATCCGGCGACATCGGTTGGGATCATGCGCTTGCTCGATCGAATCAACCGGAGTGGGACGACCGTGGTGATGGCCACCCACGATCACGCCATCGTCGACGCCATGAGGCGCCGGGTGGTTGCTCTCGAGCGAGGGCGCGTCGTGCGTGATCAGTCCCGCGGAGCCTACGAGACACCCGGCCAGAATCCCGTCGAGGTCTGATCATGAGACTGCAATATCTGTTCAGCCAGGCGATCTCCAATCTCAGACGCAACGTCCTCGTCGTTTTTTCCGCAGTTGTGGCAGTTCTGGTGATGCTGACGCTCGTGTTCGGAACCATCGTCTTGCGTTGGTCTATCGATCAGGACATAGGCAGGTGGGACGACAACGTCCGAGTCATCGCGTTCCTGAGTGACGATCTCACGCTCGAAGACATCGACACTCTCCAGCAAGACATCCAGGGGTGGGAGCAGGTCGATGGGATCGAGTACTTCTCGAAGGCCGAGGCTCTCGAGGAGTTTCGCGAGCTGTTCGCCGACCAGCAGTCGCTGATCGACGTGGTCGAAGAAGACCCATCGATCCTCCCGGCCTCGTTGCGCATCAGACCTGTTGCGGCCGCCGATTACTCCACGATCACCGACCGATTGGTGGTGATTCCGGGCATTCGCGAGGTATCGGCTGCCGACGAGGCGATTGACGCACTCGTCGCTCGGTCGAACCGTCTCCGCACCTTCTCGGTGTGGATCGTTGTTGTCCTCGGCGCCTCTGCAGTGGTACTCATTGCCAACACGATTCGTATCGCCATATTTGCCCGGCGGGACGAGATCGGCATCATGAAGCTGGTGGGTGCCGGCAACTGGTTCGTTCGCATCCCGTTCTTCCTCGAAGGGATAGTGGAAGGTCTGGTGGGCGCGGCGCTTGCCGTTGCTCTGGTTTGGGCGGTGAGCGGATCGATCGCCGAGTTGTTCTCGACTTCGACGGATTCCGGTGCGCTCACGGTCCCGATTGATTTCCTGATCCGCAACGGTCTACTCATCGTCGGGTTCGGCGGAGCGACCGGACTCATGGGAAGCGCCTTCGGTATGTGGGGATTCCTGCGGGACTGATGAGGCGTTCACTGGTGCCGGCTCTTGCCGTCGCCGTATCTCTCCTCGTTGCGGCTCCGGCCGCGGCAGACCTCGGGTCCGACCTCAGCGAGATACAGAACCAGATCGAGGCTCTCGAAAGTTCGATCGCCGCGGCCGAAGGCGCCCGAACCGATTTTGTCACGACCCTGCTCGAAACCGCCAAGCGACTCGAGGCTGTGGTACGAGAGCTCCTCGCCGCCGAGCAGAGGTTGGCAGACACCGAGTCCTCGATTGTCGCCACGGAAGCGTTGCTGATCGACTTGGTCGACCGGATGGACGTCCGGCAAGGGTTGATCCTTCAGTTGCGAGCAGATGTCGGACGGGAGCGCCAGGCGGCAGTTGCTCGTGCCGTGACCGTGTACATGGCGGCTCATGCCGATGCATCGGTTCGTTTCGCCGGAGGGAATGATCCCGATTCGGGAGTCGGCATCGTCTACGCGAACCGGGTGCAGGCAGTCGCCGATCAGGTCATCACGGAATACGAACTCCATCGTTTTCGAGAGGAGCAGGAGGTCGGGCGGCTCGAAGCCGAAGAGAAAGAAGCAGAAGTCCAGCGCGAGGCGCTAGGCATTCAGCAAGCAGAGGGCGAGGCAATCGCCGCTGAGGTCGCAGCACGTGCCGCCGAGGTCGAGACGCAGCTCGCCGAACAGAGGGCGTTGCTGGCTCAGATGGAACGCGAGATCGCTCACTTCGAGGGTGAGATCGCCGACCTGGCCAGGGAAGAGGATCTGGTCCGGGCCCTCATCGCTCAAGAACAGAGCGGCGAAGGCGAGGCGCCGGGCGTTCTGCTGCGGCCGGTTCCGGGTGGAGTTTCTAGTGGGTTCGGCTGGCGCATCCATCCGATTTACGGCGATTCTCGCCTGCACACCGGCTGGGACATCGATGCATCGTGCGGCGAGCCGATCGTTGCCGGTGCCGCAGGGCGAGTCTTCTTCGCGGGTTGGAAGGGCGGCTATGGGAACGCGGTGATGATCGATCATGGAGGGGGTCTCTCCACTCTCTACGCTCATCAGTCGGCGACGGGCGTCGTCTACGACCAGCAGGTCGTAACCGGCCAGGTGATCGGCTGGATCGGATCCACCGGTAGTTCGACGGCGTGCCACCTACATTGGGAGGTGCGGGTGAACGGGATCCCAACGGACCCGTCCCTGTGGGTGTGATGGGTACCAAGAAAATCGCCACCAACCGCCGAGCTCGGTTCAACTATGAGATCAGCGAAACGTATGAAGCCGGCATAGTGCTACTCGGATCCGAAGTAAAGAGCCTTCGCGCCGGCCACGCCGACCTCAAGGACTCCTACGCCGCGGTCCACGGCGGCGAGATGTGGCTGGTGGGGCTCCGCATATCTCCGTATGAGTATGCCCGCGATGGAGGGCACGATCCTGAGAGAGAGCGCAAGCTCCTTCTCCACAAGCGTGAAATCGAGAAGATCGGAGCCAAGATCGCCGAGAAGGGTCTCTCGCTCCTCCCGTTGAACCTCTACTTCAAGGACGGCAAAGTCAAGGTCGAACTCGGGCTGGGCAAGGGCAAGGTCCAGCGCGACAAGCGTGAAACCCTCCGGCGCCGCCAGGCGGATAGGGAGATGGAGCGTGCGATGAGGCACAGGAGTCTTGAATGAGGGGGCGGGTAGCGTGTCGCTCCATCTCGGTCGTCTGGGTAGGGACCCGGGCGACACTGCGATGAGGCTCAGCCGAAGAGCCTTGGGAGTTGCGATGGAGCGTGCGATGAGGCACAGGAGTCTTGAATGAGGGGGCGGGTAGCGTGTCGCTCCATCTCGGTCGTCTGGGTAGGGACCCGGGCGACATGCGATGAGGCTCAGCCGAAGAGCCTTGGGAGTTGCGATGGAGCGTGCGATGAGGCACAGGAGTCTTGAATGAGGGGGCGGGTAGCGTGTCGCTCCATCTCGGTCGTCTGGGTAGGGACCCCGGGCGACATGCGATGAGGCTCAGCCGAAGAGCCTTGGGAGTTGCGATGGAGCGTGCGATGAGGCACAGGAGTCTTGAATGAGGGCCCACCGCCTGATCCCGCTGCTTCTTGTGTTCGGTCTGGTAGTGGTGGCATGTGGGCAGGATCCCGACACTCAGACCGACGGCACCACTTCCTCGCTCGAGCCGGTCTCAGGACCGTTCACGGTGCCGGAGGCGCGCGCTTTCGCTGATGGACGGATGAGCGTGACTGGGAGCATTCTGCGTGTTGGCATCGGGCCTGAGTGCGATCCCGATGGGACCTGCCCGGCTGTGATCTTCGAGATGCACCTTTGTGGGGCCATGACCCGCTCGGTTCCACCGCAGTGCGTCGGCGAGTTCTTCTACCTGCGCGGCATCGATCCGGACATCATCGAGTTTCAGGAAGCACCCGACGGGACCGGCTGGAGCGCTCCGATTCTCATTACAGGCCGCAAGCAAGGTGAGGCGTTCATCGGCGAGAGCGTCGAAGGAGGTTGAGCCTCCAGGAATCCCCCTTGAGCACCGATGGTTGTATCTTGTGATTGCCCATGGGGGTGACATGGTTTCGACTTTGAGGGTTGAAGCGTCGGAAGCGAGCCGAGGTCCCCGGAGTCCTCGTTAAAGAGCCGGGAAACAATACAAGTGCCGAAGACAACTTCGCACTGGCTGCTTAACAATGCAGCTCGTCCGTCTGGAGGGTTCCCCTCTCACCAGGTCCGGGCGTCGCAATAGGGGACGCTCCCGCCGGGATTGCCGGGACCGGCGGGTCAAGACCACTCCGGCTAGGGCGCAGGACCACCCGCCGATAGGGCCCTGCGTTCCGAAGCTCGCTATCGGCTGCGCTCGGAGATGCCGACGCTGATGCCTCAGAGGACCGGGGTTCGACTCCCCGCACCTCCACTCGATTCGGCCCGCATATGCGGGCCGAATCTCGTGGTGTTGTATTCCCGGGCCGACTTCGCCCTCCGCTTCGCTTCGGGTGAACAGGCGCTGGTCGGCCCTCCTCCGCATAGTGGGGCCCCTGCCCCACTGCGGCCGTGTTGTATTCCCGGGCCGACTTCGCCCTCCGCTTCGCTTCGGGTGAACAGGCGCTGGTCGGCCCTCCTCCGCATAGTGGGGCCTCTGCCCCACTATGGCCGTGTTCCTGAGGAACCCTCTTTTCAAGCGGGCCTCTCAGCTTCAGTCCCAGATGTGGGGGGTCGTCACCTGCGGGACGCGGCGACCCGGTCGGTGCGATCGTGCCGTCGAGTCCCCAGTCTCCAGCCAGAACGAGGGAGGCTCTTTGGTGACTGGTGACTGGTGACTGGTGACTGGTTACGCCAGCAACAGCTTGTCGAGGCGGCGGGAAGTGACGGCGACTCCGATCGCGCCCATGGCTAACAGGAATGCGATGTGGCCCACGAGGCTGAAGTCGAACACGCCCAGTGTCAGCGCTCGGATCAACTCGACTCCGTGGTAGAGCGGAGAGAACTTGGTGAGGATCTTGAAGACGTCCGGGTACACATCGAGCGGGTAGAAGGTGCCGGAGAACAAGAAGAGGGGCAATGTCACCATGTTTACCAAGTCGAAGTCCTGCCACGACTTCATAAATGTGGTGGCCGCCATCCCCACCGCGGCGAAGGCGAACCCGATCAGAACTGCTGCCGGTATTGCCATCACGGCCCACGGCGAGTGGGCGTACCCGGCAACGGTGATCACGACCAGAAAGGCGGTCGCATAGAGCGCCCCGCGACCCAGTGACCAGGTGATCTCACCGATGGCGATGTGGCGGGGGAGCATCGGTGTGGAGAGGATGGCGTCGTAGACCTTGCCGTAGCGGAGCTTGAAGAAGATGTTGAACGTCGATTCGAAAATCGCACCGTTCATGGCAGACGCCCCGAGCAACGCCGGCGCCACGAACGCCGCATAGGCGACCGGCTCACCGCCGGGGCCGGTGACATCGCCGATCAGTTCGCCGAGGCCGATGCCGATCGAGAAGAGGTAGAAGATCGGCTCGAAGAACCCAGAGAACACGATCAGCCAGACGCGCCGGTAGACCAGGAAGTTGCGCTCGAGCATCTTGGTGGCTCCGCCTCCGAGCATCGGAGGCGGGATCACCCGAGCCATCAGAGTCGCCGAGTCGCTCATGTGATCAAGCGCCTACCCATGAGGCGGATGGCGAGGAGGGTGCCGAGGATCAGCATGGCGAGCAGGTAAGTGATGCTGTACATCGGGTGAACCGCGAAGTCGGTCCCCAGAGCCAGGCCGCGGCACAGGGAGACTCCGTGGAACAGAGGCGTGGCGTATGCAGCCGGTTGGATCCAACCCGGGAGTTGGGAGAGCGGGAAGAACGTCCCCGAGAACAGAAACAGCGGCATGATCGCAAAGCGGAACAGCGCCGCTAGGCCCTGTTCGTCCTTGAGGCGGGCGGTGTACGCGGTGATGATTGCGGCGAAGCCGAGCCCGGTGAGAAGGGCCGGGGGGATCGCCAGGGCACCCTGGGCGATTGTGGTTGCACCGAACGCCGTCATCACTCCCGAATACACGACCGTCACGAACAGGAGCCTGATCCCGACCCAGGAGAGGTGCCCCACCACCAGTTCCGGCACTCCGACCGGGGTGGCCAGGATGGCATCGTAGGTCTTGCGCCATTTGATGCCGGCCATCACCGGCCAGGAGGCGTCGCCGGCCCCCGTCATCATGGCCGTCGCCGCCAGTAGCCCGGGTGCCAGAAAGGTGAGGTAAGGGATGGCGAGCGTGGTGCTGCCGGTGCCGTCGTCCACCAGTTGCCCGAGCCCGACTCCCATTGCCAGCAGGTACAGGATCGGATTGAAGAAGGTGCTGATGACGCTGCCGCGCCAGGTTCTGCGGTACACCCTGGCCGAGGCCTCGACGACCCGACCGGAAAGGGCGAGCATCGTCATTCGACCAGTGTCCTCCCGGTGAGACGCAGGAACACGTCTTCGAGGGTGGAGCGGCGACTCACGGTCGACTCGGGCACGATTCCCTGGGCGGCAACGGCGTCGGCGGTGGCGTCGGCGTCGTCGGTATACAGCAGCACCCGGTCGGGCAGTATCTCCACTCTGGGAGCAAGGCCTTCCAGGCGGCCGGCGTACTCCTCCTGGGTGCCCACCGCGAACCGCATCTCGAGTACCTCGCGTCGCGAGTGCTGTTCGATCAAATCCCGCGGTGAGCCTTCGGTGACTATCCGCCCCTTGTCCATGATCACCAGGCGGTCGCACAGCTGCTCGGCCTCGTCCATGTAGTGGGTTGTGATGATCAGCGTCACGCCTTCTTGCTTGAGCCGGTACAGGCGATCCCACAGAAGATGGCGCGCCTGCGGGTCGAGCCCGGTGGTGGGCTCATCGAGCAGTAGCAGTTTGGGGGTGTTGATCAACCCCCGGGCGATGGTCAGCCGGCGTTTCATCCCGCCGGAAAGGGGCTCGACCCGGCTGTGGCGCCGCTCGTCGAGCTGGGTGAATGTGAGAAGTTCGTCGATCCGTTCGTTGATGACCTTCCTGCTCATCCCGAAATAGCGGCCGTAGATGAGCAGGTTCTCGTACACGGTGAGCTCCAGGTCGAGGTTGTCCTCCTGCGGGATGACGCCGAGCTGGGCCCTTATTTCCTGGCCGTGTTCGTTCGGATCCTTGCCCAGCACCCGCAGATCCCCGTCGGTGCGCGGCGACACAGAGCCGATCATCTTCATCGTCGACGACTTGCCGGCACCGTTTGGTCCGAGAAAGCCGAACGCCTCGCCGGCCCGCACCTCGAAATCGATGCCATCGACCGCGACCAGCTCACCGAACTCCTTGCGGAGGTTGCGTGCGTCTACCAGGGCGTCCGTCATGAGGCGGACACGCTAGTGCTGCTACCGACGATGTCGGCAGGTGGGAGGATGCTCCTGAGGACCTCGTTGGCTGTCGTCGAAAGGCCGGGCGCCGCGCCGCCATGCTGGGTGAGTGGCCGATCTCCTACGCTGAGTGGGTGATGGATCCCACGCCTCGTATCTCGTCGGACGTGCATCGCAGTCTGAACCCGGCGCTGACCCTCCTGTTGCGGGTGGCGCTCTACGCAGTAGCTGCGTTTTCTCTTGCATCGACAATCGCCACTCTCAATGAGGTTGCCGCTTTCGACGACCTCATGAGAACGGGCCGTTCGGTATCGGTGACCGAACTGGCGGCAGCCGAGGGGCTGACCGAGGGTTTTGCACGGCTGGCGTTCTGGGTGGGGTTGGCCGCGGGCGGACTCACGATCGTGTGGTGGTATCGCGCCTATCAGGTGGTCGCCGCTGCCAGACCGACCGGGCGAACCTGGTCGGCCCGGTGGGCGGTGGGCAGCTGGTTCATTCCGTTCGCCAACATGGTGATACCGAAGCTGGTACTCAACGAGATCGATCGTATTTCCAGGGCAGCCGAGTCGGGGGATGCCGATTGGCGCAGCGAACCGCTCACGGTTCTACCTCACTGGTGGTGGTTCTTCTGGGTGGGGGGCCTGGTGCTCACATTGGTAGGAGTGGGTATCTCCACCGGTGAGATGGCGGCGGCCACCTTCCGAAGCGACGCCTACCGGACCGGTTTGGTGTTGACCGAGTGGGGATTCGCCGCGTCCACTCTGGCCGGGTTCTTGGGGGCGGCCAGCGTCAGGGTCATCGGAGCCCGTCTCCACTCATTCTGATCACGATCCGGGAACCCAGTCCCGGAGTCGCATCGATTTGTCGGTCATGACTGCCTCTTCGACCAGATCGTCGACCTGGGCCATGATCGCGCGGAGCTTGCCCGGCGAGGTAGAGACCGAAACCCTGGCTCCCCCCGAGATGTCGCACATCTCCTGGGTACGGGAGGACACCTCGAACGTGCCGATCTGGCGAGCCCGGACGACGATGGTGTTCTTGTCGAGACCGATGAGTGGTCGCAGCATCGGCATTTCGATGACCCGATCGAGGGCGGCGACATTGTCCAATGTCTGGGTTGACACCTGACCGAGAGATTCGCCATTGATGATGGCGCGGGTGTCGCCATCCGAGAGGGCGATTCCCTCCGCAGCCCGGTACATCACACCCTTTAGTGCCATCTGGCGGTCACGGGCGGGGACACGGCGCTGGATTTCTGCGATCGCCGGCTCGAGATCCACGATGTGAAGTATCGGATCGGTTCCGGCGCCGTAGAGCTCGGTGAGGAGGTGGGCGATACCTGCCGCATGGTCGGCCTGTCCGCACCCGAGCGAGAAGTGGAGGTAGTCGAGGGCCACGCCGCGCTGCGCCATGAGGTAAGCAGCAACCGGGGAGTCGATACCGCCGGAGAACATGACCAGTGCCTTGCCTTGGGTTCCGGCGGGGAGACCCCCAACACCGGGTTCGGTTGCGAGCGTGAGGTAGGCCGTCCCATTGACGACTCGGATGCGCACGGTCACCGCGGGGTTGCTCAGATCTACCACGCCTCCCGCCTCGACCAGCAGCGTGCCGGCGGCGATGGCGAGGTCTTGTGACGACCAGTCATGCGATCCGAGCCGTTTGGGGCGAACCGCAAATGTCTTTCCGCGCACCGTGTCGCCGAATTGGGCGGCGACAAGGTGCGCCAGTTCCTCGATCGTCTTGAACTCGACCGCCTCGACGGTCTCGACCGCGCCAACACCGAACACCCTGGAGAGTCGCTTCACCGCATTTTCGGCGGACACGGACACAGCGAGGCGGTGTCCGGCGAGTCTGCTGATCTCGACTTCGCCGTCGAAGGCAGCAGAGATCGCTTTGGTCAGCACGCCGATCATGCGGCGTTGGGTGCGCTGCGACTTGAGGTAGATCTCTGGTTCGAGCGATGCGACGAGCATCAGGACACTCCGGAGGGGGCAACGCAGAGGATACCGAGAGGCTGATCGAACGCGCGGCAACGGGCGATTCCCATGTGCATGGTCGCCGTATGGTTGTGGTGGACCGTCAACTCATTGCCTGTAGTAGCCACAGCACGCTCATTCCGGCGCCGATCGTGGCGAGTACGTTCTTGGTGCGCCACGCCACCACGCCGGCGATGATCCCTGCCACGAAGCGGTCGGTTCCGAGATCGAAGGTCCCGGAGGCGTGGGTGATCGACGGGGTCACGATGGCCGCCAGCACTGCTGGCGGGATCAGGCGGAGGATGCGCATCGCAAGATCGGGAATTGTGGCCACCCGCCCGAGGAGTGCGATGAAGGACAGCCTGATGAGCCAGGTGCCGAGTCCGGCCAAGCCGATCAGGATCCAGATGAGGGTGGGGGAGTACGTCGTCATTCTCGGCTCCAGATCACTCCGGCCACAAGACCAAGTCCCGATGCCACCAGAAGCCCCAGATTCAACGGAAGTGATACGAAGGCAACGGCAGACGTCGCCGCGGTCACGGCTGCAATCGTGGAGGCGCGGTCATTGATGGCCGGGAAGACCAATGCCATGAACACCAGCGGAACCGCGAAGTCCAGTGACCACTTTTCGGGGACACCTGAGCCAATGATCACCCCCGCCAGGGACGCGATCTGCCAGGTGACCCAGAGGCCCAGTGAGGCTCCCATGTAGTAGGAGAATCGCTCCGAGGGAGTTTCGTCGATTTGGTCGAACCGGACGATGCTGACTGCAAATGACTGGTCGGTGATGATGTAGGACCCGTAGGCCTTGCGCAGCGGCGAGAGATCACGAAACGTCGGGGCCAGCGCAGCGCTGTACATGGCCATCCGCGCGTTGATCACTAGAACGGTGGCGACGATGACGATCGGTGCTGCGTCACGTCCGATCAGGTCGATCATCGCCAGTTGCGAAGCCCCGGCGAACACGATCGGAGATGCGGCATACGCTTGGATCGAGTCGAGTCCGGCCTCGACCGCGGCGATGCCTGCAATGATGCCGAACGGGAACACGCCAACCAGGATTGGTGCAATGTCGAAGAATCCTGCTTGGAATGGGGCACGTCTGGCCGAGGGCTGGTTCATTGAGGCAGGGACGGTAACGCCAACGAGCCGGGAGGTTGTGGCTAACGTCGCCCTCGGTCGAGCCGGGCTCTGGAGATCATGCACCAGGACATCTACACCCTCAGCAGTGAGATCGTGGACGAGACCGCGGCTGCGATTCCGACGCTCGCCACCTCGCTCGGAATCGCCGGATACGACCACGAATGGGGGGATCTCTCACCTTCCGGACTCGAGGCACTTGCCGACCTCCGAAGGGACCAGCTACGCCGGGTGGCCGGGCTTCCTGCCGCCGCCGATCAGTGGGCTCGGCTGGCGGTAGATGTGGTGACTGCCGAGTTGGAACGTGATCTCGGCTTCCATGAGGCTGGCGAGGACTTACGAGAGCTGAACAGCATTGCGTCGCCGCTGCAGGACCTGCGCGATGCTTTCGACCAGATGGATACCGAGACGGTGGAAGGCTGGTCCAACATCGCTTCTCGGCTCGAGAAGCTCCCGGGTGCCCTGGAGCAGTACGCCGAAAGCTTGTCTCTCAGCCAGGAACGGGGCCAGACAGTGGCGCGACGACAGGTTGTGGAGGGCGTGCGGCAGGCGCGCAACCACTCTGGGGACGATTCCCACTTCAACACGTTCCCCGCCGCCGCCGCCGGCGTCGTCGGCGAGTCCCTGGCCCGGCGAATCGAGGTCGGAGTCGCATCGGCCCGAGCGGCGTATGGAACGCTTGCCAACTTCTTGGAGCAACAGTATCTACCGCGGGCGACCGAGCGCGATGGCGTCGGTCGCGATCGCTACGTCATGCACGCGGCTCGGTTTCTCGGGTCCGAAGTCGAACCGATATCAACCTACGAGTGGGGGTGGAGCGAGGTCGAACGGCTCCGAGGACGCATGGTCGATGTGTCGGAGGAGATCCTTCCGGGTGGCGAGCTAGCCGACGCACTCGAACTGCTTCTCACCGATCCAGAGCGAGCCGCCAAGAGCCAGGATGAGTTCCGCGACCTGATGCTGGAGCGACAGGAGATAGCGCTGCGGGAGTTGGACGGTACCCACTTCGACGTCCCCGAACCGGTCCGTGCGATCGATGTCAAAATGACACCGCCCGGGGGCCCCCTGGGGGCGTACTACTACCAGCCGAGCGAGGACTTCTCCCGCCCGGGCACCGTCTATTGGTCAAAGGGCGATCAGCAGCAGATCCCGTTGTTCGATGAAGTGACTACCGCGTATCACGAAGGCTTCCCCGGGCATCACCTGCAGGTGGGGCTCCAACTGACCGCCGGGGATCGCTTCTCGAGGATGCAGAAGGTCATGGTGTGGTACTCGGGGTCCGGGGAAGGCTGGGCGCTGTATGCCGAGGATCTCATGGAGGAACTCGGGTACCTCGAAAAGCCCGACTACGTGATGGGCAAGCTTGCTTCTGAGATGCTTCGGGCGTGCCGGGTGGTGATCGACATCGGATCGCATCTCGAGCTTCTGATCCCCGACGACCAGCCATTCCATCCGGGCGAGAGATGGACCTTCGATGCCGGGGTAGAGATGCTCGAGGCCTATGCAGCCCAAGATCATGACCTTTCGGTCTCGGAGATGAACCGCTACCTTGGGTGGCCGGGCCAGGCCATCTCCTACAAGGTGGGCCAGCAGGCAATCCGGGACCTCCGCAGCGAAGAGCAATCCCGGCTTGGTGGCGACTACGACCAGAAGGCTTTCCACGCCAGGTTGCTCGAGGTCGGGGCAGTCGGCCTCGATACGCTCCGCAGCCACGTCAGAGACGCCTGACGGAACCAGAGGCCGGCGCCGCCTACTGTGCCCAGCGGTCTCAGCCATGCGGCTCTGGCGTTGGGCTCGGGGGGCCGCCAGTCCCAGGCAGCCGAGCCCGCGCCTTCTAATCGCTTGAGGGTGGATGCGCCGAGATTTCGACGGCGACCCACAGCGTCTTCGACATGGGGTAGAAGAGCAATGGGACGAGCAGGTTGATGACAATCCCCGTCGCGGTCATGGCGGTCCAGGGCGGATCCGGCCAGGCAGCGATGGCCCAGACGACCATGGCCACTGCGAACAAGCCGATTGTGAATGCGGTATTGATGAGGACTGCACCCAGCCAGTAGCCCTCTTCTCGCTCGTACTTGTGATCGCATGAAGGGCATCGATCAACCATCGTGCCCCATGATTGGAACACACCGCGGTGCCCACAATTGGGGCAGCGACGCATGGAGGCGCGACCGATTCGACGTAGCACGGGCCGCATTCTCGCGCGTCGCTACAGGTTCCCGGCCGTTGGGCCGATACACCGACGGTGACCGCCCCCCCTCAACCGACCATCGACGTCGGCGCCGTCGTTCCGGACGCCGTCGCCCCAGCGGTCGTGGCCCCAATTGTGGGCACCGCGGTCGTGGCCCCAGAGGCTGTCGCCCCAGCGGTCGTGGCCCCAGAGGTTGTTGCCCCAGAGGCTGTCGCCCCAGCGGTCGTGGCCCCAGACGCTGTCGCCTCGAGCGCCGATGGCGACGATTTGGTCGGGCAGCTTCTCGACGCCTGCATCGCCCGCGGCGCCTCCGATCTTCACATCACTCCGGGGAGTCCCCCGGTTTGCCGAATCGCCGGCGAACTAATACCGCTCACCGATGCCGTGTGGGGCGCCGAGACGACCGAGGTCTTTTGTCGCGCTGTGGCGGGGCACCACTGGGAGGAACTGGACCGGATCGGGACGACCGACTTCGGGCTGGCGCACCCCTCGGGTAACCGGTTCCGAGCGAACGTGATGAAGCAGCGGGCCGGATACTCCGCAGTGTTGCGCCGCATCT
>JACZWZ010000108.1 GCA_022571885.1 Acidobacteriota bacterium
GTGGCGAGCGCCGCGATCGTCGGTTCGTGATCGGCCAGGATGCCGATCTCGCCCTCGGTGGTTCGAGTCACAAGCATCTCGGCTTCCCCGGACCACACGATCGACTCCGGAGAGACCACATCGAGCTTGAACGTCTTGGCCATATCTATACCCGGCCGGGGGCCCCATCCCCGGCCTCCTCCGCAATATGGGGCCCCTGCCCCATGGCGGCCGTCTCACCTCTCCCGACCGAGCTTGCAGCGTGCAGCGTGCAGCGTGCAGGAAGAAACCCTCCTGCTGCAAGCTGCTTCATGCGGCTTCCATCTCCTTGGCAGCGCTGAACACGTCGTCGATCCCGCCCTGCATGTAGAACGCCTGCTCCGGAATGAGGTCGCACTCCCCCTCGACGATCATCTTGAAGGATCGGATCGTCTCCTCCAGCTCGACCGTCTTGCCTTCGATTCCGGTGAACTGCTCCGCCACATAGAACGGTTGCGACAGGAATCGCTCGATCCGTCGAGCGCGGCCGACCACCAGCTTGTCCTCTTCCTGGAGTTCGTCGATTCCGAGAATGGCGATGATGTCCTGCAGGTCCTTGTAGCGCTGCAGGATTCCCTGAACCTGACGCGCCGTGTCGTAGTGCTCGTCTCCGACGATGCGCGGATCGAGGATCCGCGAGGTCGAATCGAGCGGATCGACCGCCGGATAGATTCCCAGTTCGGAGATGCGCCGGCTCAACACCGTGGTGGCGTCGAGGTGGGCAAACACCGTGTGCGGGGCCGGGTCGGTAATGTCGTCGGCCGGCACGTAGACGGCCTGAAGAGAGGTGATCGACTTTCCCTTGACCGAGGTTATGCGCTCCTGGAGCGCCCCCATTTCGTCGGCGAGCGTCGGCTGGTAACCCACCGCCGACGGCATGCGGCCGAGCAACGTCGACACCTCCGAACCCGCCTGAGTAAAGCGGAAGATGTTGTCGACGAAGAGCAGCACGTCCTGGCCCAGCTCGTCGCGGAAATACTCGGCCATGGTGAGCGCCGACAGGCCGACCCTAAGGCGCACGCCCGGTGGCTCATCCATCTGGCCGAACACGAGTGCCGCCTTGTCGATGACCCCCGACTCCTGCATCTCACCGTAGAGGTCATTGCCCTCTCGAGTGCGCTCGCCGACGCCGGCGAACACCGACACACCACCATGCTCGGTGGCAACGCGGTGGATCATCTCCTGGATGACGACGGTCTTGCCGACGCCGGCACCGCCGAACATCCCGATCTTTCCGCCCTGTACATAGGGCTCGAGCAGGTCGATCACCTTGATGCCGGTGTGAAACATCTCACGTTGGGTGGCGAGCTCGTCGAAGGCGGGAGCCGGGCGGTGAATCGGCCACCACTCGGTGGCGCCAACCAAACCATCCTCGGTGTCGAGAGCCTCGCCGAGAACGTTGAAGATGTGTCCCAGCGTCGCCTCGCCGACCGGCACCGAGATCGGAGCCCCGGTATTGCGAACCTCGGAGCCCCGCACCAGACCATCTGTCGGTTTCATTGCGATGACCCGCACCCGTGAATCACCGAGGTGCTGGGCGACTTCACCCACGACAGTCTGGGACTCGCCCTCTATCACGAGGTCGAATTCGACCGCGAAATTGATCTCGGGGAGTGCGTCGGGCGGGAACTCCACGTCTACGACGGGACCCGCCACCTTTACTATCCGACCGGTGCTCAAGGCATCGCTCACGGGGGTTCTCCTTTATCCGTGCGTGAGCGCCTCGGCGCCCCCGACGATTTCTAAAATTTCGGTTGTGATCTCGGCCTGTCGTGCCTGGTTCGCTCTGCGCGACAGGATCCGGACCAATTCATCTGCGTTCTCGGTGGCCGCCTTCATGGCGCGACGTCGGGCCGCATGCTCGGAGGCAGAGGCGTCGAGCAGGATCCCGAAGGCCATCGCCTCGACATAACGAGGCAGCAAACGGCCGAGAATGCTCTCGGCGTCCGGTTCATATGTGTACCCGACCGGACCGGCCGCCGACTCCGGGACCTCGATCGCCTCCGGCGGCTCGATCGGCAGCAACGGCCACCGCATGGGCGTCTGGGTGAGGGCCGACACGTACCGGGTCGTAAACACCTCGATCGAGTCGACAGTCCCCTCGGCATAGTCGTTCATCACGATGTTGGCTATGGCACGAGCGTCGCCGTAACCGGGGGTGTCGGTAACACCCAGGAACACCTGCTGGATCTGATACTTGCGGTATTTGAAGTATGCCTGAGCCTTCCTGCCGACCGCATATACCCGGGTATCGATCCCGGCATCCTTGTGCTCGATCAGCTTCGCCTCTGCCATCCGAAGGATGCTCGAGTTGTACCCACCCGCCAGGCCGCGATCCGAGGTCACCGCCAGAATCCCGGCGGTCTTCACCTCACGAGCATCGAGCAGCGCATGGGAAGCGCTACCCGACGCCGCCGCCACGTTTCGTATGACCTCGTTCATCTTGTCGGTGTACGGCTGCGCCGCTGCCACCCGCTGCTGCGCCTTGACAATCCGCGAAGCAGCAATGAGCTCCATGGCGCGGGTGATCTTCATCGTCGACTTGACGCTGCGGATCCTCCTGCGGATGATTCGGAGCTCGGCGCTCGCCATAGGTCTGCGCTACTCCCCGAGCGTCTCGGCGTAAGCGGTGATCGCCTTGTCGAGCAAATCCCCCTCCGGCAGGTTGCCGGATTCCAGGATTCCCTCGAGCAGGCCCGGGTTTCGGGTTCGTACGTAATCGGCCAACCCGGATTCGAAGTCGCCGACGTCGGCCTCGTCTACATCATCCATGAACCCTTTCGTCACCGCGTAGATGGAGAGCACTTGCTCGGCCACCGGTACCGGTTGGTATTGGCGCTGCTTGAGAACCTCGACTACCCGACGCCCTCGGTTGAGCTGGGACTGTGAGGCGGCATCGAGGTCGGAGCCGAATCCGGCGAAGGCCTCCAGTTCACGAAATTGCGCCAAATTGATACGCAACGAACCGGCCACGGTCTTCATCGCCTTGATTTGGGCATTGCCCCCCACCCGAGAAACCGAAATCCCGGCATTGATGGCCGGGCGCACACCCGAATAGAAGAGGTCGGTCTCGAGGTATATCTGACCGTCGGTGATCGAGATGACATTGGTCGGGATGTAGGCAGACACATCACCGGCCTTTGTCTCCACAATGGGCAAGCCGGTGAGAGATCCGCCGCCGAGTTCGTCGCTGAGCTTGGCGCAACGTTCCAAGAGCCGGCTGTGCAGGTAGAACACGTCTCCCGGGAAGGCTTCGCGGCCCGGAGGCCGGCGCAACAACAGCGAGATCTCGCGGTAGGCGACGGCCTGCTTGGAGAGGTCGTCGAAGATGACGAGGGCGTGCTCCCCTTTGTACATCCAATGCTGCCCGATGGAGGATCCGGCGTACGGGGCGTACATCTGCAGCGCCGGCGCGTACGAAGCCGGAGCGTTGACCACGACCGTGTACTCCAGCGCCCCGGTCTCGTTGAGCACTTCGACGACCTCGGCAACCGTCGATGACTTCTGGCCGATGGCGACGTAGATGCACTTAACGCCGGTGTCCCTTTGGTTGATAATGGTGTCGATGACGAGAGCCGTCTTGCCCGTCTGACGGTCGCCAATGATCAGCTGTCGCTGGCCGCGGCCGATCGGCGTCATCCCGTCGATCGCCTTGATGCCCGTCTGAAGTGGCTGGTGCACCGGCTGGCGCTGCACCACCGACGGCGCCTGTGTCTCGAGGAGGCGGGTCTCGGTGGTATCGACAGGGCCCTTGCCGTCGATCGGGTTGCCCAGGGGATCGATCACTCGCCCCAGCAAGCCGTCGCCCACCGGAACCGAGAGAACCCGGCCCGTCTGACGCACGGTGTCACCCTCCTGGATGTGGGAGGCGTCACCCATGATTACGGCACCGATCGAGTCCTCGTCGAGGTTGAGTGCCACTCCGAGGAGCCCGCCGGGGAACTCCAGCAACTCGGACGCCATGGCGCTCTCTAGCCCCTCCACTCTGGCCACGCCGTCACCGATGGCGGTGACGTATCCGACGGTGGCCGCTTCCAGCCCCGGCTCCCACCCGTCGAGGTTCTTGCGGAGAGCTTCAGCGATCTCTTGGGGGTTGATGGTCAGTTCGGCCATGTTGCTCCTCAGCGCCTGGTCAATGTCTTACGAAGTTCTTGCATACGGTGCGACAGCGAACCATCGATCACCACATCACCCACCCGGGCCACCACACCGCCGACGATCGAAGGATCGACAACGGTCTTGATCTCGACGTCCTTGCCGGTCGCTTGCGAGAGCGACTCGCTGAGGCGATCGATCGTCTCGTCGTCGAGTTCCACTGCGGTGCGCACCTCGGCGAGCACCTTGTTGCGCTCGGCGGCAGCCCGCTCGGCGAGCCGGTCGGCGATGTTCGGAAGATCGGAGGCCATCCCTACTCCGATGACAAAGTTCACCAGATTGACGGAGAGCGCCGACGTCTTACCACCGAGCAGATCATCGACAACGCCCTGCTTGCGCTCGATCGGCAATCTCGGATCTGTGAGGGCCTCGCGTAACTCGGGCGACGACTCGAAGGCGCGGGCGATGCGGAACAGCTCGTCGCCCACGCGAGCGAGCTCACCCTCAGCCTTTGCCACCTCGAGGATGGCCGCGGCGTAACCGTCGATACGAGGATCGGCCGCCATCAGCTGGGCAGGTTCCCGAGATCGTCGATGTACCGGTCGACCAGGGTCCGCTGCACCGACTCGTCGACGCTACCCGCCACGACCATCTGCGCCAGTTCGAGTGAAAGCGTCGCCACCTCGTCTTTGATCTGGGCGGCGGCCCGATCCATCTCCGCCCCGGCGTCGGCACGGGCCTTACCGCGGATCGACACTGCGTCTTCCTCTGCCTGGCCGACCAGATTGGACCGCAGGACGTCGGCAGCCTGCCGGGCGTCCTCAACAATGGTATTCGCCTCGCTCTTCGCCTGGGCCAGTTGTTTCTTGTAGTCGTCGAGCAGACTCTCGGCCTCTTGCTTCGCCGTCTCCGCCTGTGTGAGTTGGCCGGTGATGGCCTCCTGCCGCGCAGTAAGCGCCTTGTCGGCCGCCGGAATCACCCACTTCCAAACGAACACAAAGATGATCGAGAAGGCGATAAACCCCGCAATCAACTCCGAGGTATCTGGCAGGAGCAGGTCTATCCCGCTGCTCTCCTCTACCACCTCTTGCGCCAGGATTTGGATCATGAACTCCTACTTCCTAGGCGATGAAGAAGAGCACGAACCCGATGAGGGCCAGCGCCTCGGTGAATGCAATACCCAAGAACATCGTCGTACGCGCCATGCCGGCTGCTTCGGGCTGGCGTGCCATGGCCTGGATGGCGTTCCCGACCACGATCCCGATCCCGATCCCGGGACCGATCGCAGCAAGGCCGTACCCGATGAGGGCGATGGCTCCCTTGATCTCTTCCATTTGAGTTGTTCTCCTCCTTAGTGCTCCGGATGCACCGAAGTCTGGATGTACACCGCCGACAGCAGCGTGAAGATGTATGCCTGCAGCACTGCCACAACGAATTCGAAAACAAAAATCAATAGCCCAAATGCAAACCACGGAAGGCCTATGACCGACCGGAGCCCGATATCGCCCACGGCTGCGAAGAAGATCCATCCCGAGCCGAGCAGCAGGGTGAGCATCAGGTGACCGGCCACCAGGTTGGCAAAAAGCCGGACGGCGAGCGTGAGAGGCCGCAGGACGAACACCGACACCAGCTCGATGAGCCCGACCAGCCAACGCAGAGCAAGCGGCACGCTCTTGGGCCAAACGATATCGAACAGGTAGTGAAGACCGTTCTTGGTGAATCCGACGATCACAAAGATCAGCCAGGTGAAAATCGAGAGCATCAACGGAATCGCCATTCGCGATGTCAGCGGAAAGTTGATGCCGGGCGTCAACGCGAAGAGGTTGGCCACCAAGATGAACATGAAGATCGACAGCAGATAGGGCGCATATCGCGAACCCTCCGGCCCAATTGTCCCTTTTGCCAGGTCATCCCTCACAAAGGAGACCACGGATTCCATCGCCACACCGAACTTGGAGGGAACGACCCGGACCCGACGGAAACCGAAGTAAAACAGCGCCAAGACGACGAACATCGCCAAGAAGGTGAGCACCACCGTGCGAGTGAAGTCGAGGGGCCCGATCGAAAACAATGCCTCATTGAATTCGAACAACTCGATGACGTTTTCCGGGGCACAGATTATCTCCGTCGCCGGATCGCATTCACTTGCGAGTATCAGGACGTCCACTCCAACTCCCTCTCGTCTCCGCGGGCGACTGCCATCGCCTCCAGGATCAGCAACACCAAGTAGGTGACCACCGCGGTCACACCGAACGCAATGCGATCGATCTCGAACAAACGCGCAATAAGGAGCATCGACACCGTGATGGTGAGCAGCCGCAGCACAAAACCGAACAGCGCGGCGGCATGATAGGCAGCCAGCGAAATGCGCGCAGCCATCGAAAGGACGGCTCCTGATGCCAGCAGGTTGAGGACGATCACCACCACTCCGATGGCGGCTCCGATGGCACTGTTGGTGCCCCCGACCAGCCAGGCGATGGCGACGGCGAGCGGCCCTATCACCAGCGCCCGCTTGACCGTGTGCAGTGCGAGAATTGCCTCGATGTCTGGGAGTGGTGACTGCTCAGTCAGCGGCATCACGATTCGCAATCGTCCACATGCGCCAGAAACCGATGACCGACCCAACGATGATCCCTATCACGATCAAAGCGGGCTTGGTGCCGAGCCACCAGTCACCGAGCGCCCCCAGGGCGAACCCCGACATGATGGTGGAAAAGAAGCTCGCCGAGTCGATGCCGGCGGCAACCTGCCGTCCAATTTCCTCGTGGTAGTTGCTCATGCCACGAGTCCCCTCCGAAACAAGCTTGTGATTTCGTTCACAATGTATCCCCGTCCCTCCTGCCGAGCAAGTCGACGTCACACACGTCCGGGGAACCCCGGCGGATATGGCGCAAACTCAGCAGCAATGGACACCATGGCGGCCCGTACCTCGCTCAAGATTCCTTCATCCTCGCGGTTCCGAAGAGCTCGGACCATCAGACGACCAACCTCTTCGACCTGAGGCTCCCTCATCCCGCAGGTGGTAGCAGCCGGTAGACCGACCCGAAGCCCACTGGCGCGATAGGGCGGCCGCGGGTCGAACGGGATCGTATTGAAGTTGATCGTCACCCCCACGGAGTGCAGGATGCCGGCGGCGTCACGACCGGTGAGGTCCTGGTCGATCGAGCGAAGATCCATCAGGAACAGATGATTGTCGGTGCCGCCGGAGACGACCCGCACACCCTCACCCATTACCGCCTCAGCCATCGCACCCGCGTTCGCCACGATCTGCGCCGCGTAAGCCTTGTACTCGGGCGTGGCGGCCTCGGCGAAGCACACCGCCTTCCCCGCGATGTGATTGTTGAGCGGGCCGCCCTGGACATTGGGGAAAACCCCCTTGTCGAGCGCCGCACCGAACTCCTCCTTTGCCATGATCAGCCCGCCGCGTGCCCCTCGCATCGCCTTGTGGGTCGTCGCGGTGACAACGTGGGCGTGAGGCACGGGGTTGGGATGGGCACCTCCGGCGATGAGCCCGATGATGTGGGCCGCATCGACCATGAGCAGGGCATCGACTTCGTCGGCGATCTCCCTGAAGGCCGCCCAGTCGATGAGCCGTGAATAGGCGGAGTATCCGGCGACGATCATCTTGGGACGCTCGGCCCGGGCGACCCGACGAACCTCATCCATGTCGATCGTTTCGGTATCGGGATCGACGCCGTACGCGGCAAAGTCATAGAGAATCCCGGAGAAGTTGACGTGTGAGCCGTGGGTGAGGTGACCCCCCTGATCGAGACTCATGCCGAGAATCTTGTCGCCGGCGTCGAGCAGACCGAAGTAGACGCCCATGTTGGCCTGTGCGCCGCTGTGCGGCTGCACGTTCACGTACTCGGCCCCGAAGAGCGCTTTGGCGCGATCCCGGGCGAGATTTTCCACCTCGTCGACGATCTCGCACCCCTCGTAATACCTCTTGCCGGGATATCCCTCGGAATACTTATTGGTGAGGACAGAGCCCGAAGCCTCCATCACCGCACGGGAAACGAAGTTCTCAGAAGCGATGAGGTGGACGAACGATCGCTGACGTTCGACGTCGCGGGAAATCAGCGATGCGACAGCAGGATCGACATCCGACAGCGGCGCGTCGATGTGCATGTAATCCTTCCTGCGAGCGGCGTCAGAATAGTGGCCGGTCTCAGGCGGCGAGCCGACGCTCGGAAACCGAGTCGATGATCGCGATCCCGGCAGCCGGCAACAGCGGCGCCGCCACGATCGCCAGACCTGGCGAGAGCAAGAACACGACCTTGGTGTAGACGGCGAGTCCCGCCACCGTCCACAGTCGCCAGGACCGATGGTGAATGCCGGACTCCGACCGCACGGCGTGAGCGACGCCGATTCCGACCGCCAGCACGTACCCGGTCACCGGCTCCCCGGCGATCAATGACACCGCTCCGAATACCGCGAGTACTGCAGGGCTCCACACCGCTGCGGTTTTCCAAGGCGATGGCGCCCGCGACACGAAGCCGACCACGAGCAGTAGGACCGGCATGAGCAGGGCCGCTCCAACGGCACTCGCTACCGCGATGGTGGTGTCGGCATCCCCGGTCGCCACCGTGGCATTGGCGACCAGACCGAAGGCGACAATCGACACCGCGGTGGCGGCCAACGCCGCCGACCAGCGGCGACCGCTGGTGACCGGTCGATCCCACTCCGGGCGCTCGGTCAACCGAGTCCGACGCCGGCGGGCGGGTGACGGGTAACGCTCCCGAATCGCCCGGCGTTCCGGCGCAGCAAGTTTCCGGTGACCCCTCTGCCTGCTCACGGCGTCACCCACTCCACCGAGCCCTGCCGCAGAATCCTCGGCTCATCGCCCGACAGATCGACGATCGTCGAAGCCTTGCCACCGCCTGCCGCACCTGGTAGATACACCGCGATCGAATCGCCCAGTGACTCGATCGCACCGGCGGAATCGATCGCCGGCTCCTCGGACGTACGGTTGGCACTGGTGACCGCCAATGGTCCGGCTGCCGCCAGGATCTCCAGCGCCACCGGATGATCCGGGATCCGCACACCCACCGTGTTGCGCCGTGGATCCCCGACCCAGTCCGGCACGGTTGGGGCGCGAAACAGGATCAGGGTGAGATCCCCGGGCCAATGCCTGGCGGCAATCGCAGAGACATCGTCATCGATCACCGCAATCCGACCCACGTCTTCGATGCTCGCCGCCAGGATGGGAATCGGTTTGATCTGCGGGCGATCCTTTGCGATGAAGAGTCGCTCGACGGCCGAACGCTGCATTGGGTCGGCTGCGATCCCGTACACCGTGTCGGTGGGTAGACCGATGATGTCGCCGCGGCGAAGCGCTGCAAGGGCGTCGGCGAGGGGGGTGTTAGGCATTAGGTGTTGGGTGTTAGGTGTTAGGTGTTAGGTGAACCTAAGACCTAAGGTATTATCACCGTCTCCTGAATCTTGATCACCCACAGTCCCGAGTTCAGGTCCCATGCGAACACGTGTCCTTTGAACACTTGTGCGCCCCACGTCATTGGCCAGTTGGGGACCATCGTGTTTTCGTCCGTCGTCTTCAGGGCAGCCACTTCGCGTCCCTGCCGATACAAGTCGCCGCGGAATTCACCGGAAATGTCCACCACGCGCAACCCCGCTTGGTAGT
>JACZWZ010000109.1 GCA_022571885.1 Acidobacteriota bacterium
CGTGCAGCGCCATATCGACCCCGCGCTCGCCTACCGCTTCGCCTGCCGGGTCGGCATGTGCGGCTCGTGCGCCATGACCGTCAACGGCGGGCCGCGCTGGACCTGCCGCACCCACGTCGCGCGCGTGGCGCGGCACGGGCGCATCCGCGTCGGCCCGCTCGGCAACCTGCCGATCATCCGCGACCTGGTGGTCGACATGGCGCCGTTCTTCGACAAGTGGGCGCGGGCGAAGGGTGGTTTCGTTCCGTCGGCGCCCGGGGCGACGGAGGCGGCAGCGTGCACCAACTCCTCGAGCCCCCGGCCCACCAGCCCGGCCCACCATTCGAGCATCGCCCCATGCGCCGCCACCGGACCGCCGACGATCTGGACACCGGCGGCGGCGCTCGGGATTCCGTATGAAGCGGTTTGGTCGCCTCTATCCGCCGCCACCGCCACCCCCAGACCTCCGGTGACGCCACCCGGGTCGAAGCCCAGACCGGGACGATCGATCCCGGCTGCCCATGCGGTGAGGTATCCATCGTTCGATCCGGGAACCAGCGGAATACCTGCCGCCAGGCCGAATTCACCAGAAGTCGTCCCAACCGTCGTTCCGACCGGCACCGGTTCGCCGAATTCGGAAAGAGGCTGGTCACCGGGCCAGACGCTCTGAATCCCGGACCGCCCCCCGAGACGAGCGATCAGCCAGTCCCACTGCAATACGGGTTCGATGTCCGGTTCGGACAGTCGACGGAGCTCGGCGATCTGGGCGGCGTGCTGATCACGGGGGTTGCTCGGGTCACCCACCGGGTAACGGAAAGTGAGTGCAGCTTCTCCTGTGGACGACACGGTGCAGGGTCCATATCCTCCGATCGCCAGCGCGGCCGGCGTCCCCACGCCGAGGCCGGAGACCGCGGCCTGGAAACCGGACAGCCACATTGCCGGGTCGACCTGGCCGGAAACCGATGCATATGCGGCGGAATACCGTGCGATCGACACTGCGGTGACGACCCCGTCTGCGTCGAGCGCAACGGCTCGGGCCGAGCTGCTCCCGACATCGACGCCGACAATATGCGGCGCGGCGGTCATTGACCGATCCGCGACTCGGGCACAGCCGCAGGGCCTCCGACCGATCCGGGTCGGACTGATGTGCTCGTTGATGGCTCCTCCAGATAACTCAAGGGATGCTCGGTGGAATATAGGCATAGCAATGTCGGTCTCCGACATTCCGGGAACGGGTCGACTGCCGGGCAACGGAGCTGCCGCAATGATCGGACCAGCGGGACACCGCAGACCCGCCAGCGTCACCCGGCCCGGGAGCGCCCGTGGTCGCGGATCGTCTCTGCGCGAGGCCCGGAAACCGTATCTGCAGTGTCGCCACGACTCCTGACGGCAGCCGCTTCATCAGCAGAGGAAGGGCAGCCGGCGACGCCGGGCCGGACCTCGCCAACGCCCATCGCATCAGTCTTCGCCTCCAAATCGATCACCCCCGGATGATTGTGGCGGCATCGAGCCGAGTCGGGGGTCGATACGATGCGGCCGATGCAACGTGCCGGATTCGTCATCGGAGTCACGATCGCCCTGGTGGGTGCCGTCTGGATCCTGCAGGGCTTGAGCGTGGCGGTTGCTCCCACCAGCTTCATGACCGGCGACCGGCAATGGACGTTGCACGGAATCATTGCGGTCGCCGTCGGCCTGACAATTGTCCGCTGGAGTGTCCGGCGGAACTGAGGACGCGCCGATAGGCGCGGACTCGGTGGCCTGGGGTTGGGGCCCCGGGCCACACAGCGAAGAGCCATGGGATAGCCCAGAGCGTTCGCCTCTTGGCGGATGCTCTGAGCACAGCAAGATCTCTGGAACCGACGCCGGGATGACATTCGGGCTCTTGGTGGTTGACATCTCAAAGCGATCAAGGCAACCGAAATGACAACCGACGTCGACCAACGACCCGAAGATCTGCAGCCAGAACTGTTCCCGGAAGAACCGACCCGCCTCCGCCGTTCGGGCCGACGCACCGGGCTGGTCCTCGGCGCCGCGATCGTCTTGATAGTCGGGTTCTTCGTGGGACGCTCCATCGCACCTGATTCTTCGTCTCCCACTCCTCCGGCCTCGGCAGCCGCCCCGAACGTCATCGCGGTCCCGGGAGCGGGCGAAACCGTGGATGTCGGCGGCATCGCTGCCGTGGCCGAGCTGGTGGGACCTTCCGTCGTGCAGCTCGAATCGGATACCGGCCTCGGCTCCGGCGTGATCTTTGATTCGTCGGGTCTGATACTCACCGCCGCCCACGTGATCGAAGGATCCGACACCGTTCAGGTGCGCCTTGCGGACGGGCGAGTGTTCGAAGGCACCGTCGTCGGCACCCACGGCGCCACCGACGTCGGCGTAGTTTCCATCGAAGGCGAGGGCTTTCCCACCGCCGTTCTCGGCTACGGAACCGCCGCCCGAGTCGGGGAGACCGCGATCGCCCTGGGGAGCCCATTCGGGTTGGAGCAGACGGTGACTGCCGGCATCGTGAGCGCCAATGGTCGCAACATCAACGGCGTGCCCATGGTGCAGACCGATGCTGCCATCAACCCCGGGAACTCCGGTGGCCCCCTCGTCAACGGCGCCGGGCACGTAATCGGCATCAACGACCTCATCTTCAGCCAGGGCGGCGGCAACGACGGAATCGGGTTTGCGATCGCGATCGACATCGCCATCGTGGTGGCCGAACAGCTTCTGGCCGGCGACGAAGTGCAGCTGGCGGCGCTCGGGGTGGCCACCATCCCTAACACCACCGGTGAAGGCGGCGCCATCGTGCGCGAGGTCGTATCCGGGTCCGCCGCCGACGTGGCCGGGCTCGAGGTCGGTGATCGGATCGTGACCGTCGCCGGAAGTCCGGTGTTCGATCCGGGCCAGCTCTTCTCAGAGATCGTCACCCATCGGCCGGGCGATTCGGTGGAAATCGAGTTCTGGCGCGACGGGCAGTCGCAGCAGATCACGGTCGAACTCGACGGCATCGAGCGCTGACCGCAGCACATTCCAAGTGTTGCGCCTTCGGCAGGCTGCCGGGGCATCCAGCTGACCAATACCTGACCGGCTCCACTCCGGGTCGGCCAGAGCCATAAAGGGCCAACGTACCCTGGCCCGGACGCCGTCCACAAACGAGGATTGTCTGCAACTCCGGCAGTGGAAGGGAACCAAGAAAAATGAGGATCATCGTGCTGGGTGCCGGCCTGGTGGGAGGCCCCATGGCCATCGACCTGGCCCGCGACCAGCGCTTCGAAGTGACCGTGGCGGACATCGATTCGGCGGCGCTGGAGACCCTGGCCGGGCAGGCAGCCATCCACCCCGTGACGTGCGATCTCTCCCACCCCGGGGAGGTGACGGATCTTGTAGGCGACTTCGATCTCGTCGTCGACGCCGTGCCCGGATTCATGGGCTACCGCACCCTAGAGGCCATCATCCACGCCGGCCGCAACGTGGTGGACATCGCCTTTTTCCCCGAGGATCCGTTCGCTCTGAACGGGTTGGCAAAGGAGAAGGGGGTCATTGCCGTCATGGACTGTGGGGTCTTCCCGGGCATGGGCAGCGCTCTCATCGGTCGCGCCGCCCGCCACCTCGACACGGTCGACCGGGTGCTGGTCTACGTCGGCGGCCTGCCCGAGGTCCGCACCTGGCCCTGGGAGTACAAGGCGGTCTTCTCACCGATCGACGTCATCGAGCAGTACACCAGGCCGGCCCGCTACGTGGAGAATGGGGTGCAGGTGACCCGTCCCGCCCTGTCCGACCCCGAACTGGTGCACTTCCCGGGCATCGGCACTCTCGAGGCCTTCAACACCGACGGTCTGCGCACGCTGATCCAAACGATCGCCGCGCCGGACATGAAGGAGAAGACCCTGCGTTACCCGGGGCACATCGAGAAGATGGCCGTGTTGCGCGAGTCCGGCTTCTTCTCCGAGGAATCGGTGACCCTGGACGGCCACAGCATCCGACCCATGGACCTGACCGCCCGCCTGCTCTTCCCCATGTGGAAGCTCCAGCCCGGCGAGGGCGACATCACCGTGTTGAAGATCCTGATAGAGGGTCGCCAGGACGACCGACGCCGGCGTTACGTCTACAACCTGCTGGACCGCTTCGACCACGACTCGAACACCACCTCGATGGCCCGCACAACCGGGTACACCGCCACCATGACCGTGCGCCTGATCGCCGACGGCCTCTACGACCACACCGGCATCTCCCCGCCCGAGTACCTGGGCCGCGTCCCCGGCTGCGTGCCGTACCTGCTAGACGGTTTGGCGCAACGTGGCGTCGTCTACGAGGAGAGCCAGGAGGATCTGGACGACGTGGCCTGAGAGAATCCCTTCTCTCTCGGCTGACGCCAGGCCCGCCCCAGCCGACCGCTACACGGTGATGACGACGTTGCCGACCTTCTGGCCGGTCTCGACGTACTGATACGCCTCGACGATCTGGTCCAGTGGATAACGCCGGTCGATGACCGGCTTGAACTCTCCCGATTCGATCAGACCTACGAGGTACCTGATTGCCTCGGGATCATCACGCGGAACCACGAAAATCAGCTTCCTGCCGCGAAACAGAGGTGTGATCAGCGCCAGCATCGGGCCGTGCCAGAAGAGCCCAACATCCGATGAGGTGTAGATCCCACGCGGTTTCAACAGCCGTCGGCATCGACGAAAGGAACTCTTGCCGACCGCATCCAGAACCAGGTTGTACTTCTGCTCGTCCTTGGTGAAGTCTGTGGTCTGGTAGTCGACGACCCGGTCGGCCCCCAATCCCTCGACCAGGGCAACGTGCGCGGTGCCGCAGACTGCGGTCACATGGGCACCGAGGCTCTTGGCGATCTGAACCGCCGCCGAACCGATCGCTCCGGTTGCGCCGTAGATCAGGACCTCGTCCCCCTCCTGGATCCCGGCTCTTCGCAGCATGCCCAGGGCGTAGTGGGAGCCCTCGGTGCTGGGAGCGGCCTCCTCAAAGGACGAGTCACCGGGGATGCGCGCAATCAGACGGTTGGCTCTGATGGTCATGTACTCGGCGTGGGCACCAAATGTGCCCTCGCAATAACCGCACACGCGATCGCCCGGCCTGTGGGACGTGACCTCTGCCCCGACCGCCTCGACTTCTCCGGCAAACTCGGTTCCGAGCATGGTGGCCTTCGGCCGACGGAGCCCGCTGAAGAGCCTGATGAGGAGCGGTGTGCCCCCGCGATATCCGCAGTCGGTCCGATTGACGGTGGTGGCTCGGACCTTGATCAGTAGCTCGTCGTCTCCAGCCGTCGGTTTGTCGACCTCCTGGAGTCGCACGACTTGCGGCGGGCCGTAACTGGTGGAAACCGCTGCCTTCATCAGGAGGAGGAGTGTACGGGTGGTTGGCGGTGCGGTTGACGCGGTTGGGCCGTCGAAAAACACCCACGTGTGTGACCCGGCCTTGTCCGGCAGAACCCAGACGCGTATCCGGTCAGACACCCCGCCTGGTCAGAGCTTCTTCGGCGTAGGGCTCGATCATGATGCACTCGCCGGGGCATTCCTCGGCGGCCTCAACGACAATGTCGAGCTGGCTGTCCGGGACCCGGGCCACGCCCTTGGCGCCCTCAGGTCCGTGACCGTCACCGGTCTCATCGTCGAAGATGATGGTGGCCCCGAAGTGGGCCGCTTCTTCCTTGACGACCCACAGTCCATCGTCGCGGGCGATGAAGACGTCCGGTGCGATCTCCTCGCAGATGCCGTCGCCGGTACAGAGGTCCTGGTCGATCCAGACCATCATCCTGGTCATTTCTACCATTACGATCTCACAATCGATCTGAGGCCATGTGGCCGGGTATTGACCCAGGTGGAGCGGAACATATCAGCCTCGGTACCGCGAGCCGGGCAACTCATTCGGCCGGGCCGGTGAGTAGTTCGAGGCCGCGTTGAAAGTGGGCCAGTCCTTCGACCTGGCGAATGAATCGGGCACTGCGATGGAAGCGTTGCCCTATCTGTTCGTGACTCTCGCCACTGGCTCGCAATGTGAGAACCCTCTGCTCGATGGCCCGTGGTGTCCGCTTGACCGGAAGTCCCGATCTCGGGATCTCGGTCCACTCGATGATGCGGGCAACGAGAGCCGGACTTCGACGGAACCGGCGGGCAATCTCTTCGATGGTGACACCTTCGTCACGCATCGTGAGGACCCTCCGTTCGACCGGCCTGAGCATTTCGGTCATCTTCTATCAACTCCTGGGCCACACATTAGCGGGGCTCGGTTCTCGAGTGAGCCTTGGGTTTCGCTCGTTCTTTCGAGGCACCCGGCGGTTCGACCGGGCACCAACCCCCTATTCACCTTGATAGGCCTCACCGATGGCGGTGGTTGGGGCACTCCGCCAGAACCTCGCAGACTCTCCGGGAGGATCGCTGCCGAAAGTTGACCTCCGATAGACGGATGCCGACGTCGGTCAAGGACAGGACCCGGGGTAGATTCGGGCAATGCGTTCACAGGTCGTGATCGTGGGCGGCGGGTTCGGCGGCTTGTACGCGGCAAAGGCTCTCCGCAGGGCACCGGTTCGGGTGACAATCGTCGACCGTACCAACCACCACGTCTTCCAACCGCTGCTGTATCAGGTGGCTACCGCCGGCCTGAGTGCCATCGACATCGGCGAGCCAATCAGGAGAGTTCTGCGGCGGCAGGTCAACGCCACCGTGCTGCTCGCCGATGTCACCGGCATCGATTTGGATGGCCACCGGGTGGACTTGGCGTCGGGTGGCATCCTCGAATACGACTACCTCATCGTCGCCGCCGGGGCCGGCCACTCCTACTTCGGCCACGACGACTGGGCCGAGCACGCTCCGGGTCTCAAGACCATCGAGGACGCCTTGGAGATCAGGCGCCGGATTCTGCTGGCATTCGAGCGGGCTGAGCTGGCCGACGACCCAGCCGAGCGGACCCACCTCCTTACCTTCGTGGTCCTCGGCGCCGGCCCCACCGGGGCTGAACTGGCCGGAGCAATCGCCGAGTTGGCCCGTCATGCCCTGAGGGCAGATTTCCGCAGGATCACCCCCGGCGACGCCCGCATCGTGTTGGTCGAAGGGGGCGACCGGATGCTTTCCTCCTATCCGGCGAGTCTCTCGACCAAGGCGCAGCGGCAACTCGAGCGTCTCGGGGTCGAGGTGCGAACCGGCGAGATGGTCACCGGGATCGACGGCCGAGGCGTGGACACATCGGCGGACCGCATCGAGGCCGCCACCGTGCTGTGGGCGGCCGGGGTAGCAGCCTCACCGCTGGGGGCATCTCTCGGTACACCGCTCGACGCGACCGGTCGAGTCTTGGTGGAGCCCGACCTGACACTGCCTGGGCACCCCGAGGTGTCGGTGGTCGGCGACCTGGCGGCCGTTACCCAGGATGGTGCGCCGGTGCCGGGGGTGGCTCCGGCCGCGATGCAGATGGGCCGTCACGCCTCACGCAATATCGAGCGAGCCCTCGACGAACTGCCGACTGAGCCGTTCCGCTATGTCGACCGGGGTTCGATGGCGACGCTCGGCCGCAGCAGTGCGATCGCCACCATCGGGGGACTTCGGCTGTCGGGATTCCCAGCATGGGCGGCGTGGCTGCTCGTCCACATCGTGTTTCTCATCGGATTCCGCAACCGGATTGTCGTTCTGTTCGAGTGGGCCAAGGCCTACCTCACCTACGGGCGCAGCGCCCGGCTCATCTTGTTCCGGGAGAGTGAGGACTAGCGACCGCCGACCGGCATTTCCTCTCGCCAGCCGGTGCGCCGGACGGTCGGGAGGCCGGTTACCACCGGCAATCAGTCGCAGCGTTCGATAATGACGCAGGAGCGGCTTGTCGAACGTACCGGCCGCCTATCACCTTCTCCAAGGTGTCACGAGCATCCGACTTCGACTCGTAGCCCTGCCCGCCGTCGGTGGCCACGATCTGACCGTTCGACGCCGTGATTCGAAACGCCCACTTGCCGTCGGTGCGCTGATACAACTCGCCCGAACTCGCCATGAGTCTCCCCCTTTCTTGGCCTCCAGAACCCTACGCCCCAGCCAGACACCCGGTCAGCGATCTCAAGTCTGACGCAGCTACTCACCTGACGGAACTGACGAGGTCGTTGTCGTCGTTGCCGTCGGGTTCTCAGCAAGGAGGACGTTGTTTCCCAGTATTGCGGCAGCCAAGAAGCAAACTGCGGCGAGGACCGCAACCGCCGCAGCTGCGCGGAGCTTCCCATACTCCTCGAGCGTCTTCGCCGCGTTCTCCACAATCTTGGCCGCGCGCCGAGCGGCTGTTGACATCGAGTTGAAACCGGGGCACGGTGATGCTCGTGGAGCGCTGCATCCCGGCTCTCATCCTCGCCGTGGCCTTGTCCGCGTGCACCGGAGACAGCGCGTCCGAAACTACGACCACGCGAACCACCGCGTCACTCACCACCTCCCCCGGCGATGGAACCTCTTCGACCACATCGATCGGCGCCGCAACAAGCCCGCCTTCATCAACCGGCACGTCGCCGACCACGACGGAGCTGGTCGACGATCCTTTCATTGAAAGCCGCAACAGCATGGTTGACCGGCAGATCGTCGACCGCCTCATCCACGACTCGGTGGTGATCGAAGCGATGCGAGCGGTGCCGCGCCATGAGTTCGTCCCCACCGAGTTCGTCGACCAGGCATACGCCGACCATCCGCTGCCCATCGGCCACGGCCAGACCATCTCCCAGCCGTACATCGTCGCCCTGATGAGCGAGCTGCTGGAACTGACGCCGGAGTCGAAGGTGCTGGAGGTCGGCACCGGATCGGGCTACCAGGCTGCGGTGCTGGCCCACCTCACCCCGCAGGTCTACACGATCGAGATCGTCAAACCGTTGGCCGAGCGGGCCAAGAAGACGCTCGCCGAGCAGGGCTACAAGACGGTGCAGTGCCGTAGCGCGGACGGCTACTTCGGCTGGCAGGAACACGCCCCGTTCGACGCGATCATCGTCACCTGCGCAGCCGGGCACCTGCCACCACCGCTGTGGGAACAGATCAAGCCCGGCGGGCGCATAGTGGTCCCCATCGGCGGGCAGCACGAGGTCCAACGACTGGTGGTGATCACCAAGACGGCGGACGGAAAACGCAAATCCGAAGCCGTGCTTTCCGTACGCTTTGTCCCGTTGACCCGCGGCGACCCGCGCGACCGTTAGGGGGACCATTCGGTGGCCACCAGCAACCCGATGGGCGGGTCTGTACGACCGGCCGCGCACCTCTGGGCGGTCGTCTGGCTGTCGGCCGCAGTGTTGGGGTTCGAAATCTCGTTGATGCGCGTGCTGCTCGTCGCGAGCTGGCACCACTTCGCATTTCTGGTCATCAGCATCGCCCTGTTAGGCTTCGGTGCCAGCGGAACGTTGCTGTCGCTGCTCGGTGCACGGGTGCGCGTGCCGTCGACACCGCTGCTCGTGATCCTGGCGATGGGGTTCGCGATCTCCACCACCGCGCTGCCGCTGGCGAGCGAGGTCGTGGATGAACGGGCAGTGCAAGCCTACAAGAGCGGCGACTACATCATTCGTTTGGCAATCCAGGACGCCGCCTGTGACACGTTGCCCGCCTCGCGCGCGCTTCCGCTTCTGTTCAGGCTGGGGGAGAACTGGCTGGGCCTCGCCGGTCAGCTTTCGCCTCTCGGACTCGTTCCCGTCAACCCCCCGCCGTCACCGATGGTGGCACTCATAGGGCAGACCACCGACGAAGAAATTTTCGCTCTCGTCCAAGCCCATCCTGACAATGACGCAACCGCCTCCGCCATCGAGTGCATCCCCGAAG
>JACZWZ010000110.1 GCA_022571885.1 Acidobacteriota bacterium
TCTCAAATGGCCGTGGCCGATTCAGGTCGTGACGAAGGTGCCGGTGCAGCGCCAACTCAAGGCGGAATTCGGCTTCCGTACCGCCTCGCCCGGCGTGCGCACCCAGTATGCGCTAGACCAGTACATCGACGAGAAGCTGATGCTCACCGGCGATCTGAACGTCGCGGTGGTCGAATGGACGACGCAGTTCCGCGTCAACGATCCCTACAATTACCTGTTCAAGGTGAGAAACCTCTTCGACCCCAGGGAGGCGACCGGCTCTGACACCTTTCGTGACATGAACGAGGCGGTAATGCGGGCAGTGATCGGGGACCGCAGTGTCAACGAGGTTCTGACCATCGGCCGGCAGGAGATCGCCTCGGAGGTGGAACGTCGCCTGCAGGAACTCGCCGATCAGTACGAGACGGGAATCAGGGTGGAGCAGATCGTGCTGCAGGACGTCAACCCGCCCGATCAGGTCCGGCCGGCGTTCGACGAGGTCAACCAGGCCCAGCAGGAAAAGGAGCGGATGATCAACGAGGCAAGGGCCGAGTACAACGCGGTCGTTCCTCGCGCACGCGGAGAGGCGCTGCAGACGATCCAGCAGGCCGAGGGGTACGCCACCGATCGTGTCAACCGCGCGAGGGGTGACGCCGAGCTGTTCAAGTCGCTGCTGGCTGCGTATCGACGCTCCCCCGAGGTCACTCGCAGGCGCATCTATCTCGAGACGATGCAGGCCGTTTACCCCAACGTGCGGCAGAAGATCATACTGGACGAGACTCTGAAAGGGGTACTGCCGCTGCTGCAGCTGACCACTGAGAGGAAGCCATGAAGAACACACTCATCGCGGTCATCGGTATCGTCGTGCTGCTGGCTGTGTTGGGCGCCGGCGGGGCGTTCTACATTGTCGGTGAAACCCAGCAGGTGGTGATCTTCCAGTTCGGACAGCCGAAAGGCGATCCGGACACCACGGCGGGACTCAAGATCAAGCTCCCGTTCATTCAGAAGGCCGTCTACTTCGACAACCGCTTCCTGGAATGGGACGGCGACCCGAATGAGGTGCCGACGCGAGACAAGCGGTTCATCCACGTCGACAGCTATGCCCGTTGGCGGATCACCGATCCGCTCAAGTACTTCCAGCGATTGCAGACGGAACGGGGGGCGCAGTCGCGGCTCGACGACATCCTCGATGGCGAGACGCGCAACGTGATTGCCAACCACGATCTGATCGAGGTTGTGCGGAGCAGCAACCGTGAGTTCGCCGTCACTCCCGAGACCGTCGCCGGCGGCTCCGGCCACTCCGAGGTAGCGATGAATCCTTCACCGACGAGTTCGAACCACAGCTCCTCGGTGACGTACGGAATTGCCGGGTGGAACAGTTTGAGCAGGTCGCGCAGCACGACACCGACGGTTCGCCCGAGCGACGGGTCACCTCGCCGCAGCGGTGCCTTGGCCATCTCCAAGAACCAATCGAATACCTCGGACCAAGCAAAGGTGTACAGAAGGCCGAATGCATCGCTGAACCGGTAGGCATCGAGAAGATCGTCGAACTCCTTCACCGTTTCGGCGAGTCGCGACAACACCCAGGCCTCTTCCGGTCCCGGATCCTCCGGATAACCACCGCTGGCCGGCACCGAACCGGGCTCGACATGCATCAGGGTGAACCGGACTGCGTTCCACAGCTTGTTGCCGAACCGACGCGCCGCATCGACCCACTCCTCCGAGTATGGGATGTCTTGGCCGGGCGAAGCCGCCTGGATGAGGGCCAACCGAAGCGCATCTGCGCCGTGTTCCTCGACGATCTCCAGCGGATCCACGGTGTTTCCCACCGACTTCGACATCTTCGCGCCGTCCTCGGCGCGGACCATCCCGTGAATCACTACGTCGGTAAATGGCTTGGTCGAGGTGAAGTGCAATCCGAGCTTGATCATTCGGGCGACCCAGAACGAGATGATGTCGTACCCGGTCACCAACACCGAATTGGGATAGAACCTGTCCAGATCATCGGTGTCTTCGGGCCACCCCAGCGTCGAGAAAGGGAACAGGCCGGAGGAGAACCAGGTATCGAGAACATCCGGATCTTGATGCAGGTCCAACGATCCGCAGGCGCACACGGTGGGTTCGGTGACGGAAACGATCACCTCGTCGCAGGAGTCGCAGTACCACGCTGGGATACGGTGACCCCACCAGATCTGCCGCGAGATCGTCCAATCTCGCAGATTCTCCATCCAGTGGAAGTAGGTCTTCTCCCATCGCTTGGGGGTAAACCGGATTTCGCCGCTCTTCACCGCTTCGATCGCGGGACCGACCAGCGGTCCGACGCGAACGAACCACTGGTCAGACAGATAGGGCTCGACCACGGTGTTGCACCGCTGACAATGACCGACCGAGTGCTGGTGCTCCTCGACCCCGACCAGCGCGCCCTCCTCGGCAAGCGCTGTCTTTACTGCCTCCCTGGCCTCGAACCTATCGAGACCGGCAAAACGTCCTCCGTTGTCATTGATGACCCCGTCCTCGTCCAGGATCACAACCGACCCCAGACCATGCCGCGCCCCGATATCGAAGTCGGCCGCATCATGGGCCGGGGTCACCTTGACTGCGCCGGTTCCGAACGAGGAATCGACCGCATCGTCGGCGACGATCGGAATTTCACGCCCCACCAAGGGAAGCGTGACCGTCTTTCCGATGAGACCGACATAGCGCGGATCCTCCGGATGCACGGCCACTCCGGTGTCGCCGAGCATCGTCTCCGCTCGAGTCGTCGCCACCTCGATGCCGCCCTCGCCATCGGTGAACGGGTAGCGAATGTGCACCAACTCACCCGTCTCGTCGGTGTGGATCACTTCCACGTCGCTGATAGCGGTGCGATCGCGCGGGCACCAATTGATGATCCGGTTGCCCCGGTAGATCAGATCCTGGTGGTAGAGGTCGACGAACACCTTCTTGACCGCCGCCGAGAGGCCCTCATCCATCGTAAAACGCTCCCGCGACCAGTCGGTGGAGAACCCCATCCGACGTATCTGCTCGGTGATGCGCCCACCCGATTTCGCCTTCCACTGCCAAACCCGTTCGATGAATCGCTCCCGACCGATCTCCTCACGGTCGATCCCCTCCTTGGCAAGTTCCCGCTCCACGACGATCTGGGTGGCGATTCCGGCGTGATCGGTTCCGGGCAGCCAGAGCGCCGCAAAACCCTGCATTCGCTTGCGCCGAATGATGACGTCTTGGATCAGCAGATCGAGAGCATGGCCCATGTGCAGAGAACCGGTGACGTTGGGGGGTGGAATGACGATGCAGAAGGGTTCGCCTGCTGGATTCGTTTCAGGCGCGAAGACTCCAGCGGCCTCCCAGCGTGAATACCACTCCGATTCGACCTTCTGCGGGTCGTACGCCGCTTCCATCACGATCACTCATTTCGGGGCGGTGATGATATACCGGCACCCGCTTCCTCCAGCGCATCGTCCAAGGCGCAGATGCGGGATATCGGACCGGCGAGGTCGCATACACAGAGACCGACGCCTCAGCGCCGGTCTCTAGTCCCTTCCTCTTCCGGAAGGTGATGAGTCTTCCGATGCAAACACGGGTGGAGTTTCTCGAACAGGCAAAACCTATCTCGTCCGGCTGCGTCAACGATCATTCGGAATCGCTCTCGAGAACTAGTCAGGGGGCGGATAGGGATTAGGAGTTAGGGAATAGGCGATCAGCCGAGCCCTCTTCCTAATGACTAATGACTAACGACTAAGAACTGCGAGCAAAGCGAGCTACGCGCTCCGTTCTTGGGGAAGATCCTTGCCGATGTCGGACATGGGGATCAACGTCGGGTTGACCCGATCGCGAACTACCTCACCGTCTATCAGGACCCTGGCGACGTCTTCGCGACCGGGGAGCTCGTACATGGTGTCGAGCAATACCTCTTCGAGAATTGCCCTCAACCCACGCGCACCCGTCGTTCGTAACAAGGCCTGATCGGCAACCGCCTCTAGGGCGTCGTCGGAGAACACGAGTTCCACGCCATCCATCTCGAAGAACTTGGCGTACTGCCTTACGAGAGCGTTCTTCGGTTCCAACAGCACCTGAATCAGCTGCTCCCGATCGAGCTCGTGCACCGTCGTCGTCACCGGTAGACGGCCGATGAACTCGGGAATCAAGCCGAAGGCCATGAGATCCTCGGGTAGAACTTCGTCGAGCGTGTCGCCGTCCGCTTCGCCCCCGAGTTGGATGTGGGCATCGAACCCAATGGCCCGCTTGCCGATCCGGCTCTCGATGATGTGCTCGAGGCCGGTAAAGGCACCCCCGCAGATGAAGAGCATGTTGGTGGTGTCGATCTGCAGAAACTCCTGGTGCGGATGCTTGCGGCCGCCCTGCGGCGGGACCGATGCCACCGTCCCCTCGATGATCTTGAGGAGCGCCTGTTGAACTCCTTCACCGGACACATCCCTGGTGATTGAAGGGTTCTCGGCCTTGCGAGCGATTTTGTCGATCTCGTCGATGTAGATGATCCCGGTCTCAGCCTGGCTGATGTCGTAATCGGCAGCCTGGATGATCTTGAGCAGGATGTTCTCGACATCCTCACCCACATACCCGGCCTCGGTCAAGGCCGTGGCATCCGCGATTGCGAACGGGACGTTGAGGATCTTCGCCAGTGTCTGCGCCAGCAGAGTCTTGCCGGATCCGGTAGGTCCGATGAGCATGATGTTGGACTTCTGGAGTTCGATGTCGTCCTTGGTGCGCGGACCGACCCTCACCCGCTTGTAGTGGTTGTAGACCGCCACGGCCAACACCTTCTTGGCTCGTTCCTGCCCAATGACATACTCGCCCAGAAATTTGAAGATTTCTTCCGGTTTGGGCAGTTCGGAGAAAGGTGTCTCCGCAGTCGTGGCGAGTTCCTCTTCGATGATCTCGTTGCAGAGATCGATGCACTCATCGCAAATGTAGACGCCGGGGCCGGCGATCAGTTTTTTGACCTGCTTCTGAGACTTCCCACAAAAGGAACACTTGAGCAGGTCGCCGCCGCCACCGCCTGTGGGTTCACCGAACTTCGACATCTAGATCTCCCATCGGCCTCAAGCAGTCACTGCCTTGAGCGATCGTCCTTCGAGCACGATATCGATCAGACCGTATTTCTTGGCTTCGCCGGCTGTCATCCAGAAGTCGCGATCGGTGTCGGCGGTGACTTTCTCAACATCCTGCCCGGTGTGGTCGGCCAGGATCTGATTCATCTCCTCGCGTACCCTGAGGATCTCGCGGGTATGGATCTCGATGTCTGTCACCTGACCTTCGAGGCCCCCAATGTGGGGCTGGTGGATCATCACACGTGCATGCGGAAGGGCGAACCGCTTGCCGGGGGTGCCGGAAGCCAGCAGCACCGCCGCCGCCGATGCAGCTTGACCCATGCAGTAGGTGGCAACATCGGGCTTGATGAAGTGCATCGTGTCGTAAATCGCCATCAGCGAGGTCATGATGCCGCCCGGAGAGTTGATATACAGCGAGATGTCTTTCTCCGGTTCCTCCCCCTCGAGGTGCAACAGCTGCGCCATCACGAGATTGGCGACGGTGTCGTCGATCTGGGTCCCGAGGAAGATGATTCTCTCGCCCAACAGACGGCTGTAGATGTCAAATGCGCGCTCGCCCCGACTCGTCTGCTCGACGACCGTGGGGACCAGGTATTGGTTCTTGATCATTGATCGACCTCCGCGGGCTGTTGCCCGTCGTCAGTGCGGCGGTTCTATTCGGTTTCGGCTTGATCCGATTCTGAAGTCGGTTCTGATGTCTCTGACTCGTTCGACTGCGCCTCCGCACGGTCATCTGCATTTTCCTCGTCGGCCTCTCCGGCCTTGCCCTTCGCTGCAGAACCTGCGTCGTCGATCTCCTCGTCCTCTGGGTCCCTCTCGGAACTCAGGTCTATTTCGTTGCCGGTGCCGTCGACCGGAACCGCCAGCTCGAGGAGACGATCGATAGCCTTGCGTCGCAGGATATCACCGGACAGGGCTTTCTCCTGGCCTCCTTCGGTTAGAGCATTCCTGTAGTCCGCCACTTCCATCTTCGACGCAGCGGCCAATTGCCCAACGGTCTCGTCCATTTCCGAATCCTCCACCACGATCTTCTCGGATGCGGCTATCGATTCGATCATGACCCGAGTCTTGATGTTGACATCGGCCTGAGAGCGAAGGTCGGCAAGAAATGCCTCCTGGTCCTGGCCCGTGAGCGCCAAGTACTGGCCGAACTCGATCCCCTGCTTTTCGAGCCGGTGAGCGAATCTGTGGAACGCACCATCCATCTCCGAGTCCACCAGAGCCTCGGGTAGGTCGAGCTTGAGATCATCGACCAGTTGCTGCAGCAGCACCCGCTCGAACTCGGCTCTGAGGGTTACCTGTCTTGCCCGAGTCAACTGTTCGGCCAACTCTTGTCTCATCTCGGCGACGGTATCGAACTCGGTCATGTCATCGACCCATTCGTCGGTCAGTTCGGGAAGACGTTTTGCCTTCACTTGTTTGATCAGGACGCGGACACTCACCTTCGCTCCACCGTCGGAACCGAACGATTCGGGCAATGTGGTTTCGAACTGTTCGATGCTCCCCGCACCCTTGCCCCGCAATGCGTCATCCATTCCGTCCAAGAACATCCCGGCGCCAACCTCGAACAGCATGTCGGTCGCTGAGCCAGCCGCAAACTCCTCGCCACCCTTGGACGTGGTGACATCCACGATCACGAAGTCGTCATCGAAGGCCTCACGATCCACATCTTCCAGGTCGGCAAACTGGTTCCTCATACGTTCGATCTGGTCGTCCACGGCTGCTTCATCGATCTCAGCGACGTCCAACTCGATCCTGCGGCCCTTGTACTTGGGCGGCTTCTTGAGACTGGGCCACAGCGTCACCAGAACGTCTACTTCGACACCGCCGCCGTCACCATCACGAATGTCCTTCAGTCGAGGCGTGACTGCCGGCTCCAGATCGGTCTGCTCGAAGGCCGCAGTGAGGGCGGCAGGGAGGGCGTCATCTATCGCCTCGCGGCGCAGCGTGTCGGCTCCAACCGCCGATTCGATGACCTTCATCGGCGCCTTGCCGGGTCGAAAACCCTTGATCTTCACCTCGCCTGCCAGACGCCGTGCCGCCGTCTTCTTGGCTGCCTCGATCGCATCCTTACCGATCGTCATGGTGAGGATCTTCTCAAATGGACCTGCGTCCTTGACCTTGGTCACCACGGCTCCTTCGCGCTCCGCACAACAGAACGAGACGGTGCGATGACATCGCCGACCGCCTCGCGATTTCATTGGCTCTTCGCCTCACGGCTCATCGCCATGCGACCCGGGTCCCTACCCAGGTCGCCGAGTCCGCGCCCCTCGACACGTCCTCACCTTCATTGGCTCTTCGCCTCACGGCTCATCGCCATGCGACCCGGGTCCCTACCCAGGTCGCCGAGTCCGCGCCCCTCGACACGTCCTCACCTTCATTGGCTCTTCGCCTCACGGCTCATCGCCTTCGGGTGACCGAGGGGATTTGAACCCCCGACATCCGGGATCACAACCCGGCGCTCTAACCAAGCTGAGCTACGGCCACCAAGTCAGAGTCCGGCGCCCCCGGAAGGATTCGAACCTCCGACCAAGAGCTTAGAAGGCTCCTGCTCTGTCCACTGAGCTACGGGGGCAATCATCCGACCGTACCGGTCTCTGGAGCGGGTGAGGGGAATCGAACCCCTGTGGCCAGCTTGGAAGGCTGGAGCTCTACCATTGAGCTACACCCGCGGCGGGCCGCAGGTTAGTTGTTCTGAGTCATCAGTCATCAGTCATCAGTCAGAACGCGATTGCAGCTTCTGGCCAACGACTAACGACTAACGACTAATTGTGCGGGCGGTGGGATTCGAACCCACAGCGGGATGAAATCCCACCGGATCCTAAGTCCGGCGCCTATGCCAGTTCGGCTACGCCCGCGCTCGACACAGGGTATCGAATGCCGCAAATGGGCCTCGGCCTCGGCCGGTCGCGACCGGCTAACCTCGCTCAGGGTCGCTAGCTCAACCTGGCAGAGCAACGGACTCTTAATCCGCAGGTTCGGGGTTCGAATCCCCGGCGACCCACCAGCGGAAATCCTGGTGCCGCAAGGGATTCCGATACGGAAGAGGCCCCCGGCAAACAGCGCCGAGGACCTCTCTGATCACCGATTGATCACACTTCGCCGTACGCAGCTTCCAACGCGTCGCCAGCCGAGTCGAGCCACTCATCGCGGACATGCCCGTAGACGGCCATGGTGAACGCCTCGGAGGCGCAGGTGCTCTTCGTCGGCGAACGCTACCTGCCGCTCGTCGACGAACTGCGGCCGAAGATGGCCGGCGTGCGCGAGTACGTCTGCTACGACGCGCAGCCCGACGGCATGCACGGCTACGACGAGCTGCTCGCCGGCGCCTCCGACGACGAGCTGTACGTCGAGATCGACGAGGAGGGCACGTCGATCCTGATGTACACGAGCGGCACGACCGGTAGGCCGAAAGGGGCGGTGCTGACGTACGACAACCACCTGTGGAGCGCCGCAGGTTCGGCCCTCAACCTGGGGCTGCACAGCGATGACCGTTGGCTGGCCTGCCTGCCGCTGTTCCACGTGGGCGGCCTCGCCATCCTGCTGCGCAGCGTCATCTACGGCATCCCAGTCGTCCTGCATGACGGATTTGACCCCGTGGCGGTGAACCGCTCCATCGATGAAGACGGCGTTACCATCGTCTCCGTGGTGAGCAACATGCTCCAGCGGATGCTGGAGGCCCGGGGCAATCGCCCCTACCCCCCGAGCCTGCGCTGCGTGCTTACTGGGGGAGGCCCCGTGCCCCGGCCCTTGCTGGAGGAGTGCGCCAGGCGCGGCCTGCCCGTGGCGCAGACGTACGGGCTGACGGAAGCGGCCTCGCAGGTGGCGACCCTGACCCCGCAGGACGCTCTCAGCAGGCTCGGCTCCGCTGGCAAGCCGCTTCCCTCCACGGAGCTGCGTATCGAGGATGATGATGGCGGGGCCCTCCCCGCCGGACAGGCGGGCGAGATCGTCGTGCGCGGGCCTACGGTGACGCTCGGCTACTTCAACCTACCGGACGAGACCCAGCGTACGCTGCGCAACGGCTGGCTGCATACGGGCGACATCGGCTACTTAGACAGCGACGGCTACCTGTACGTGCTGGACCGCCGCGAAGACCTGATCGTCTCCGGCGGGGAGAACGTCTACCCGGCGGAGGTGGAGGAGGTGCTGCGGTCCCATCCCGCTGTGCTGGATGCCGGGGTCGTAGGCCTGCCCGACAAGCGGTGGGGCCAGCGGGTAGTGGCGACGGTCGTGCTCCGGGAGGATACCGGGGTCAGCGAGCAGGAGCTGCTGGCATTCTGTCGGGAGCAGCTGGCCTCCTACGCCACCTTCGACCCGGCGCGGGAGTTGGCCCTCGCCCTTGCGCCTGCCTACGACGCCGAGGGTGTGAGCTTCAAGCAGCAGGAGACCTCCGACGCCCGCCACTTTCTGGAAGGAAGAGGCAACTTCGATCTCTCGCTGGCTTGCGACCTCACGCCGTTGATCAAGCGAGCCTCACTGGGTGGCTCCCTACGAGCCTCCGAGCTGCGCCAGGTGGCAGATACCAGCCGTGCGGCTCGCGTGGCCCAGGAAGCTCTGACGCGCCAACGCGACCTGGTGCGTCTGCACCTACTGGCCTCTCAGTTTCCCGACTTGCGCTCACTGGA
>JACZWZ010000208.1 GCA_022571885.1 Acidobacteriota bacterium
GGTTCGAGTGGCTGTCGGTCGGCAGCTTCCTCCTCGGGTTGGTGGAGACGTTCGCTTACGGTTTCTGGTTTGCATTGGTGGTACCTGTAGCCCGATGGATGAGCCGCCGATTCGTCACGGTTCCACCGGTGAGTCCAACATGAGCGCTCTCAGCGGCGCGGGCGACTTTTTCACGCCAGAGTCCTCGATCAGGTGATCTGGCGCCGCCACCCGGATGGGCGGCTGGCTCCTCCGCCCCGAGCCGGGACATTGGACTGCCCAGCTTGGGCTGATCAACGCGCCTCAAGTGGTCGAAATCAAAGGCGAAGGGGGTCGTGATGCCAGACGCTCTGACTACGTCACGGGCGGTGTACAAACAGCTAGCGGCGATGGCCGGGGAGCCGCCTGTAGCAATGCGGGCCTGGAACGGAGAGGTGTGGGGTCCGGAGGACGCTCGAGCCACCATCGTGCTCAACCACCCCGGGGCACTGCGCGCATTGTTGTTGCCACCGAACGAACTGACAGCCGGCGAGGCCTACGTCTACAACGACGTCGACTTCGAAGGGAGCATCCTCGAGGTGGTGAGGTTCGCGGCCAGGCTCCGCTCGTCCCAGAGCCGGAACCTTGCTTCACTACGGCTATACCGGAAGTTGAGGAGGCTTCCCGCAGAGAATCGGCGCAGCACCCACGTCCGTCCGGAAAGGGCGGGGCGGCTGCACTCGAAAAGGCGGGACAGTGCGTCGGTCACCGCCCACTACAACACCGGTAATGACTTCTTTCGCCAGTTCCTCGATCCTGGAATGGTGTATTCAGCCGGTGTCTTCCTCGACCCGGACGAACCACTTGAGAAAGCCCAGTTGCGCAAGATCGACCTGATTTGTCGCAAACTGCAGCTCCGACCCCACCAGCGGCTACTCGACATCGGATGCGGCTGGGGAACCCTGGCGATCCACGCCGCCCGGCACTATGACGTTGAAGTCATGGGGGTGACTTTGAGTGGGTCACAGGTCGACCTGGCGACCGCTGCCGCCGGCGACGCCGGCGTAGATGATCGGGTCAAGTTCGAGGTTCTCGACTACCGCGATGTTCGAGGGCGCTTCGACGCCATCGCGTCTGTCGGAATGTTCGAACATGTTGGCAAAGGTCAACTCGCCAGCTACTTCAAGAGCGTCCGGGATATGCTCGAACCGGGCGGCACGTTCTTGAACCATGGCATCGTGACCCGGGATCGGCCGCCACGCCGGATGAAGCCCGGCTTTCTGGACACCTATGTCTTCCCGGACAGTGATTTGGTCGCCGTCGACGAGGTCATTGGGCTGGCCGAGGATGCCGGTTTCGAGCTTCGCGACGCCGAATCGCTGCGCACCTCCTACGCACTCACCCTGCAACACTGGGTCAACAATCTCGAAACCAACCGCAAGGCGGCCGTGGCCGCGGCCGACGAGACGACCTACCGGATCTGGCGTGTCTACATGGCCGGCTCGGCTGTCGCCTTCGACTCGGCCGCCGTATCCGTCTATCAGCTCCTCCTGAACACGACCGACCGCCCGTGGACGTTTGGGCGGAGCCACCTGCTGGCTACCGACGACCAATGAGAGCACCTCGAAGCTAGGCGGGGCCGTGGGCTGGGACCGAGGTTGCCGTGGTGTTGCTGGTCACCGCTCGAGGGTGTCATCTCTGCGACGACGCCAAGCACCTACTGACCGAATTGCAGTTCGATTATCGTTGAAAGTCCGGGAGGTTGAGCTGTCTAGCGTCGAGGGCCTGGCCCTCTCTCGCAGGTTCAGCATGCCTTTCCCCCCTTTGCTGTTGATCGACGGTGTCCGATTCGGTCACGGCCGGATCTCGCGGCGAAAACTCGTCCGGCTCTTGGATCAGAGATCGGGGAGGGGAGGCTGACATGGAAGGGCTCTACCTCGGCGGGTCGTTGATCGCCGCATTCCTCGCCGGCTCGGTTGCCCTGTTCGCTCCTTGTTGCATCGTGGTGCTCTTCCCCTCCTAGTTCGCAGCCGCGGTTCGCAACAGCCGCTGGCGTCTGGTTCCCCTCACCCTGATCTTCGCCGCAGGAATCGCAGTCGTTCTCGTTCCCGTGACCCTCGGCCTTGCCATTCTGGCCCAGGGGCTTCTCCGCTTCCACGGCGCCATCTATGTAGTTGGTGGAGTCGTGATGCTTGTGCTCGCCTGATGTGCAGCGCACCGACTCGGGAGGTGTTTTCGTGCTCGGTGTCTTCTCCGGTGCGGCCTCGGCTTGTCGCGACCGGTTCTCGCCGGCGTGCTGACACTCTCGACGCTGGCGCCGACCCTTGTGCAAGGCGTCGGCATCGGATTGGGGTGTCTCCCCTCGTGATCCTCGCCCTCTTCTGGGACCGACTCGGTGCTCGGAGAAGAGAAAGCTTGGGCGGCCGGAAACGACATCTGCATATTGCCGGGCGCGATTTCACCATCACAACCCTCGACCTGGTCGCCGCGGTCGGCTACACGGTGATGGGCTTGGCTCTGGTGATCATCGGTGTGACGGGAACGACTCTGGCACCGACCTCGCAGGCTGCCGTCGGAACCTGGATCGAGGATCTCCTTACTCCACTCGTCCGGTGGTTGGAGCCGGTGCCTGATCTGAT
>JACZWZ010000008.1:0-418 GCA_022571885.1 Acidobacteriota bacterium
AAACGGTCATGGCCGAAGGGGTGGTCTTCTACAACATGAAACGTAAAGAGCAGAAAAAACGCTGGATGGCCAAGCTGCGGCGTGACATGTTCGACTGGTTCTATACCGACCAAATCGAGATACCCGACTACGACCCGGCGGGCCGCGACGAGGTCGAAGACCAGGAGAAGTTTGACTAAGGGAGATGCGTCTCGGCCGCCAACTGAACGGTCAGACCGTCCGGATCCTCGAAATAGATGCGATTGCCTCCCCGCACGGTGGGCTCAATTCCCTCGGCTTTTAACTTGCGCTCCGCGTCTCGCACGTCGTAGCCCTTGACCGAATAGCAGTAGTGATCCATCTTCGCCTCTTCTCCTCTGAAGAGGGCAAGAAAGTTGTTGCCACAGGTGAGAAAGCAGTTGTTATCACCTTCCCGGGA
>JACZWZ010000008.1:428-37549 GCA_022571885.1 Acidobacteriota bacterium
GGCTTAAAAATATAATAGTTTTCCTTCTTCACATACCCCAGTGTAGTATACTAGAATTAATATATGAAAGTTTTTGTCTACTTTATTCTTCCTATAATAGCATTGGTCGCAGTTGGCATATTTTTATTAGGGAGAAATAGTAAGGAGATTACTACAAAGACCAGTCCAAGCATTGGGTCCCTCAGCCCACAAACAGCGCCCTCTTCTCCTTCTCAACAAATATCAAGTAATCCTCTTGCAGATGTAGAGCTGGCTCAGCTTGGTGGTGGGACTATTAATATTTCTGATTACAAAGGTGAGAAAGCAGTTGTTTTCACCTTCCCGGGAGACCTTCAGCCCGAGATGTTTCACATACCAGTCGCGCGAGCGCGCGACATCGGTGGTGCGAAGCGCGATGTGATTGAGTTCGGTCGCCTCAAAAGTACTCGCCGCCTTACCCTCTGCGCCTAGTGCGGGTTGCGTTTCGAAGATCCGACCCGCACCCCCCAAAAAAGCGGCGAGTGCTCCCAAGCCCGACACGAGCTGTCGTCGCGTCACTTTTCCTGTTTCGTACTCATGCACCAGTTGACTGATTGCCTGTTCCATTCTCATCTCCTTCTTAAGGTCGACTTCTGTCTAGAAATCCTTAAACGTCCGCATCCACTGGGGCCAATCCTCCCCACTCACGCCCCCCGCCAGCGTCCACCGATTGGTGACGTTCCACTTGCGATGGAACTTGAGTGTCCACAGTTCCTTGAGGCCGACCTTACGAACGGACCAGTCCAGGAACATCATGTTCATGTTTCCCTCGTGCCGATTCATACAGAAACGACGCATCTCACTACCAGTGCTTGATCCCCACAGGCCAGCATGACCGTCGGAATTCGGCGGCTGATCGTCGTGGTTGGGCGTGGCACCTTGGATGGCGCAATCGCCAAATCCAGGGACCTGATTTGCATTCTTCACATTGGCCGACCTCCTGCCGATCCTCGACGAGATCAAGTCGTTGACTCCTGATGAATCACCCGACTCCGACGATGGGGAGGGCGACCTAGAGGCGTCGGGGGCCGGCGTATGATCAGCGCCAAACGCACGCTGGCCTCGGTGTTGGTGGCGATGCTGCTGGTGGCAACCGCGATTGCCGCCATGTGGTTGATGGCCTCCGCCGGTGTGTTTGGAGGAGCCGAGCAGCCTTTGGCCGGTGCTCCCGAGTCGAGTACCGAATCCAATCTGTCTGCTGCCGCCGGCGCGGGATCGGTGGAGATCAAGTCAGGCTTCCAGGTCTCCCAACCCCGAGATCCCTTCGAGCCGCTGATCGTGAGTGGCGGTGGCCCCACGACGACGCTCGATGACGAGTCCACCACGACCACCACCGGCGATGGTTCGACCACGACCACCACCGGCGATGGTTCGACCACGACCACCACCGGCGATGGTTCGACCACGACCACCACCGCCGGCGACAGTCCCGATGGGATCAGAGTCGTCCTGCTCGAGGTGCGCGATGAGAGTGGCTCGCTGGTGGCGGTCGTCGAGGTGGATGGTGAGACCTACACCGTCGGAGTCGGCGACACCTTTGCCGTCAGTTTCAAGGTCGTGAGCCTCACAGAGTCGGGTGGCGTGTTCACCTTTGGCGACAGTGCGTTCACGCTCGCCGTAGGCCAGAGCATTCTGAAGTAGGAGTCGGCGGCTGGTGCCGCCTTAGGTATTAGGTATTAGGAAGAAGACTCAGTGCATGCCTACCGCCTTCTTCCCTAATTCCTAACACCTCCCATTACCATCCCCGCCATGCTGCGTTTTCTAACCGCAGGGGAATCTCACGGTCCCGGCCTGGTCACGATCGTCGAGGGGCTTCCCTCAGGTCTGGAGGTGTCTCGGGAGCGGATCTCGACCGAATTGGCGCGTCGCCGTATGGGAGCTGGCCGCGGCCGGCGTATGGCGCTCGAGCAGGACGAGATAGAGATCTTGGGTGGGATTCGCTTTGGTCGAACTCTGGGCGGGCCGGTGGCGGTGGTGATCAGAAACACCGAGTGGCCCAAGTGGGTGGAGGAGATGTCTCCGGATCCTGGAGAGAGCCAAAGGCCTCTGACCACGCCTCGGCCCGGCCACGCCGACCTGGCCGGCATGCAGAAGTATGACACCCACGATGCACGGGACATCCTGGAGCGGTCCTCTGCCAGAGAGACGGCAGCTAGGACGGTCGCCGGGGTCCTGGCAAAGATCTACCTGGAGGAGATCGGGATATCCGTTCTCAGCCATGTTCTCGCCATCGGCCGAGTGTCCGTTTCCGGTGCTGATCATCCCGGTCCGGGGGTGCTCGATCGGATCGACGCTTCTCCGGTTCGCACCCTCGACAAAGAGGCCGAGGCCGGTATGTTGGCGGAGATCGCCCGCGCTCATGAAGAGCGAGACACGGTCGGCGGGACCATCGAGGTGGTGGTGCATGGCGTCCCGGCGGGGGTCGGAAGCCACACCCACTGGGATCGCAAGCTCGATGGTCTCCGCGCCGGAGCGGTGATGTCGATTCCGGCGATCAAGGGTGTGGAGATTGGAGACGCGGCGGCGCTGGCGGAAGCGCGTGGCTCGTCGGCGCACGACGAGATCGGCCACGACGGCGCCGGGTTCATTCGGAGGACGAATCGCGCCGGCGGATTGGAAGGTGGGATCACCAACGGCGAACCGGTCATTGTTCGGGCGATGATGAAGCCCCTCTCGACGCTGATGCGACCGCTGCAGAGCGTGAACGTCATAACCAAGGAGCCTGCAGACGCCTTCCGCGAGCGATCCGATGTCTGTGCCGTTCCGGCTGCCGGCGTCGTCGCCGAGCAGATGGTCGCCTTCGTGATCGCCGCCGAAGTATCCCGCATGCTCGGTGGGGACACCATCAGCGACGTACGGGATTCGATGAAGCGCTATCGCAGCCGCCTCGAGCAATTCTGATGGAGCGGCCGATATGGCTGATCGGGATGATGGGATCTGGTAAATCCACAGTGGCGCCTCTCGTGGCCGCGGCGCTCGACTGCGATTGGGCCGACGCAGACTCGGTCATCGAGAAGGAGACGGGGCGCAGTATCGGCGAACTCTTTGGCGAGTCCGAGGCTCGGTTTCGCGCGGTCGAAGTGGATGTCATTCGAGTTCTGGCCGAAGGGCACGCGGTGGTCGCAACCGGCGGTGGTGCGATCATGACTGAAGCTGCCGGGATCATGCGCGACAGCGGAGTGGTTGTCTGGCTGAGGGCAACGATCGGAACCCTGACCGACCGGATAGGCACCGGATCGGAACGTCCCCTTTTGGCAAACGGCCCGGCGGCCATCGAGCGGATCGACGGTCTACGCCGTCAACGGTACGCCGATATGGCTGATGCGGTGGTCGACACCGACGGCCGCTCTCCCGAGGAGGTAGCCGATCTGGTGGTGGAGGCATGGACGAACGCATCGCCGCCGAGGTGACTTCCGTTACGATCGGCCGAGGCGTTCTCGAAGAAATCGCCGATGGGCCCGAAACGCTGATCGTGGTGCTTGCCCAGCCTGGCGCGGCGCAGGTGACGGCTCGGGTGGTGTCCGATCTCGAGGCGCGGACGATTCCGGTGGTGACGCGCATGCTTCCCGACGCCGAGGAGGCGAAGTCGTTCAAGGTCGTCGAGGAGACGACGGCATGGATGGGGGAAATCGGCGTGAAGCGGGACGGGATCGTGGTCGCCATCGGTGGAGGGGCCCTCACCGACATCGCCGGGTTCATCGCATCTGTGTACATGCGCGGCATCGAGGCCCGATACGTGCCTACGACTCTGCTCGGAGCAGTCGATGCTGCCATCGGTGGCAAGACGGCCCTCAACGTCGGCGGCAAGAACCTTGTCGGCACGTTTGCCCATCCCGATCGGGTGGTCATCGATGTGGACCTGCTCCAACAGTTGCCGGACGAATTGCTGGCGGAGGGAATGGCGGAGGCTCTCAAGGCCGGTCTGATTGGCGATCCCGGGCTGGTGGATGTGATCGAGCGCTCCGGTCTCCACGCCGATCTCGAGGAAGTGGTCAAACGCGCAGTTGCGGTGAAGTTGGCCATCGTCGAGGCCGATTTCAGAGAGGCCGGGTCGCGAGCTCATCTCAACTTCGGGCACACCATCGGGCACGCAGTCGAAGCCGTTGCCGGGTGGAGTCACGGACGGTCGGTAGCGGTCGGCATGGTGGCTGCGTCGGCCATCTCCCGGATGGTCTGCGGGTTCGACGGGGAGGAACGGATCGAGGCCATTATCGCGGCGTTGGGCCTGCCGGTGGCGTGTCCGGGGTTGAATCGGGCAGATCTCCATCGGCTGATGCGGATGGACAAGAAGAGCGACCCCGAGGGCCTGCGAATGGTGCTGTTGGAGGGGTTGGGCCGTCCTCTGGTGTCTCATATAGACCCGGCTACCCTCGACGCCGGCCTAGACGCGATCGGCATCGGAGACGAATGAATCACGCCCAACGTCTGCAAGCCCTGGGCGCCACCATTGAGGCTCCGTTGCTGGTCTCCAAGGCACCGAATCTGAGGTATCTCACCGGCTTCACGGGCTCGAGCGGCTGGATGCTCGTCAAGCCCGGCGGGCCGGCTACGTTTGTGACCGACGGCCGATATGGCGAATTGGCCGCCGAACTGGTGAGCGCGCTGCCGGGTGCCGACTTGGTCGTGTACACCAGCGGCATGTGGGACGTGTTTCGATCTCTGGTCGACGACCTCGACGGGGTTGACCTCGAAGCGGATGATGTCACTTGGCAGTTCTCCGACGACTTCGAAAGAGAGACCGGGGTCGCAGTGACTCCGGGCACAGGAGCCGTTGAAGCGCTGCGCCGCACCAAGGATGTCGACGAGGTAGCCGCGCTCCAATCCGCCGCCGATGCCGGCGACAGTGCCTTCTCGGCTCTCATGCAGATCGCCGAGCCCACGCTCTCGGAGGAGGAACTGGGGTGGCGTCTCATCGACGAGATGCGCAAGGCGGGAGGTCGGGCCGCCGGGTGGGAACCCATTGTCGCCGCCGGCGCCGGAGCATCTATCCCGCATTATCGATCGGGTCGCAACCCGGTCGGTGATGGGCTGCTGCTGCTCGATTACGGCTGCACCGTCGAGGGCTACCACAGCGACATGTCCCGCACCGTCTGGCTTTCGGGAGAGCCCAACGCCGAAATGGCGAGGGTCTATAGGGCGGTGGCCGAGTCGCAGGAGGCCGGCCTGGCGACGGTCGCGCCGGGGGTGGCGTGTGGTGCGGTGGACGAAGCGGCTAGAGAAGTCCTTCGAGGGTACGGATACGAGGAGCAGTTCCTTCACAGCACCGGGCACGGAGTGGGTTTGGAGATCCATGAGCCGCCCTGGGTACGAGCCGGCAACGATGATGCCCTGATGCCGGGGGACGTGATAACGGTGGAACCCGGCGTCTACCTGCCGGGGCTGGGAGGAGTACGAATCGAGGACATGGTGTTGGTCACCGAGTCGGGATCGACGATCCTCACCCGGTCTTCGAAGGAGCCGAGAGCATCATGATTTCCACCAACGACGTCAGGCCCGGGATGGCGCTCGACCTCGACGACGGGATCTTTCAGATCGTCGAATACCAGCATGTGAAACCGGGCAAAGGCAAGGCGTTTGTTCGGATGAAGCTGAAGAATGTGGAGTCGGGAGCCGTTGTCGATCGGACCTTCAGGGCCGACGAGAACGTCCGGCAGGCGATCATCGATCGCAGGCATCACCAGTTCCTCTATCGCGACGACTTGGGATTCCACTTCATGGACGGTGAGACTTTCACCCAGATAACGCTCGCATCCGAAGAGATCGGCGATGCCGTCTCCTTCCTGAAGGAGGGGGATTCGATCGATCTGGCGATGTATGAGGGACGGCCCATCGGCATCAACCTCCCGGTATCGGTCGAGTTGGAGGTCACCGAGGCCGAGCCGGGGGTCAAAGGAGATCGGGTTTCCGGTGCCACCAAGCCGGTCACGCTCGAGACCGGGCTGGTCGTTCAGGTCCCCCTATTCGTGGAACAGGGCGATCGCATCAAGGTGGATACCCGGACCGGCGGATACATGACGCGGGTCTCCGGGTAGGTGAGACACCGGTGAGACGTCCCGAAGCACGTGAGGAAGCTCTCAAGCGTCTCTATGAGGCCGATCAGCGCGGTTGTGAGCCATATACCGGCGATCTGAGCCGGCGGGCTGCCGACGTGGTTGAAGGGGTCTGGGCCGAGCGTGAGGAGCTCGATGCCGCGATTGCCGGGGTTTCGCGCAGGTGGAGGGTCGAGCGGATGCCTCCGGTCGATCGCAACGTGATTCGGATCGCCTTGTGGGAGCTGCGTCATCACGCCCGGACTCCGGTGCCGGTGGTGATCAGCGAGGCGGTCCGGATGGCGAAGGCTTACTCCACCGAACGGAGTGGGGGCTTTGTCAACGGCGTCGTCGCCAAGCTTGCCGAGCAGCAGGTCGCGGCCGGAGAATGAACCGGATCGTCGTGTCGCTCGACGTTCCGACGGCGACGGAGGCCCGCCGGGTGGCGCGGTCGGTTGGTGAAGCTGGGGCCGGAGTCCGTATCGGCCCGCGCCTGCTGAATCGGGTGGGGCCGGCGGTCATCGCCACGGTCCAATCCGAAGCGGAGGTGCTGGCCGACGCACGCATCGGAGGCTCCCCGACCGAGGTGGTAGCCGCGGTACGGGCGCTGGCGTCTCTCGGAGCGAACTGGGTGACCGTGGACGGTGCGATCGGACCCGACGCCACCGCCGCCGCCGCCGAGGGGGTGGCGACATATGGCGCCGCGCTCTTGGCGACAACGGTGCCGCCCGAAGCACCCGACCCCCCGGGCGGGCGCGGCAAGGCAGTCAGCGCGCTCGCCCAGGGATTGGCCGGTACCGGAATCGCCGCCGTCCTCGGTGTGGCCGGTGACGTGGGAGTGGTGGTGCAGGTGGCGCCTGGTCTCCCAGTGGTCGTGTACCAAGCAGCATCCGTGCCGGAGGTGTCGGACGCGTTGACGAAAGGGGCGCTGGCGGTCGTCGTCGACGCCGGCATCGCCCGAGCCGCGGATCCGGCGGCCGCAGTGGCCCCATACTTAGAGGTCGCACCTACCGCTTGATACGATCGGCGCACCAGGAGGTCACACCCATGGGCAATCCCCCCAAACTCACCGCCGAACAGCGAAACGCCGCTCTGGCAAAGGCGGCCGAAGCACGCCGGGCTCGAGCCGACGTTCGTGAAGCCCTCAGTTCGGGCGCGCTGTCATTTTCCGATGCCCTCGCTAAAGCAGATGATGACCTGGTGGGTGGCATCAAGGTCAAGGCGATCCTTACAGCTCTCCCCGGTCTGGGCAAGGTGAAGTCTTTCCGTCTGATGAAGCAGTTGGGCATCTCCGAGAACCGCCGGTTACGCGGACTCGGACGAAAGCAGAAGGAGGCCCTCCTCGCCGCGCTCTCCTGACCAACCCCGGCGCGGGCGTCTCATCGTCGTGTCGGGGCCATCCGGGGTAGGGAAGTCCAGCGTCGTCGACGGACTGGCGCAGCGGATCCCGTTTTTCTTTTCCGTCTCGATGACGACGCGGGCACCGCGGCCGGACGAGGTGGAAGGGGTGGACTATCGATTTGTCGACCATGACGAATTCGAGAGGGCCATCGCTGCCGGCGAGCTGGTCGAGTGGGCGAAATACGGAGGACACCTGTACGGAACCCCGGCGGAACAACTCGAGCGGGAGCGAGCCGCCGGGAAGGATGTGCTGCTGGACATCGAGATCGTGGGATCTCGCATCGTTCGGGAACGGTTCCCGGATGCTCTGATGATCTTCATCACCCCCCCCGACATGCAGGAGCTGGCGCGCCGATTGCGTTCGCGCGGCGATACGTCGGAGGCAGACGTGACGGCCCGGCTGGCGGTGGCCAACGACCAGATCGCGGAGAGCCGCGAGTTCTTTGATCACTTCGTCGTGAACGACGGCCTTGATGCTGTCATAGACCAGGTGGCCGATATACTCGCAACCGTTCCCTAACCAGTGACGAATAACGATGATTGAACCTCCTATCGAGACCGTGCTCGAACGCACCGAGTATCGGTTCACCCTGGTCGTGCTCGCGGCTCGCCGTGCTCGCCAGATCAACGCCTACTTCAACCAGCTCGGCGAGGGCATCGGTGGGTACATCCCGCCGCAGGTCCATTCCCTGTCGCGTAAGCCGCTCTCGATCGCGTTCGAGGAGATTGCGGCAGACAAGGTCGTCGTCGACATCGACGAGTAAAGAACCGTGCTGACCGGTCGCCGGATCCTGCTCGGGGTCAGCGGCGGCGTCGCCGCCTTCAAAGTCGCGTATCTGGCGCGTCGCCTCATCGAGAGAGGAGCTCAGGTCCGGGCAATCATGACCTCGTCGGCCGGCGAGTTCCTCGGGGCGCAGACGCTGGCGGCGATCACGGGAACCGCGCCGTACGAGGACTTTTTCGGTGGAGAGTCGGTGAGCCCGCATACCGAACTTGCGCGCTGGGCAGATCTCATCGTGATCGCTCCTGCGACGGCGGCGACGATGGCCCGGCTGGCCAATGGTCTCAGCGACGATCTGCTTTCGGCGACGGTGCTGGCCTTCACCGGGCCGGTGGTGGTCGCTCCCGCCATGCACACCGAGATGTGGGAAAGCCCGGCCACTCAGCGCAATGTGAGCCTTCTCAACGCCGATGGGGTACACCTCGTCGGACCGGAGAGTGGCCCTCTGGCCGGGGGAGACGAGGGTCCCGGCCGGATGAGTGAACCCGAACCGATCGTCGACAGGATCGAAGCTCTGCTCGGTGGAGGCTCAATGGCGGGTACCAGGGTGCTGGTTAGTGCCGGAGGAACCCGCGAGCCGATCGATCCCGTTCGATACTTGGGCAATCGCTCGAGCGGCAAGATGGGAACCGCGGTCGCGGTTGAGGCCGCGGCTCGTGGAGCGGCGGTGACACTGGTGACTACCGCCGACCTCCCGGTGTCCGATTCGATCGATGTGGTGCAGGTCGAAACGGCTGATGAGATGGCGGAGGCGGTGTGGAAGCTCGCCGGGGGAGTGGACGTTGCGGTACTGGTGGCTGCGGTCGCCGACTTCAAGCCTCAGGATCGCGCAGACACAACACTGCGCCGGGCGTCGGGGCCGCCGGATCTGAAGATGGTGCCGACGCCGGACATCCTCGCCGGTGTGGCCTCTCAGGAGAATCCACCGTTCCTGGTCGGATTCGCAGCCGAGACCGGTTCGGTCGAGCAGGCGGCGGAGAAGGCCTCCTCCAAAGGAGTCGACCTCCTCGTCGCCAACGACGTGACCTTGCCCGACTCCGGTTTCGGAGTCGACACCAACCAGGTCACGATCATTCGGCCCAACGGCGCCAGTGACGGGTGGCCGGTGATGAGGAAGCGTCAGGTAGCCGCCAGGCTGTGGGATCTGATCGCGGAAGAGAGAGCTTCCACCTGACCCGGATCGTTCGAGTCGTGCCGGATGTTCCATCCTTCTCTGTGGACGACGGCTTTGCATATGCCGTTCCGGAAGGCATCGAAGTGGGTGTGGGCGCAATCGTTCGTGTCCCCCTCGGAGGACGCCGGGTTCGGGGCTGGGTAGTCGCCGAGAGTGAAGGAGACGCTGCCCGTCTCAAGTCTGTCTTGACCCGATCTGGAGACCTCCCCGTCTTCGACACCAGGTTCTTGCAGGTGATGCGATGGGCGGCGATCAGATACGTGGCTCCTCTGGCCGCCGTCCTGAACAAGGCAACCCCGCCCAATCTGCCCAGGGCTCGAACCTGGGAAGAGCGCCCGCCGCTGGTGGGGATGTCGGAGCCGCCGACACCGCGGATGGCCGACGCACTGGCAGCCCGGAAACGGCCTTCGACCGAGACCTGGATCGGCGGCGAATCTTGGGCGGCACCGATAGCTGCCTCGATTGCCCCGGCGCTGAGCGACGGCAGGAGCGGCCTGGTGATTGCTCCAACCGTGGCCGAGAGCGAGGTGCTGTCGCGGGAACTGGCGAGCATCCTGGGCGACCGGGTGGTGGCCAGTACTTCGGCCGAATCGGATGCGGATAAGACAAGAGCTTGGGTGGAGGCGGCGACTCGACCCGGGTCGCTCGTTGTCGGAACACGCGGTTCCGCCTTCTGGCCGGTCCGACACCTGGCGGTGGCCTTTGTGGTTGGGGAAGGTCGCCGTGGCATGAAGGATAAGTCGACTCCGACCACCCATGCCCGACAGATCCTGCTCAAACGGTCTCAGGTCGAGCGGTTCGGTCTGGTGCTGTTGGGATTGGTGCCCACCGCCGAGGCCCTGGCACTGGGCACCTCCCATCGAATCCCCGCCACCGGACGGCCTTGGGGACAGGTAGAGGTGGTCGATCGGCGCACCGAGAACGGTGTCGGGTCGCTTATCGGCCCAACGGCCCGGGCGGCGCTACGGGCCTCGGTGGCTGCAGGGACGCGTGTCTTGTTGTTTACTCACCGGCGGAGCACGGCGCAGAGGTGTGGTCGTTGCAAGGCGCTCCGCAGGTGTTCTCGCTGTGGTTCGGGCGCCTTCGACGAAGGGATCTGCATTCGATGTGACGCTCGATCGGAGGATTGTCCGGAGTGCGGCTTCGGACGATTCGAGATGCTGGGCTACGGCGTTTCGCGGGTGGCAGATGAGGCTGCTCGTGTTGTGGGCCGAGAGAACGTCGGGGACGGGGCAAGTGGCCGGCTGGTTGTGGTCGGCACCGAACGGGATCTGCCCGGTCTGTCGGTCGGTCTCACGATCGTGGTCGACGCTGACGGGCCGATGGTTGCACCGAACTATCGGGCGGCCGAAGATGCACTGCGGTTGCTGGCGCGGGCGATTGCTGCCGCAGGGCGGGGTCGCGGACGACGGGGCCTGATCCAAACGGCTGATCCATCGCATCCTGTGATCGAGGCGATCCGACGTGCCGATCCGATCACCTTGGTGCGGGTCGATTCGGCCGAGCGTGCCGCCGCCGGGTTTCCGCCGGGGGGAGAACTCATGGTCCTCGAGGTCGAAGATCCGCCGGTCGACGCCGCCGTCGAGCTCCATGAAGCGGTTGGCGAGCGGGCCGACCTGCTCGGCCCGGCCGACAGCGGTGGACGAACGAGGTGGTTGCTGCAGGGCAAGGATCTGACTGCAGCACGGATCGCAGTGAGATCGGTGGTGTCGAGGTGGCGCGAGGGCGGGGCCCGGGTCAGAATCGATGCCGATCCGGTGGATCTGTGAGGCGGGTAGCGGCCAAGAAAGGTCCGCCAGCCATTGGCCGGAGTTGGGCCGTCCAGCCCTATCCTCCGCAGCACGATGGCCGTCTTCCCGATTCGCATTTATCCCGACCCCGTCCTCCGGATTGAGGCCCGTAGGGTCGAGCCTGTTGACGATGACGTTCGTCGCCTGGTCGATGACATGTTCGAGACGATGTACCAGGCACCGGGAATCGGTCTGGCCGCGCCGCAGATAGGAATCTCTCTCCGGGTGGTTGTCGGCGACGTCGGCGAAGGTCCATTTCATCTCATCAACCCGGTGTTGGAAGCAACCAGCGGCTCCTGGACGTACGAGGAGGGTTGTCTGAGCGTCCCCGAGAGGTACTGGCCGATCAAGCGATCTGCCTATGCCCGGGCCAGTGGCATCGACGTCGATGGGCACCCGGTGATGTATGAGGGAGACGAATTGATGGGGCGGGTGCTCCAACACGAGATAGACCACCTCGGGGGTACTCTCCTGCTGAAGCGGCTGCCTCGTCGGGTTCGAAAGGAAGCGTTGCGCGAGTTGCGTCAAGATGGTCTGGCGCGGGGTGCTAGGTGACTTCCCCGTCAGCCGAGGGGGCGGCTCAGCGGCGTTGGAGTGCCACCTTCATGGGGACACCGACGGCGGCGGTACCGATCCTGTCGGCGCTGCGAGAAGTTGCCGACGTGAGTCTTGTGATCACACGGCCCGACAGGCCGCGGGGTCGCTCCAAAGGGCTGCAGGCTCCACCGGTCAAGGATGCCGCGGGGGGGTGGGGGCTTATGGTCGCCCAGCCGACCACCGGTGCCGAGTTGTTCGATGTGGTGCAAGCCGTATCACCGGACGTCGTGGTCGTCGCCGCCTACGGCCGGCTGATCAAGCCCGAACTGCTGGAGGTTCCGAGCCGGGGCTTCGTAAATGTCCACTATTCGCTGTTGCCGAGGTGGCGCGGGGCCAGTCCGGTGGTGCGCGCCATTTTGGCGGGTGACCAGGAGACGGGCGTTTCAATTATCAGGATGGATTCCGGGCTCGATACCGGTCCGGTGATCGCGACCGAGGTGGTCCCTATCGGGCCCGTCGACGACACCGGGAGCTTGACCGACAAGATTGCCGCCGTCGGAGGCAGTCTGCTGATATCCGCTTTGCCGCGGTATCTGGCAGGTGAAATGTCGGCGATGCCGCAGGACGAGGCTCGGGCTACCGCGGCGGCGAAGGTCTTGACCGAGGAGGCTCATATCGATCCGACCCGTCATTCGGCCGAGGCGGTGGATCGCGCGATTCGCGCCTTCAACCCGAAGCCGGGAGCGTGGTGCCTGATAGATGGCGAACGTTTCAAGATCTGGGTGGCGGCCAGAACTCCGGAGGTCGCCACCACGCCTGGCGAGGCTCGGGTGATGGACGGTCGCGTGATCCTCGGGAGTCGCACCGGGGCCGTTGAACTGATCGAGGTGCAACCGGCGGGCAAGCCGGTGATGACGGCTCTGGCCTGGATGAACGGCAGACGGGCACAGCCGGCCGACCTCAGGTGATCTCGATACCTTCGAGTCCCTCCTGAGGAGGAGGGAAGCTCATGTCGAGACTCTCGAGCGCGGCGATCATGACTTCCGAGATCACAAGGTTGCGATACCACTTGCGGTCGGCGGGTACCACGTACCACGGGGCCCAATCGGTGCTGGTGCGCGACAGCATGTTCTCGAATGCAGCTTGGTAGTCGGTCCAGCGCTCTCGTTCGGCAAGGTCTCCTGAAGCAAACTTCCACTGTTTATGCGGAGTCGCCAGACGGGCTCGCAGCCGTGCGGCCTGCTCATCCTTCGAGATGTGCAGAAAGAACTTGATGATCGTGGTGCCCTCATCGGTCAGCATGCGCTCGAAGTCGTTGATGTGGTCGTAACGGCGCGACCAAGTGGCTCTGTCCACCAGAGAGTGGACCCGCACCACAAGCACGTCTTCATAGTGGCTCCGATTGAAGATCGTGATCTGGCCCGTCTGGGGAGTGTGGGCGTGGATCCGCCACAGGTAGTCGTGGCCGAGTTCTCGCGATGTCGGCTTTTTGAACGAAGCGACCTTGACCCCCTGGGGGTTGACACCTTCGAACACGTGGCGAATCGTGCCGTCCTTGCCGCCGGCGTCCGTCGCCTGCAGAACGATAAGCACCTTGTGTCGGCCCTCGGCAAAGAGAAGCTCCTGAAGCGCCTCCATGCGGTCGTTTAGGGCCTTGAGCCTCGTCTTGGCGGCGCTCTTGCCGTTCGAGAAGGCGGAGGTGTCCGCCGGATCGAGCGACCCGAGGTCGACGGCGGTGCCGGGTATGACTCGATATCGGTCCATGGATGGGGAGGGTAACGCTCACGTGCCGGGTGCTCGAGTCCTGATACCCGATACCCGAAACCCGATCAGAGACTCGGGCGTCGGGCGTTTCGGGAAACGGGAAAGGATTCCCACTGCCCCGCGCCGTCGCGTCCTACTCTGACGCCATGCCCGTCAAGATCGCACCGTCGCTTCTGGCCGCAGACTTCGCCCACCTGGCGGATGAGGTTTCTCGGATCGAGCCGGTGGTCGATCTGCTTCACGTCGATGTGATGGACGGCCACTTCGTGCCCAATCTCACGTTTGGGATGCCGATCATCCGATCGCTCCGGGCGACCACCGACCTCTACTTCGACTGCCATCTGATGGTGTCGAATCCGATCAGTCTGTTCGATCCGCTGGCGCAGGCAGGAGCCAACCTGGTCACCGTCCACATCGAGGTACACCCCGACCCGACCAGAGCGGCTGCCGCAGCCAGAAAGGCGGGCCTCGACTTCGGCCTGGTGCTGTCTCCGGCCACGCCATTCGACGCAGTGGTCCCGTATGTCGAGCTCTGCGACCTGATTCTGGTCATGTCGGTGAACCCGGGCTTTGGAGGTCAGGTCTTCATTCCGGAGGTGCTCGGCAAGGTGGAGGCTGCCAGAAAGTTCGTTGACTCGGAAGGTCTACATGCCGATATCGAGATCGACGGGGGAATCGACCCCGACAATGCACCACTGGCGCGGGCTGCGGGCGCGGATGTCATAGTTGCCGGTACGGCGATCTTTGGTGATCCGGACCCGGTCGCAGCAGTGGGGCGACTGCGAGCTGCTGCCGACGGAGCCGAATGAGCGAACGAATCCTTCTGATTGACGACGATCCGGACATCGTCCGCTTCGTCACCACCAACCTCGAACTCGAGGGTTACACCACCAAGAGCGCCTCCACGGCCGAGGAAGGCTTTGCCATGGGCGTCGAACACCCACCCGATCTGTTCCTGGTCGATCTCTCGTTGGATGATGGCGCCGGGTACGAGGTGTTGGCGCGGTTTCGGACGAATCCGTCGACGACCAACGTGCCTCTCGTCTTGCTCACGGCAGAGTCGAAGGTGAGCGACATCGTCCGGGGCCTGGATGCGGGGGCCGATGATTACATCACGAAGCCCTTTGCCCTCGAGGAACTAGTGGCTCGGATTCGTGCCGTTTTGCGTCGTTCGAACGCGATGCGAGACCTTTCGCCTTTGACCGGACTACCCGGCAACTTCCGGATCTCAGAAGAACTGGAGCGGCGAATCAATGCGGGCGGTCCGGTGGCGGTGATTCACGGAGACCTCGACAACTTCAAGGCCTACAACGACCACTACGGTTTCATGCGAGGTGACAACGTCATCAAGTTCACCGCCAACACCCTGCTCGAGGTGGCGACGGCCGTAGGTGATCCGGACGCGTTCATCGGGCACGTCGGAGGCGACGACTTCATCATGGTGCTCGATCCCGAGCTGGTCGAGAAGTTCTGTGAGGACGTCGTTGATCGATTCGACGACGGCATTCTCGACTTCTACGACACCCACGACGCCTTGAGGGGACATGTGGAGCTTCTTGATCGCAGCGGCGAGCGTCACATCTTTCCGATTGTTTCGTTCTCGCTGGGGGTGGCCACCAACGATCGGCGCAGATTCACCACAGAGTGGGAGGCCAGCGCGATTGCTTCCGAGATGAAGGAGCACGCCAAGACCGAGGCAGGCTCCTCGTATAAGATCGACCGCAGAACCGCATAACGGCTAGCGGCCGCGTGGGGGGTACCTGGTCTTCGTCTCCGTCGGGCCAACGCGTGTTGTGTGTCGTAGTGGCCTTTCACCGGGTGGTTGCGCCGGGTTGTGTAGCTACTCGATCATGCGTCTTGTGGGTCAGTTCGCCGAGTCGGTGTGCGTCAGATAGGCAGCGGGATTGCCGCGCGACTTGGTGAGTCTCCCCACCAATCGGGCTGCGGCCGATTGACTCCCCCCAGAGGGGAGAGTGATCCAACCAACCGTCGGGCACTACCCGCGACAGGCCACCTCCCGGGTGGAGTGGTTCTCTCTTGCTAATTGCTAAGGTGATTATATACTTGACAAACCCATGATCTGAGGGTATGCTTCGGGTATGGACTTGAACCTTGCGACACTTGCCCGACACTTCTCTGATGAGTCAGAGGCATGGAAACTCATCGAGACGATCCGCTGGCCTAACGGCCCTATCTGCCCGCACTGTGGGCACACCGAGAAGCACTACTTTCTGAAGCCGAAGTCAGGTCACCGCACTACCAAGGCAGGCAATCACTCCTATCGCCGCGTCTGGAAGTGCGCGTCGTGCCGTAAACAGTTCTCGGTCCTCGTCGGTTCGATCTTCGAGGGAACAAAGATTCCGATCTCAAAGTGGCTGCTCGCGATTCACATGATGTGTAGCGGAAAGAATGGGGTCGCCGCTCACGAGCTTCATCGTCAGCTCGGGATTACCTACAAATCTGCGTGGTTCCTCGCCCACCGCATCCGCTACGCAATGGCACGGTCGCCACTCGCAGACCGTCTCACCGGCACGATTGAGGCCGACGAGGCATATCTGGGCGGCAGGGGCAAGCGCCGCGGCCGTCCCGGTGCAGACTCACCCAAGACCCCGGTGTTCTCCCTGGTGCAACGCGACGGGGAGGTTCGCTCAACTGTCGTCGCCAACGTCACCGGAGCCACACTCGGCCAGATCCTCAAGGAGAACGTCGATCCCTCAGCCACGCTTCACACCGACGAGTACGCCGTTTACAAGCAGCCCGGTCGAGGCTTCGCTGCTCACCAGACCGTGACACACAAGAAGGGCGAGTACGTCCGTGGTGACGTGACAACGAACCGGGTTGAGGGTTACTTCAGCCAATTGAAGAGAAGCATCGACGGCACACATCATCGGGTGAGCCGAGAGCATCTTCACCGCTACTTGTCAGAGTTCGATTTCAGATACAACACCCGCAAGGTGACGGATGGGGAGCGCACTACCCGCATGATCCAGCAGAGTGCGGGCAAGCGACTTACCTACGAACGACCTAACGGATGATCGCGACCGCAAGCAACGTGCTCGTTCTCGCAAGGGGTAACCGTGATACCATTGCGGTACTACAGCACTACCGTCATGGTGCCGATGACAACACATAGTTTCGGGTTAGGGCCAGTCTCGGCTCGTCCAGCGGCCTAAGTTGGGGGGACCAAGACCGACCCGTCACCCGAGTGGAGATGGAGGGAGTTGAACCCTCGGGCTTCTGGGTGAACAGTCCTCAGCCCGCACCAAGCCATCCCCGGTCAGGAGAAGCCCGCCCGTATCTGTCGCAAGGTTCAGGCGGGTTTCTCCGCGTCTAATCCTTCTCCACCTTGCTCCTCCCCTTGTAGGTGATTACCCAACTCCCGCCACCGTGGTTCGTAACATTCCCCTGTTTGCGAAGATGATTGAGCGTCGCACTTATTACCGGTGCCTCGTCGTCTCGCCCGCGCTTTCGGAGCATGGCCGCCAGTGCCGCCGGTGAAGACGGCGTTGATAGCGTGGCCATAAGTGTTAGGAGGGCGATCGTGCGTCGCAACACGCGCCACTCAATTATGTCGGGCTGTGGCGTGGCACCAGTCGGAGCCGTTCCGTTATGCCGATGCATCGCCAGTTGGAGTCCGCGGATCTCGGTCGCCAAGCCCTCCATCCGCTCCTTGATCTCAATCAGGAACTTGTCGCTCTCGTCTTTCGCCGCTGCTAACCGTTGCTCAGCGTCCCGTAGCGCATCCTTCAGTGTGACTTCGTTGGTCATGGTTCGGCATGGTATCACGCCCTGAATGCTTCGCGGCAAAGTTTGGCTTTGCTTACACCGATGTGGTTCCTGGCAAGCCCTCGGATAGTACGCTGTGGACCTATGCCAGACGAGAAACCCGTGGACCTCCCGAGCAATTTCGAAGAAGTCCTAGCCGACCTACTCGCCACGCCCCCACCGCCGAAGGATGAGGATGTAGCCGACGAGGACGACAAGGAGAAACGGCGGCCCCCGGTTCAACCGACAAACGAAACCGGCTGAGCCGGTGTGGGTGGAATCCATGGTGCTACCCATGATCTCCCCACCCCACGGTACTAACCGTGGTCGCGTCCTTTCGGCACCCGAGCCGCCGTCTCTATCCTATGCTCAAGCAACTGGGTGCGTCAGGTATACAGTCACCATTGCTAATTGCCAGCTGGGTAGGCGCTCGAGCCCTCGTACACTCTCGCTCCCCCACGGAGCGAAGATGCAGCCGGACTACCGCAGCCTGATGGATCGAGCAGCAGATTTAGCGCGTCCCGAGCACCCACACCCCAATCCAAGGGTGGGCGCACTGATCGTGGCTGGGGACGGCACGATCGTCGGCCGAGGGGCGCACCTGGCGGCGGGGACGCCGCATGCTGAGATCCACGCCCTGCGACAAGCAGGCGAGGCCGCCGCGGGCGCCTCGCTCTTCGTGACTCTGGAGCCGTGCAGCCACCGGGGCACCACGCCTCCCTGCACGGAGGCCCTGATCGCGGCAGGGGTGGCAAAAGTCGTGATTGGGATTGAAGATCCCGATGCGAGAGTCTCCGGCTCGGGGATTGCATCCCTGCGCCGATCCGGGATCGAAGTCGAAATGGATCCGACCCCCGCTCTGGCCGAGGCAGTAGATCCAGGCTATTTCCACCACCGTCGAACCGGGCGGCCGCTGGTCACCCTCAAGTTGGCGATGACGTTGGATGGTCAGACTGCTGCGGCCGACGGAACCTCTCAATGGATTACCTCAGAGGAGGCACGTCGCGACGCACACCTGTTGCGGAGTAGATCAGATGCGGTGATGGTGGGTGCCGGAACGGTTATCGCCGACGATCCTCGGCTCACGGTTCGTATCGAAGGCTTGGGCGACCGACAACCTCGTCCGATCGTCATCGCCGGCAGGCGCCCATTGCCGGTGGCGGCCAAGGTGTTCGAACGCAATCCGATTGTGTACGCCCCGGTTCAGTTGGATTTGCCTGGGGAGGTGGTTGTCGTGGCCGACGGGCCTCGAGTGGACCTCGGAGGGGTGGTGGCCGATTTGGGAAGTCGAAACGTCGTCGACCTGTTGGTGGAGGGAGGAGCGGCCCTGGCGGGTGGCTTGGAGAAGGCCGACCTGGTCGATCGCTACATCCTGTACCTTGCCGGAGCTATTGCGGGAGGTGTAGGCCGCCCCGCCTTCGATGGCGTGTTCGGCACCATCGGAGATCAGCATCGGTTGGAGATGCTCGATGTACGTCGAGTCGGGCCCGACCTGCGGGTGGAAGCACGGAGGCAGAGGTGAGTTGGACAGAGGTAGTGACCCGCAGGGCAGAAGCCCGAATCCCGACCGAGTTCGGGGACTTCACTGCGGTCGGGTTTGAAGCGTCTCGCGATGGGACCGAACATCTGGCGCTGGTCCGCGGGAGTGTGGCCGCTGTCGACCGGGTGCTGGTTCGGGTTCACTCGGAGTGTCTCACCGGTGATGTCTTTGGATCGCTTCGATGCGACTGCGGTCCTCAGCTGAACGCGGCCATGCGACTGGTGGCCGATGAGGGGATAGGTGTGGTTCTCTACTCGCGGGGGCACGAGGGGCGTGGCATCGGCCTGATGCGCAAGCTCCAGGCTTATGCCCTCCAGGACCAGGGTCGCGACACCGTGGAGGCGAACGAGGAGCTGGGGTTTGCGGCCGACTCGCGCGACTACTTGGTAGCGGCAGCGATTCTCCAAGCGCTCGGTGTCCAATCGGTTCGACTGCTCAGCAACAATCCTGCCAAGCGAGCGGGCTTGGAGAGCCTCGGAGTGCGGGTGGTGGAGCTGGTGCCGTTGTCGATCGCTCCCACCGATCACAACCGCGACTACCTGGCCACCAAGATGACCAAACTCGGCCACCTGCTCGACATCTCCGACGTCGGACTCGACACCTAGTTCGTAGACGGGGTCCGGGGGCTGGGGTGTTGTTCCCACGGCGTGCATCAGATGTCGGCAACTGTGCCGCCGACCAAACAAGCTCGGCGCGGCGGCTTCGAGCAGCACCCTCATGAGCCACATCACGAAGAGCTTGGGCATGTAAGGTCGGCGCTAGTGACGGCTCCAACCGTTCCCCGGTTACGAGGTGCTCTCAAGGGCAGGGCTCCGACGACGGCACTGGAACGTGATCTGTGGGACGCCGGCCGCGACGTCGTCGTTGGATTGGACGAGGTCGGTCGCGGGGCTTGGGCGGGGCCGTTGACGGTGGGTGCCGCGGTCATTCCTAGGGGTCGACGGGTCTACAAGGTGCGCGACTCGAAGATGCTCACCGAGTATGAGCGTGAGGCGCTGTTCGATCGGATCTCGCAGTGGTGCCGCGCTTGGGCGGTCGGGCATGCGACGCCTGCGGAGTGCGACGCGTTGGGAATGGCCGATGCCCAAAGGCTGGCTGCACGGAGGGCTCTCGATGGTCTGGCGTTGAAACCAGAAGTTGCTTTGGTAGACGGCCCGTGGGACTTCGTCGGTAGCATCGAGACTCGGACCCTGGTGCGGGGCGATTCGCTCTGTCTTTCGATTTCGGCGGCTTCGATTCTTGCCAAGGTGACCAGGGATCGGATGATGCGGGCCGAGGCGGTCCACTATCCGCATTGGTGCTTCGACTCCAACAAGGGCTACCCGGAGCCCCGTCACACGGCGGCGCTGCAGTGGGTCGGCCCGAGCCCGATCCATCGCCATTCCTGGGTGTTCATGGACGGCATCGCCTGGAATGGCGTGCAGCGATTGGAGCGCCCCTCGCCGCAGGGACGGCTCTTCTAGGTTGTCGGGCCGGACTGGGCCGTGATTTCGGGATGGTCCCGAGTAAATGGAGGATTGTGCGGTGAACCGTTGCGGCCGAGAGCGTCCGCCCGGTCGCTTTGGCGTTATTCCATGCGTCGACCGCGGTGGGTTGGAGCCGGGAACTGCCGAGTGTTCAGCAGTCCGACATTGACTCTGTGGCACCACCGACTTATCCTCCGACCGGTACAACCGAGAGTTAAGCGGAGGCGCTGCTTCCCACCCGGCCATCTGCGATGCGCCGAGGTCACCAGAACGGACCCGTTCAATCGGGTTCATTTGTGGAGACGGCAGCTGTGCTGCCGTCTCTTTTCGCGTCACATGATGTAGCCATCGACACAGGAGGTCGATCGATCGCAAAGGAACCAAGGGTCAACGACAAGATCCGGTCCCGGGAAGTCAGGCTGGTGGCTCCCGATGGGGGACAGATCGGAGTCAAGCCGATTGAAGAGGCCAGATGGCTGGCCAACGAGCTGGGAATGGACCTGGTGGAGGTGGCGCCCGAGGCGCGGCCACCCGTGTGCCGGCTTATGGATTACGGCAAGTACAAGTATGAGCAGTCGGTTCGCCAGCGCGAATCTCGAAAGAAGCAAACCCGCACGGTCATCAAAGAGGTGAAGTTTCGTCCCAAGATCGATCACCACGACTACGCGGTCAAGATGCGTCGGGCGATCCAATTCCTCGACGATGGCGACAAGGTCAAGGTCACGTTGATGTTCCGGGGTCGGGAGATCACCCATCCGGAATTGGGGGAGAAGATCCTCCGTCGGCTGGTCGAGGACGCCAAAGATCACGGCGAGATCGAGTCCGGGCCAAAGCTCGAGGGACGAAACATGACGATGCAATTGACGCCGCTGCGCAACCGCCCCAAACGGGACAAGGAAGGTACGGGCGCAGGAACGGACGCCGAGGAGTAGATCTAGATGCCGAAGCAAAAGACACGTCGATCCGCCGCCAAGCGGTTCAAGAAGACCGGTACGGGCAAATTGCGGCGCCGTCAGGCTTCGCGCGCCCACCTTGTGGTCGGCAAGAAGTCGAGTCGGAGGATGCGCCGGTTGAAGGGTGACCGAGATGTGTCGCCGGCCGATCGCAAGCGCGTAAACCGAATGCTGGGGCAGTAGGAGGCGGCATGGCACGGATCAAGCGTTCCGTACACGCCAAGAAGAAGCGCCGCAAGGTCCTGGAGCGGGCTTCCGGCTACAAGGGTGCCAGAGGCCGCAGGTACCGAGCTGCCAACGAGCAGGTCATGCACGCGATGCAGGACGCCTACCGCGACCGGCGTGCTCGGAAGGGTGACTTTCGGCGCCTCTGGATCGCACGGATCAACGCCGCCTCCCGTCAGCACGGCATGTCGTACAGCAGGTTCATCGCCGGGCTGAAGGCGGCCGACATCGAGGTGGATCGCAAGATGCTGGCCGAGATGGCAGTGTCCGATCCGGGCGCATTCGGGGAGCTGGTCAAGTTCGCCACCGCCGCATTGCCGGTTGCCGTGGTGCCGGAGGCTGCGGCCGAGCCGACGACGCAGTCGTCCAAGGAGGCACAGCCGAAGACGAAGCCCGAGCCGAAGCCTGCTTCGGACTCGAAGGAGACGGCCTCGGCACAGGACGAGGTCGAGACCATTGCCGCCACACCGGATGACGAGGCTGCTGCGACAGTGGCGGTGGAACCAGATCAAGAGGCGGCAGCCGTCCAGGTCAGAGAGAGGTTTGCGGCGTTGGCCGATGTCGAACCCGACGATCTGAAGGAGATGAAGGGCGTCGGGCCGGTGCTCGAGAGCATGCTTCACGAGTTGAACATCAAGACGTTCGAACAGATCGCTGCTTTCGACGAGCAAGACGTCGCGATGGTGGCGGCTGCACTTACGAAATTCAAAGATCGTGTCGCTCGCGACAACTGGGTCGAGCAGGCCAAGGCTCTCCACGCCGAGCACCGCGGCTGAACTGCCGCGGTTCGACCTTCCCCGTGTCGGCTGAAGAGGTCGTCGCCTCGGTAAAGAACACGGCCGTCGTCGCCGCGGCGAAGCTGCATCGAGCTCGGTACCGTCGAGCCACGGGCCGGACTCTCATCGAGGGACCGGCGACTCTGGCCGAGGCGGTCCAGGCCGGTCACCGGGTGCATGAGGTGTTCGGATTGGACGAGATGGCCCGAGCGATGGCGCGGGAGGCAGGCTCTGTGTTCCATCAGGTGACCGGCCGAGTGCTGCAGCGAGTGGCCGGCACCGAGACCCCGCGCGGCCCGGTGGCGGTGATCGCCATCCCAGACCCGGTGATTCCGGTCGATCGGCCGGTTCTGGTCGCATGGGGTGTGTCCGATCCGGGCAATTGCGGGACTCTGCTGCGTACCGCGGCTGCCTTCGGCTATGGATATGTCGCCGGGCCGGAGTCGGCAGATTCCTGGTCGCCCAAGGTGCTGCGGAGTGCGGCCGGGGGTCACTTCCGGACCACCGTCGGACAGGTCGTGGCCGTGGCGGATCTGGGAAGGCGAGAGATCATCGGGACCGTGCCGAGCGGCGGGCAGGCGGCTGGGCCCATCTCAGCCCACGCCGCGATCGTGGTCGGGAGCGAGGCTCACGGGCTTCCCCCGGAGGTGTTGGAACGATGCGACCTTCTGGTCAGTATCTCGATGCCGGGCGGTTCGGAGAGTCTCAATGCCGCGGTCGCCGGGGCGATTGTGGCCTATCTAGGGACCGCGGGGGCTGAGGACTAACCTCCGCCATTCATGGCCTCTCTCGAAGACCTGACCGAACTGGAGACGCGCGCCGTGGCCGACGTGGCCGCGGCCGCCAGCGTCGAAGCGGTCGATGCCATTTCAACGGCCGCGCTTGGCCAATCTTCACCGATCGCCGAGGCTCGGCGCGCTCTGCGCGACGCCGATCCCGACGAGCGACGTGCATTGGGAAGGGCCATCAGTCAGATCGCAACCGCAATCGAAGCTGCCGTCGAAGAGCGCCGGACGGTGCTGGCGGCCGCCGAACGTGCATTGCGTCTCGAAGCGGACCGGACGGACATGACGCTTCCGGGTCGGCTCCCGTACCGCGGTGCCGCCCATTTGGTGATGCAGGTGTGGGAAGAGGTCGTCGACATCTTCACGGCCATCGGATACACGGTGGCGTCCGGGCCGGAGGTCGAGACCGCCTACTACAACTTCGATGCCCTGAACACCCCTCCGACTCACCCGGCCCGACTCGAATCCGACACGCTTTATGTCGAATACGGCGACGATCCCGAAGCAGTGTTGTTGCGCACTCAGACCTCGCCGGTGCAGGCGCGATGGATGGAATCGCATGACCCGCCCGTCTACATAGTCTCCCCGGGGCGGGTATATCGGCGCGATGCCGTCGACGCCACGCACACCCCGGTCTTCCATCAGATGGAAGGCCTGGCGATCGATGACAACATCACGTTCGCCGATCTCAAGGGGACGCTGGCGTACTTCATCGAGAAATTCTTCGGGCCGGGGGGTCGTCAGCGGTTTCTCCCCAACTTCTTCCCGTTCACCGAGCCGTCGGCTGAAATGCAATTCTCCTGCCATGTGTGCGACGGGTCCGGGTGTCGTACCTGCGGCGGTACCGGCTGGATCGAGTTGCTCGGTTGCGGCATGGTCGATCCCTTTGTGCTCGAGACCGCCGGGTATGACCCCACGCAGGTTTCGGGGTTTGCGTTCGGAGTCGGTATCGATCGCCTGGCGATGATCCGTTACGAAGTCCCCGAACTGCGGTACTTCTTCGATGCCGACATGCGGGTTCTGGAGCAGTACCGATGAAGGCTTCGCTGCGTTGGATTCGGGAATTCATCGACCTTCCCGGCGATGATCCGGTGCAGGTCGGAGAGGTTCTGTCGAACCTCGGAATCGATGTCGAAAGCATCGAGGTGATCGAGGCGGGCGCTACCGACGTGGTGGTGGCCAAGGTGCTAGACGTCAAGTCACACCCCAACGCCGACAAGGTGCGAATTGCGACACTGGATGCCGGCGACGGGCCGGTCGAGGTGGTGTGTGGTGCCTGGAACTTCGAGGCCGGGGCCACGGTGGCCTACGCCACCGTGGGTGCCGTGCTTCCCGGGGGATTGGTCGTAGGGGAGAAGGAGATCCGTGGGGTCTCATCTCCCGGAATGATCTGTTCTGAGGTGGAGTTGGGCCTCGGAGAAGAATCCGGCGGCATCCTCGTGTTGGAGGACGGGTACGCCGCCGCAGGAGCAGATTTTGCGTCGACCTTGCCATACCCCGATACCATCTTCGATGTCTCGATCACACCCAATCGGCCTGACGCCATGTCGATCCACGGGATAGCCCGCGATCTCGGAGCCTTCTACGATCTGCCGGTGGTGGTGCCCGAAGTCGATTTCGAGCAAGAAGGCACCACCAAGGCTGTGGTACGCATAGAGGCGCCCGACCGCTGTCCTCGCTTTACGGCCCGCGAGATCACCGGGGTGACCGTGGGCCCATCCCCCCTGTGGATGCGATTGCGGCTGCGCGACGCCGGAGTGCGGCCGATCACCAACATTGTCGATGTTTCCAACTATGTGATGCTCGAATTGGGCCAACCGTTGCACGCGTTCGACCTCGATCGCATCGTCGACGAGACGATCGTCATTCGACTGGCGACCGAGGGCGAGCTTTTGACGACGCTCGATGGTGTCGAGCGTGTGTTGACCGCTGACGACCTGGTCATTGCCGGCATCGATCAGCCTCTTGGGCTGGCCGGGATCATGGGCGGCGGCGACTCGGAGGTGTCCCAAGCCACCCGGCGAGTATTGATCGAGGTGGCCCAATTCGAGCCGACCCGGGTCCTTCTTACCGGCAAGCGTCACGCCATCCGCACTGAGGCGGTTGCCCGGTTCGAGCGGGGGGTCGATCCCGGGCTTCCACCGGTCGCGTCGGCTCGCGCCGCAATGCTCATCGCCGAACTCAGCGGGGGGAGGATTGTGGGGGGATTCGTGGACGAGCATCCGCATCCCGCAGTGCCGGTGGTCATCGATCTACCGGATCACGAAGCCGAGCGGCTCCTCGGCACCGAATTTTCGGTGGAACAGCAGATCGGATACCTGACCAGGCTCAGATTCGACGTCGATGGAGCAGACCCGATGAGGGTCACGGTGCCGACATACCGTCCCGATGTCACTCGCCCTGCCGACCTGGTCGAGGAGATCGCTCGACTCCACGGGTACAACGAGTTCCCCAGTCGGCTACCGATCGGAACCGGTGGAGGCCTCACCCCGGAGCAGCGGGGGACCCGCGCCGTTCGTTCGATCATGGCCGGAGCGGGTTATCACGAGATTTTGTCATTCGATTTTCTCGGCATGGCGGACCTCGAGTCGCTTGGTCTCGACGTTGGCGACCCCCGGCTCGATCCGATCAGAGTCAGGAATCCGCTCAACGAGGAGCAGGCATACCTGAGAACGACACTGGTCCCGGGTCTGCTGGCCGGTCTCCGGCGGACCGCGCAGCGGAATCGCCCTGATGCGACGTTGTTCGAGATGGGTTCGGTGTTCCTGCGAGGGGACGGGCCGCTTCCTCGGCAGCCGAAGCGGATGGCATTCGCCGCCACCGGCGCCAGGTCGGCTTCACCTTTGGACCAGGCGGGGGAGTATGCGGTGGAGGACGCTCGGGGAGTAATCGAGGTTCTTTGCGGCGCACTGGGCATCGACGCCACGATCTCGCAGCAGGCAATCGCCGGTCTGCATCCGGGTCGCAGTGGTCGGGTGGTGGTGGCCGGAGAACCGATCGGGTTCGTCGGTGAGTTGGACCCTGATGTAGCAGGGTCCTTTGATCTCACCCGCCGGGTGGTCGTCGGCGAACTCGACATGACCGGACTGCTACCCGGCCCATTTGCTCCGTTCGTCGCTCCCAGCCCCTATCCGCCGGTGGTGTTCGATTTGGCCTTTGATCTTCCCGACGAGGCGCCGGCCGGCGACCTGGTGGGTGTGATTCGAGGTGTGGTCGGCGCAGATTTGGAGCGGATCATCGTCTTCGACGTCTTCCGGGGCTCGCCGCTGGCAGAAGGGCGTAAGAGTCTCGCGGTGCGGCTGACGATGCGCCGCGCCGACCGTACGCTGACCGACGACGAAGTCACACCGATCCGTGCCGCCATCACCGAGCGTGTGAGCGAGGAACTCGGAGGGAGCCTGAGAGGAGGCTGATGATGGATTTGGTAAATGTGCTCGACATCGGCAGCGATGGCATTGCCCATGTGGTCGAGCTCGCCGCCAAGATCAAGGCAGATCCGTCCTCGGTGGCCGGTACCCGAAGCGGCCTGCGGGTCGGGCTCTTCTTTGAGAAGCCCTCGATCAGGACCCGGGTGTCGTGTGAAGTCGGTACCGCCGAGCTGGGAGCCCAACCGATCGTTCTCAAGAACGACGAGGTCGGTCTGGGCACCAGGGAGGCGCCGCAGGATGTGGCTCGGGTTCTGGAGCGCTATCTCGACGTTCTGGCATTCCGGGTCTTCGATCATCGCAACCTGGTGCTGATGGCCGAACATGCCGAGGCGCCGGTGATCAATCTGTTGTCCGACCGCGAGCACCCGTGCCAGGCCATCGCCGATCTGGTCACCGTCGCCGAGCATCGCCCGCTCAAGGGGGCATCGATCGCCTACTTGGGCGATGGAAACAACGTTGCCCACTCGCTCATGCTGGCCGCCAGCGCCGTCGGGACGAGTGTGACGGTTGCGACTCCCGCCGGCTACGAGCCCGATGAAACGATCGTGGACCTCGCCAGATCGGGAGCCATCGGTGGGGCTGAGATCACGCTCTCCAACGATCCGTTTGCGGCCGTGGTGGGGGCGGACGCGGTGTACACCGACGTATGGACGTCGATGGGGAGCGAGAACGAGGCAGAAGAACGTCGCATCCAGTTCGAGCCGTTCCGGGTGACCGAAGAACTCTTCGAGTCGGCGGGCTCCGAAGCAATCTTCATGCACTGTCTTCCGGCGCATCGTGGCGAGGAAGTCACCGACGCCGTCATCGACCATCAGCGCAGCAGGGTGTTCGACCAGGCCGAGAACCGTCTGCACGCATTCAAGGCGATCCTGCTCCACCTCACGGCTTGAGTCTCGAGGAGCTGCTCTCCGGACCGGTGGTCGACGCCGCCCGGGGATTGCTGGGTCGGCGGCTCACGAGCACCATCGGTGGAAACCCAACCAGCATTGTGATACTCGAGGTCGAGGCGTATTCCGGAGAGGAAGATCCGGCCAGCCACGCCTTCGGCGGCGAGACGCCTCGAAATGAGGCGATGTTCGGACCACCCGGCGGTCTCTACGTCTACCGCTCGTATGGGATCCACTGGTGCATGAACGTCGTCTGCGGGCCGGTGGGGACGGCCCGGGCGGTGCTGCTGCGCGGTGGAATGGCGACGGAGGGGATCGAGGTCATGGAGCGACGCCGGGGGAGGAGCATCAACCTCACCGACGGTCCCGGCAAACTCTGCCAGGCCATGGGTGTGGACGGAAGCCTCGACCGGTCGAATGTCTTCCACGGCCCGGTGACGATCTCAGGCGAGCCGGTGCCGGGATCCATCAGTGCCAGCCGACGGATCGGGATCACAAAGGCGGTGGTGAGGGAGTGGAGGTTCGTTTTAGAGAGATATTAGGAGTTAGGCGTTAGGTATTAGAAAGAGAAGAGGCGCGTCTGCCTAATTTCTAACTCCTAATTCCTAACTCCTTACGGTTGCACCCAGATGGTGACTCGCCCGGTTGTCGGGTCACCACCGGCGGGAAACTGGCCCCAAACCAGATCTGATGCGGTGTTCTCGTCGGGCGTCGGATCAGCCAGGAAGATGGTGTCCACGGTGTTGCCGGCACCTTCGAGCCTCAGGGCCGCATCGATACGATGGCGGCCGGTGACCATGGGGACGATCGTCCCCGGCTCTGGACCAGCCACTGCGATCTCAACGATTTGGCCCGAAGCCAGCGGAGTACCTGCCGCCGGCGTCTGGGAGACTGCGGTGCCCGGCGTCACGTACTCTGACTCAGGTGTCCATGAGATCTGGATCTTGTAGGCGCTGGCTTCCAAGAGCATCACGGCGTCCAGGATGCCGAAGCCCTCGACGCCCGGAACCGTCCCGTCGTCGTTGACGGCCAGTCCCTGAGGATTGTGGATCGGGCAGATGATGCTGGGGACGACAGCCGGTCGAAGTTGAACGGTGGCCACATGCGCTCGCGGGCAGAGGGGGCCCGCCAAGAACCCGGTGGAAGTATCCAGCTGGACCGTGACCAGTTCCACGTCGCTGGACGTATCGATCTGAGAGTATGCGACCCCCTCCAGCGCCGAGATTGCAAAGCGGGACCAGATACGGGCCGGCCAGGTTCCACCCGTGATGGTGTACTCGGTGTTCGGCGACACCATCGGGATGTTCCCTCGGGGGAATCCCACCCAGACCGCGGCCACCAATTCGGGGGTGTAGCCGATGAACCATGCGTCGTGGTTGCCTTCGGTGGTTCCGGTCTTGCCGGCAACCGGACGACCGATCTTGGCCTGTTGGCCGGTACCGCGGCGCACTGCGTCGGTGAGGGCCGAGGTGACGTTGTGCGCCACTACCTCTGAGAAGACGCGGCTGTAGGTCGGCAGGTGTTCGAATATCACATGACCATCGGCATCTTCGATGCGGGTCACGAAGGTCGGCTCCACGTGGACCCCGTTGTTGGCGAAGGTGGTGTACCCGACGGCCATGTCGAGAACTGTCACCTCCTGGCTGCCGAGCACCACCGTCGGAACCGCAGCGAGTTCGGTGTTGATCCCGGCCGCATCGGCAGCCGCCACCACCAGATCGGGACCGATTAGATCGACCAGATATGCATAGGGGACGTTTACCGAAAAGACGATGGCTTCGCGCAATGTCAGTGCCGGGTAGTAGGCGTTCTCGTGGTTGGCGACCTCCCAGGCTCCGTGCGATCCATCGACGACGGCCCTCCGCCCACCCGGCCAGGTCGACTCGATGTCCACCCCGGCCTCCAGAGCGGCGGCGAGGGCGAAGGGCTTGAACGCCGATCCCGGCTGACGGGTCCCCTGAGTGGCGAGATTGAACTGTGCGATCGGATCGGTGGCGTCGTAGAAGTCTCGACCCCCCACGATCGCTAGGACTTTTCCGTTGCGTGGATCGATTGCCACCAGCGCAGCCGCCGGTCCTTCGTCCGGGAGCATCGATGAGACTGCAGCCTCGGCTGCGAGTTGCGTCGCCGGATCCAACGTGGTGTAGATCTTCAGTCCACCACCGGTGAGGGTCGCGTACCGCTCTTCGGGAGTCTTCCCCAGCGTTGGGTTGTTGAGCAGTTGGCGTCGAACCTCGTCTGTGAAGTATGGGAAACGCATCTCATCGGCAGCACCGCGAGGAATCAGAGTCAGGGCTTGGAGGGATGCCGCATCTGCCTCGGCGCGATCGACCCAATCGAGCGCCACCATCTCCTCTAGTACCGCATCGCGCCGCGCCATCGCGGCGACCGGATGGTCGTATGGGTTGAGCGACGTCGGAGAGTTGATGAGACCGGCCAGCAACGACGACTCGGCGAGGGTCAGGTCGGATACCTGCTTGCCGAAGAAGCGTCGGGCGGCGGCACCGACGCCGTAGGCAGCCTCTCCGAAGAAGATGGTGTTGAGGTATCGCTCGAGGATCTCTGTCTTGGTCAGCGTTTCTTCGATCGAAAGCGCCAACCCGATCTCCGAGGCCTTTCTCTCGAAGGTGAGATCGCCGCCTATCAGGACCTTCTTGACGTACTGCTGGGTGATGGTTGATCCACCCTGCACGATGCTGCCCGCCTCCAGATTGGCGTTTACGGCACGAGCCACCGCCCGAACGTCGACACCGTTGTGGATCCAGAAACGCCGGTCTTCGATGGCGACGACTGCGTTTACCAGATGCGTCGGTAGCTGGTCGTAGCCGACCAGAGATCGATCCACTCCCGCGTGCCACTCGGTCAGTACCGAGCCGTCGGCCGCGTAAACCGTCGTAGTGAGGCTGCCCGCTCCAATCCCCGGATCCTCTATGGGCTCAACGGTGCAGGCGGTGGCTACCAGCGCGATAGCCAGGGCGCCTGCCGTCAGGCGAGGCATGAGTGTGTGTTGTTTCTCCTTGCGCCGAACGGTAATCGACCACCCGGCTAGCAGCGCGGCAATTCCATACCCGGGCCGACTTCGGTCCTTCGGGCCGAACAGGCGCCGGTCGGCCCTCCTCCCCATGGTGGGGCCCCAACCCCACCGGGGCCGTGGGAGTTATCTGGCCCGGGCCGACTTCGACCCTTCGCGCAAGAAGAATGCTGCGTGCAGCAGTAACGGTTGAGTCGGACTGCAAGCCGAAAGCTGCAAGCTGCGGTTCTTTTCAGGCGAACTTGACTATGAAGTACCGCTTCTTGCCGATCCTGAGTACCAGGATCGTCTCCGAGGCCAGGTCGTCGACACCGATGCGTCGAGCGGGATCGTCGACCCGAGCGTTGTTCAGCATGACTCCGCCCTGATCCACCAACCGACGGGCTTCTCCGTTCGATTTGGCGGCACCTACCTCGACCATTATTTCGAGCAACCCCATCTCGGCCTCGAGATCGGCTCTGGGGAGCGCTACTGCCGGCGCGCTTTCGAACGCATCCATCAGGGTTTCGTCGTCGAGCTCGAAGAACGGCTCATCGCCGAACAGGATCGCGCTGGGGCGTTCGGCGGCTGCCAGACCGTCGTCGCCGTGCATGATCCGGGTTGCTTCTCGGGCCAGGGCGCGTTGTGCGGCGCGTCCACTTGGCTCGCGCCGGCTCGCTGCGGCGAGCTGTTCTATCTCTTCGAGGGGGAGGAATGTGAAGATCTTCAGAAATCGCTCTGCGTCGTTGTCGGGAATGTTGAAGAACCATTGGTAGTAGACGTAGGGACTGGTCTCGTCGGCGGCCAGCCACACAGCCTCGCCGGTCGACTTCGAGAACTTCTTTCCGTCGGAACGTTCGAGGAGCGGCCATGAGATTCCGAACACCTCTGCTCCATGGAGGCGGCGGGTGAGATCGATGCCGGCCGTCACGTTGCCCCACTGGTCGGAACCTCCACCTTGCAGGCGACATCCATAGGTGTCGTACAGGTGAGCGAAGTCGTACGCCTGAAGCAGTTGGTAGGAGAATTCCGTATACGAGATCCCTTGCTCGCGTTCCTCGAGTCGGCGGCGGACGGCCTCGCGGCTGATCATCTGGTTCACCGAGAAGTGTTTGCCGACATCGCGCAGCACCTCGATGAAGCCCAGCTGGCCGAGCCAGTCGTGATTGTCGACCACCATGCCCCTCTCCGGATCCGTTACATCGATAACTCGGCCTAGCTGATCTTTGAGGCGTTGGAGATTCGCCGCGATGGCGGATTCGTCGAGCAGTTCGCGCTCATCGTCGCGCCCCGACGGATCACCGATGCGCCCGGTGCCGCCACCTGCGACCGCGATTGGGCGGTGCCCGGCGCGCTGCAGCCAGGCCATGGCCATCAAACCGACCAGATTGCCGATGTGGAGCGACGATGCGGTGGGGTCGAATCCGACATAGAAGGTGACTGGTTCTGATTCGAGTAGCTCTCGCAACGCCGGCTCATCTGTGATGTCTTGGATGAAGCCGCGCTCTCTGAGTAGGTCGATCGGATGCGTCACGGCGCGCAGCGTAGCGACCGGCGGTTCGATCTCTGGCGCGATGGGTTGCGGCGACGGCCGCTACCGCACATTCGATGGCAGACGGCGGATGCCGGGTCACCGGAGATCGGGCGAGTGCCCTGGTTCGAGACCGGCGGATCCGGGCTCTGCGACGGCAGATCGGACCCTACGGCAGGGCATTCTGTCGTCTTGACGGAGGAAACGGACGGGTGTACAGTTGCCTTTCGCTTCTTCGCGTGCGTTTTCGCGCGATCGGGGAGCGGAGTGTCTCGGCTCCTTGACAACTGAACAGTGTGCCACACAAGTCAGTTTTGCCACCAGGGCAAGACGGGTTTTCTCGTCGCGTCCTGGTTGGCCTGTACTCGAGTAAACAATTACATCAGACAACGCGCTGATGTCGGAAGCAGGTGAGCGGTTTTGGCCAATCACCTGTAACCAAACTCGACAACCTATTGATCGATTTCGGCCTTAGGGTCGTGATCTTTTCGTTGGAGAGTTTGATCCTGGCTCAGGACGAACGCTGGCGGCGTGCTTAATGCATGCAAGTCGAACGAAGAACCCACTTTGGGTAACCACTGTGGAATTCTTAGTGGCGAACGGGTGAGTAACACGTGAGAAACCTGCCCCGGAGACCGGGATAGCCCAGGGAAACCTGGATTAATACCGGATACCCTCTTACGACCGCATGGTCGATCGAGGAAATGGTCCGCTGCTCCGGGATGGTCTCGCGTCCTATCAGCTAGTTGGTGAGGTAACGGCTCACCAAGGCAATGACGGGTAGCTGGTCTGAGAGGACGATCAGCCACACTGGGACTGAGACACGGCCCAGACTCCTACGGGAGGCAGCAGCAGGGAATTTTGCACAATGGGCGAAAGCCTGATGCAGCGACGCCGCGTGGGGGATGAATGCCTTCGGGTTGTAAACCCCTTTCAGGAGGGACGAAGCGAAAGTGACGGTACCTCCAGAAGAAGCCCCGGCCAACTACGTGCCAGCAGCCGCGGTAATACGTAGGGGGCGAGCGTTGTCCGGATTTATTGGGCGTAAAGAGCTCGTAGGCGGCTCAGCAAGTCGGCCGTGAAAGCCTGAGGCTCAACCTCAGGATGCCGGTCGAAACTGCTGTGGCTAGGGTTCGGTAGAGGAGAGTGGAATTCCCGGTGTAGCGGTGAAATGCGCAGATATCGGGAGGAACACCAGTAGCGAAGGCGGCTCTCTGGGCCGACACCGACGCTGAGGAGCGAAAGCTAGGGGAGCAAACAGGATTAGATACCCTGGTAGTCCTAGCCGTAAACGTTGGGAACTAGGTGTGGCGGATTCATTGACATCTGCCGTGCCGAAGCTAACGCATTAAGTTCCCCGCCTGGGGAGTACGGTCGCAAGGCTAAAACTCAAAGGAATTGACGGGAGCCCGCACAAGCGGCGGAGCATGCGGCTTAATTCGATGGTACCCGAAGAACCTTACCTGGACTTGACATAATGGGAAAAACCCTAGAGATAGGGTGTGCGTAAGCGTCCATTACAGGTGGTGCATGGCTGTCGTCAGCTCGTGTCGTGAGATGTTGGGTTAAGTCCCGCAACGAGCGCAACCCCTATCCTATGTTGCCAGCGGATAATGCCGGGGACTCATGGGAGACTGCCGGGGACAACTCGGAGGAAGGCGGGGACGACGTCAAGTCATCATGCCCCTTATGTCCAGGGCTGCACGCATGCTACAATGGCAGGTACAACGGGCAGCGATCCCGCGAGGGTGAGCGAATCCTTTAAAGCCTGTCTCAGTTCGGATCGGAGTCTGCAACTCGACTCCGTGAAGTCGGAGTCGCTAGTAATCGCGAATCAGCTAAGTCGCGGTGAATACGTTCTCGGGCTTTGTACACACCGCCCGTCACATCACGAAAGTTGGCAACACCCGAAGTCAGTGGCCCAACCGCAAGGAGGGAGCTGCCGAAGGTGGGGTTAGCGATTGGGATGAAGTCGTAACAAGGTAGCCGTACGGGAACGTGCGGCTGGATCACCTCCTTTCTAAGGAGTTAACACGAGGCATTCTGCGGAAGATGTTCTTCGGAACCCTTCCACGGAAACAGTGTCTCGAACTTCTAGTCAATGACTGACTTGGCGTCGGATCTCGACGTGGTGCAACCATCCTCACGGATGGCTGCGCCTCCGACGGATGCGACGCCGGCGCACTGTTCAGTAGTGAGGGAGTCGGGGCTTGGGAGCTCCGAAGTCACTCAGGCACCTTGAGAACTGCATAGCGAGCACAAGCGTCTTGGATTCAATACGATTCAAGCTACAAAGGGTCTTTGGTGAATGCCTTGGCGCTGGGAGCCGATGAAGGACGTGGCAGACTGCGAAAAGCCTCGGGAAGCCGTCAAGCAGGCGTTGATCCGGGGATGTCCGAATGGGGAAACCCGGCTGGGGTAATGCCCAGTCACACTGGTCTGAACACATAGGGCCAGGAGAGGCAACCGGGGGAATTGAAACATCTCAGTACCCCGAGGAAAGAAAAGCAACAGCGACTCCCTGAGTAGCGGCGAGCGAAACGGGAAGAGCCCAAACCAGTGCGGTGTCATAGGTCGACGCCGTTGCCGTGCTGGGGTTGTGGGACCCACCTGACGGTGCGTCGAAGCCGTCAAGGAGTTACAAACTCAGGTGTTAGCCGAACATGCCTGGAAAGGCAGGCCGTAGGAGGTAACAGCCCTGTAGGCGAAAACACTCTGAGCTCCTGGTGGAGTTCCCAAGTAGCACGGGGCCCGTGAAATCCCGTGTGAATCTGCGAGGACCACCTCGTAAGGCTAAGTACTACCCAGCGACCGATAGTGAACTAGTACCGTGAGGGAAAGGTGAAAAGCACCCCGGTGAGGGGAGTGAAATAGAACCTGAAACCATGGACCTACAAGCAGTCGGAGGATCACTTCGGTGATCTGACGGCCTGCCTTTTGAAGAATGAGCCAACGAGTTAGTGGTGCGTGGCAAGGTTAAGGCGTGAGCCGTAGCCGCAGCGAAAGCGAGTCTGAACAGGGCGTTCAGTCGCGTGCTCTAGACCCGAAGCCGAGTGATCTATCCATGGGCAGGGTGAATCGAGGGTAAGACCTCGTGGAGGCCCGAACCCACCAAGGTTGAAAACTTGGGGGATGACCTGTGGATAGGGGTGAAAGGCCAAGCAAACTCGGCGATAGCTGGTTCTCCCCGAAATAGCTTTAGGGCTAGCGTCGCATGTTCCACCGTGGAGGTAGAGCACTGATTGGGTTAGGGGGCCAACAAGCTTACCGACCCCAGTCAAACTCCGAATACCACGGTGCCACAGTGCGGCAGTCAGACCATGAGGGATGAGCTTCATTGGTCGAAAGGGAAACAGCCCAGATCGCCAGCTAAGGCCCCTAAATCAGGACTAAGTGGGGAACGATGTGGAGTCGCCCAAACAGCCAGGAGGTTGGCTTAGAAGCAGCCACCCTTTAAAGAGTGCGTAACAGCTCACTGGTCGAGTGATTCCGCGCGGAAAATGTAACGGGGCTCAAGTCCTGTGCCGAAGCTGCGAGATTCCATCTTTGCTCGGCCCGTCTCCTTCGGGAGCCGGGTCCAGGCGATGGGATCGGTAGGGGAGCGTCGAGTGGCCAGCGAAGCGGCGGCGTAAGCCAGCCGTGGAGGCCACTGGAGTGAGAATGTTGGCATGAGTAGCGAAAGAGGAGTGAGAATCTCCTCCGCCGAATGTCCAAGGGTTCCTGGGGAAGGTTCGTCCGCCCAGGGTTAGTCGGGACCTAAGGTGAGGCCGCGAGGCGTAATCGATGGATAACTGGTTGATATTCCAGTACTACCACGCACGCGCCAAGGCTGAATCCAGTTTGCTAAGGAAAGCCCTTCGGGGCCTACCGACCCAACTGGTATTAGGCCAGCGATGGGGTGACGTGGAAGGCTAAACAGACCCGGGCGTTGGTTGTCCCGGGGTAAGCGAGTAGGGCGAGGTCCAGGCAAATCCGGACCTCATTAAGCCTGAGACGCGACACCGACCCGCTATTAGGGGAAGCTGTCGAAGCCATGCCACCGAGAAAACCCTCTAGCGAGTGTGCGGGGTACCCGTACCCCAAACCGACACAGGTGGACAAGTAGAGAATACTAAGGCGAGCGAGAGAACCGTGGTTAAGGAACTCGGCAAATTAGCCCCGTAACTTAGGGAGAAGGGGCGCCCCGGTAGGGTGAAAGGACTTCGCGTCCTTGAGCCCGAGGGGGCCGCAGTGACTAGGCCCAAGCGACTGTTTACTAAAAACACAGCAGCGTGCTAAGTCGCAAGACGACGTATACGCTGTGACGCCTGCCCGGTGCCGGAAGGTTAAGAGGAGAGGTCAGCACTTCGGTGCGAAGCTTTGAATCTAAGCCCCGGTAAACGGCGGCGGTAACTATAACCGTCCTAAGGTAGCGAAATTCCTTGTCGGGTAAGTTCCGACCTGCACGAATGGCGTAACGACTTGGGCGCTGTCTCAACCACGGACTCGGCGAAATTGCAGTGTGAGTAAAGATGCTCACTACCTGCGACAGGACGGAAAGACCCCGGGACCTTTACTGCAGCTTGATATTGGAGTTTGGTGTGTTATGTGTAGGATAGGTGGGAGGCTTTGAAGCGGAGGCGCTAGCTTTCGTGGAGCCACACTTGAAATACCACCCTTATCACATTGGCCTTCTAACCTAGGTCCGTTATCCGGATCAGGAACAGTGTCTGGCGGGCAGTTTCACTGGGGTGGTGGCCTCCTAAAATGTAACGGAGGCGCCCAAAGGTTCCCTCAGTCCGGTTGGCAATCGGACGTTGAGTGTAAGGGCACAAGGGAGCTTGACTGCGAGACCTACAAGTCGAGCAGATGCGAAAGCAGGGCCTAGTGATCCCATGGCGGCATGTGGAAGCGCCATGGCTCATCGGCTAAAAGGTACCCCGGGGATAACAGGCTAATCTTGCCCAAGAGTCCATATCGACGGCAAGGGTTGGCACCTCGATGTCGGCTCGTCGCATCCTGGGGCTGGAGCAGGTCCCAAGGGTCGGGCTGTTCGCCCGTTAAAGCGGCACGCGAGCTGGGTTTAGAACGTCGTGAGACAGTTCGGTCCCTATCCGTCGCAGGCGCAGGAGGTTTGAGAGGAGCTGTCCCTAGTACGAGAGGACCGGGATGGACGTACCTCTGGTGTGCCAGTTGTCTTGCCAAAGGCATGGCTGGTTAGCTACGTACGGAACGGATAAGCGCTGAAGGCATCTAAGTGCGAAGCCGGCCTCGAGATGAGA
>JACZWZ010000009.1 GCA_022571885.1 Acidobacteriota bacterium
CAAAGCGCGCCCCGCGATCGCCTCGTCGAACGGTTCGAGGCCGAACAGGACTCGAACCGTGAGAAGCGTTGTGGAGATGAGGGGATTTGAACCCCTGACCCCCTGGTTGCAAACCAGGTGCTCTGCCTAGCTGAGCTACATCCCCGGGATGCGCAATCTTAAGGGACTCGCCATGGCCACCCGACAATCAGCGTTCGCCGGCTTGATAAACTCGCGTCCCCTCGGGCCCATAGCTCAGCTCGGTTAGAGCGCATCCCTGATAAGGATGAGGTCCCTGGTTCAAATCCAGGTGGGCCCACTGTGCCGATGGTTCTTCGGCTGACGCCTCATCACGGTGTCGGCCGGGTCCCTACCCAGCCGACCGTGGGCCTCTCGCGCCGAGACGGTTCAAGTTTTGTCCAGCTAGGCCCACTGTGCCGATGGTTCTTCGGCTGACGCCTCATCACGGTGTCGCCCGGGTCCCTACCCAGCCGACCGTGGGCCTCTCGCGCCGAGACGGTTCAAGTTTTGTCCAGCTAGGCCCACCGGAGTCATACGAGTCCCTCTCCCGTTGCCGCCCCACCCAGCGCCGACGCTCGACATCGCCTCCTACCCGCACCCCTCACCCCGCTGCCGGTGCCGCAGCCCGGGAACGGGTCAAACATGGGAATGAACCGCAGAAGGCTCGAATTCAGGCGAGTCCACGACCAAAAACCCTTATGCCGTAGGAGGTTTTTCCGTGTCTGAGATCCAGCCACGGGGGTTGGATGGCTGAATTGGGCGGTGTCGGCGGCCGCAAGGTATGGTTGCCGACTCTGGGTGCAAGGAGGTTGCGATGCGTTCACGGTTCGTCCTGCAGGTTCTGCTGGCAGGCGCCCTGGTGGCGTCTGCTTGTTCGGACGACACCACTTCGACCACGACGGTGACAGCAGCGCCGGCCGCCACCAACGCTCCCGTGACTACCCAAGCTCCCGCAGCGACGACGGCCACGACTCAGGCGACAGCGACGACGGCTACCAGCACGGGTGGGCTCCAGATTGTTCAAGTCGGATTCGACACCTCGTTCCAGGATGGCTGGGTCCTTCTGCAAAACACCGGCAATGCCCCGGTTTCGCTCAACGGCCATTTCTTGTGCCAACGACCTTCGTATTTCGCGCTTCCTGATGTCACGATCCCCGCCGGCGACATTTTTTGGGTCGGCGTTGGGGGTCCGGTAGACGCCGAGCCGACCGTTGGCGCCAATGGCGGCATGGGATCGTTCGACCCCGGCGGCGGCGAGGTGGGCCTGTATTCGTCGGGGTCTTTCGGCGACGCGAATGCAATCCTGTCGTATGTCGAGTGGGGCTCTACCGGACATGGCCGGTCACCGGTGGCAGTCGATGCCGGCATCTGGGGCGCCGGGGATTTCGTGGCTGTACTCGACCCCCTAGTAGGAGCGATCACCGTGTTCGACGCGGCCGGCCCTCCTGGAGCCTCCAACTGGGAGGAACTCGCAGCGCCGTAGACCCCAATCGCGTCCAGGGTGCGATCAGCACACAGTGACAACGGAGTTCTAGCCTGCTGTTGTGTCGCGCAATTCGATCATCGACGATGCGGTCGTCGGCTACGCCCTGGCCCACTCGAGCGGACCCGACCAGCTGCAACAAGCCTTGATCGACGCCACGTCCGCAGCCACGGGCAGCGCCGCCGGGATGCAGATCAGCCCGCTGCAAGGTGCGTTCATGTCGATCCTCACTTCGATACTCCGACCAACATTTGCGGTCGAGGTCGGTACCTTTACCGGCTACTCAGCGCTGGCAATCGCCAGGGCCCTACCGGCTGGCGGACGGCTCCTGTGCTGCGACATCAGCGAGGAATGGACTGCGATCGGGCTTCAGTACTGGGAGAAGGCTGGCATAGCCGACCGGATCGAGCTCCGCATCGGCCCAGCGATCGACACGCTCAGGTCGCTCCCCTCGACGCCTACGATCGACCTTGCATTTATCGACGCCGACAAGCCGAGCTACCACCAGTACTACGAGGAGCTTCTGCCCCGCTTGTCACCGACCGGGGTGATCCTCGTCGACAACACGCTGTGGAGTGGCGCTGTGCTCGACGACACTGCGACCGAAGAAAACACCGTCGCCCTACGCGACTTCAACGACCACGTGTTCGCCGATCCTCGTTCTGAGGTGGCCCTGCTCCCGCTCGGTGACGGCGTCTCGATGATCCGCCGCCTCGGCTGAAGCAACAAGGGACCGGGCGACGAACAGAGATGGCCGCGACCGGGCAGCGTGCCCCCACGACCGAAATCTCGCTCTGCGCAGGTGGTGCGTCGGGCCCGTTGATCCGAACGCAGCCGCGTCTCTGAATCCGGCCAGCAATCCGGCCCCCCATCGAGACGTCGGGTGAGCCGCCAGCAACCTCGGGATGCGTCTCAGCTGAGAAACCGCAAGGATCAAGGCCCGAGACTCCCACCGCCCTACCGCACCTTCAGTGCAGGGCCTCCCTTCAAGGGTGTGTCGGTGTGACCTGCCGGCACGCCCGGAAGAGCAAAGCCTGTTCCCACACCTTCCCGGGAATGGTTCGACGAATGTGCGCGATGATCGCTGGTTCATGCACGGATGCTTGGTTCCGAGCAGTTGGCGTCTCTCCACTCCTCCAACACGTCGAACGCATCGGCTGCCTCGTCGGTAACAAGAGCCCCCAGGGCTCCCTCTTCGACCTGATCTAGATCGAACTCAGCCGCCTCGGCGAGGCCGAGGTACGATCGGAAGGCGTCAGCCGCCACCTCAGCAGCGCCCCGGATCTCGCCGGGAACCACCTTTAACGCCTCGTGCAGGAATTCCCTCCCCCGACGAACAACCTCACGGGCTTCATCTGAGGGAACCTCGAAAGGGTCTTCGAGATCTCCGATCTTGAAATCGAGCTCACAGAACCGCTCCGGGTCGGCTGCGAAGTCCTCACCGCACGCCACAACTACCAGCAGCAAGGCCATCCCGAGTACGGATCGTTTCACTGAAGTCTTCGCTTTCCGCTCGTATGCCACGCGACCTTACGTGTCTCCGGATCGTCGCGGCCGAGCTACCCCTGGTAGAGCTCCACCTCGGGGAACGCCGCCACGAATGCAAACCAAAAGGTGGTTCGGCTGGGAACGGGTACCAATACCGAGCCCTCCTGCGTCCCCGAAACGGCCATGCCGCCCGTGGTCCATACAGATCCGGTCGCGGTATCAATGAGATCCCCATCCCGCACTTCGAATACCGATGTCTGGTCGTTGACGGTCGCCTGGAAGACCGCGGCGCCGCCGTCGGTCGGGAAAACCACTATCGGGCTTCCGGCCACATCGTCGTTGATCGGATCGACCAGACCATCCACCGGGTATGCCCGAACGACCCCATCGAGTACGACGCCGACCACCAGCGCTGCCGGTTGGAGCCGTTCATCCTGAGAGGCCTTGCTCACCGGGAATACGAACTGGCCCGAATCGAGATAGTCGGCATAGCTACCGAAGGAATCTCTCTCGTAGGGCCGTGAAAATCCGGTGTCACGGGTGAGGATCAGGGTGTCGGGATGCTGCGCCTTCCAGTCTGCCCAGGTGGCGACGACCGAGGGCAACGGATCGAGTGCAGCGCCGGTCAGTGTGCCGACGATCGCCGAGCCGGCGACCTGCCACCAGTACGAGCCGGTGTTGCGATCCACCATCACCAGATCCGACTCGTACAGAGCGCTGGAGTTTCCGAAGCTCAAGGTCTCACCATCGACCCGCCGGTCGTACACGATGGCGCTGCGACATAGCGGGCAGTAGCTGATGAGAACCGGAATCCCATCGAGTTCGTCATTGACTATTTCGTGGAAGTTGAGAATCTTGAACGGGTAGCCGTAGGCCTGGCCGCCGGCGACGTACCCGAGCACCAGATCGGTTGGTTCGAGCCAGTCGCCTTCGGTGGCATCGCCGTACACCGGACGGTCGATCGGAGGGATTGCGTCCAACAGCCCCGCCCTCAACTCCGAAGTCGAATCGGAGAGCCTCACCGAGCCGCCGTCGAAGGTGTCGAAGTAGACCTCTTCGAGGGGAACGTCGTGGATGCTCAAATCGAGGTCCGGAGTTGTCGACTCACTGCCGTTGGCGGACGACGACACTGCCGGCTCCGTCGCTTGGTCGCCGTCAGAGCCGCTGGCGCAGGCAGCGGCAACCAGGCTCATTGAGACAAGGACTGCCGCGGTTCTCCGATGACTCATTGTCGGAAGAACCGCGACGGCCGCCCTTATGATTCCCGGTGAACTCCTGAATCGATGATCAGATGACGGTGACCGCGCTGCGGTCGACCTTCTGGCGACCCGCGACTGGATCGCCCGACTCGACGTGATGCTTCAGTCCGGCGAGTACCCCGGTGATTGCCTTCTGGTTCTGGCCTTTGAGTGCTCGACCGAGGAAACCGGAGAAGATACCGCCCTTGGCCTTCCATTCGAGAGACATGGTTACGACCGACCGATTGTCGCCCAGCGGTTCGACGGCGAGCGTACCGAGCGCTTTGGCGAATGGATTGCGGGTGCCGTCGTATATCTCGATGGTGTACGAACTGCCCTCGTTCCATTCGACGATCCGCTCCTCGATAGTGGCTCCTCCGACGGCGAGGTCACAGTGCCTGGCTGCACCGACCCCATTCGCCTCGTCGGTGGTCGAATAGGACTCGGTCACGGTGGGATTGAAAACGGAGACCTTTCCGAAGTCCGCCAGAACACCCCACACCGTTTCTGCCGAAGCTTCGATCTCCACCTTGGCTGCCTGCTTCTTCACAGCTTGCTCCTTAGTAGCGTCCACACGTTGTGGACCGGTCATTCCACAACTTCGGTGTCGGGTCGGACATTCCCGCCATGCCTGAAGACGATCCGACCCGCGACACCGGCCCGTCGCGCTCCTCGGCAGAAGCCCGGAGGCGTTGACGCTTCTCCTTCAGCCGCCCAGCGCTCGTTCCAGCACCCGGCGGCCGTAGCGCTCGGTCGGTCGGAAACCCATCCTCCCCAGGTACGCCGTGTGCTCCTCACTCCATGGTTCGGACCAGGCGCATATCGGACGACCGAAGATCTCGGAGTCATCCGAGTAGACGAACGGTCCCAGTTTGAAGTCCCGGTATTGCGGAGTGGCATAGTCGAGTTGGATCTCGAGCGAATCGTCGTCGCGGTGCACGGCAATCAGGAGCCCGGCCGGAATCATGTCGCGCAGCACGAACACCGGCATCGTGTCGCCAGTCGGTGCGTATTCGAATCCTGGCTGGAATCGCTGGATCTGCTCGGCGTGGAACTCGAGGAACCGCTTCAGATAGAGCGAATCCGGCTTGACCCGGAGGATCGAGAACACCTCGTTGCGCCCGAGCAGCTTGCGTAGGAAGTAGGCGTGGATGGCCATGATCACCACGTTGGTGATGGCGATCGGCACCGATCCGATGAGCATCCCGTACGCAAAGAACCCGATCGACCCGGCAAGCCCGATCAGCCGAAGTCGAAGCACCGACTTCATCGACAGGGAAAACACCACGATCGCCGAAGCGATGTAGCCGACGATCTCGTGCCAAAGCGGTCCGTCCATGGGTGAGAGGCTACAAACCCTCGAAGGGGCCGTTGCTGAAAGTGTCCCGACTGTGTGCCCCAGACGCGCTGAAGATCTACCTCTGCCACCACAATTCGTCTTCCGTATCGCGCCGACGAGCCGTGGCACTCCACGAGTTTGCATCATCAGACGGTCCCGCTGCCAGATCGTCGATCAGGCTGCCCCCAGGACCCCCAGTGCACCGGTGCAACCGGTCCACCAAGATTCGAAAGACGGCGGCTCCGGACGAATTTCGACCATGCCTCCCTCGGTGAATTCGAAAACCACGGCGAACGTATCGAGAGCACCCTCGACAACCCCAGGGCCAAACGGGCGTCGGGCCGCTAGACCCCGACCAGATCCAGGTCCGGAACCTCGACCTCGATGTCGCGGATCCGCCGGTTTTTCCAGGAGACGAACACGGTGAGCAACACCAATATCCCGGCGAGCACAAACAACACCCCGATCCCTCGCCCGGGACCGGAGCCAAAGATGGTGCTTGCCATCCCCCCGGCCTCGGCCATCGCCGGTTCGAACACGTTGTCCGCCAGAGTACCGGCGAGCAGGAACGCTATCGGCGCCGCCGAGATGGCCGATACCTGCCGAATCGCAAACACCCGGCCCTGCAGGTTGGGAGGCACCTTCGACTGCCAGATCGACTGGCTGGAGGCACCCGCCACCGGATGGGTGAAATTGATCAACAGGATACCGGCGATCACCAGCCCGACGCCGGGTCGCAGACCGATCAGGATCAAACCGATGCCCATCGCCAGGATCGGAAGATAGACACCGGCTATGCGGTCCTTGGGGCCGCCCCACACGCTCACCCCAAGACTGCCGACGACGATGCCGGCGGACGCTATCGAGACGATGAATCCCGCCCCCTGCTCCGTCGTCAGATTCAGCAGTAACGGGATCAGGAGCACGCCCTGGAAGGCGAACGCAAAGTTCACTACGACGAACGACATCATCAGGATGAAGAGCGCCCGACGCTCCAGCACGAAGTCGAGCCCCTCCTTGGCCTCCAGCAAGAGACCGCGCACTCCCCTGCCTTTTCGCTCGCTGGGCTCGGCAGCCGGGAAACGAACCAGCAGCAGAGTCCCGACCGCAATCAGGAAGCTCACGAAGTCGAAGATGAACAGCGGTGTCAGCCCGACCCACACCACCACCCCCGCCGCCACCGTAGGGGCGGCCACCCGACCGATGCTCCCGGCCAATTGCAACAGACCCGATGCCCGGGCGTAGTGCTCTTTGCCGACCAACAGGGTTGTGGCGGCGCCATATGCAGGAAACTGGAACGCGGCAAAGGTGCCACTGAATGCCAGAGCCAAGTACAGATGCCAGGTCTCGAGGTTCCCGGTGGCGAGGAGCAACACGATCGCCAGCGTTCCGACGGCGGCGCCGGTGTCGGCCAGGATCATGGCCCAACGGCGATCCCACCGATCGATCAACGCCCCGGCAAACGGGGAAACGAGCAGCATCGGGAGACGTGCCGAGAGAACGATGAGGGCGAGCCGAGTTGCCGAACCCGTCTCCTGATATACCCAGATACCCAGTCCGAAACTGGTCATCGCCGAGCCGAGATTGGAGACCAGCTGGCCGATCCACACAATCCCAAAGATGCGGCCACCCGGCGTGTTGAGAAAATCCTTCATGAGTTACTTTGCTAGATTACTTTGCTAGCAGACTATACACCAGAGAATCAACTTTGTGCCACAATGGTGCGATGGGACACGACGAACAACCTCTCTGGCGCCGGGCGGCCACTCACACCCTGCACACCTCGATTCTGCTCAAGGCCAAGCTGGAGGATCGTCTCCAGGGTGCCGAAGGCTTGCTGTTGGCCGATCACGAGGCGTTGCTGAACCTCGAGCACTTCGGCGAATCCCTACGCATGTCCGACATCGCCCATCGGTTGGTCCTCAGCCGCGGCGGAACCACCAAGGTCATCGATCGGCTCGAAGAGATGGGCTACGTCTCCAGGTCTTCCGATCCCGCCGACCGGCGCGCCACCATGGTCGGTCTGACCGCAGCCGGCCGCGAGGCGATCGGGCGAGCCAAACTGGTGATCGACGCCGGACTGGAAGAGATCTGGTCGACACATCTGACCGACGACCAAAGCATCGTCCTGATAGAGGTGATGGATCGGGTGCTCGAAGCAAATCGCGACTGGCATTGAGGCAGCGGAGCAGAGACACGCCGACTCCCGACAAAAGCATGTCACCGAAACCGATCCGCCCGAGTCGAAGGAACGTGACCAGTCGCCGACAAACCTCGATCAAGCGCACCGCCCGCAAGGCCGGGGTGGGAGCCGCCGGTGTGGCAACGATCGCCCTCGGCGTCGTCCTCATCCCCCTGCCCGGGCCGGGGTCGTTGGTGATCTTCGGCGGCCTCACGGTGCTCGGGTCGGAATTCCCCACCGCTCGGCGCCTCTCAGATCGAACCAAGGAATCCGTCAGGAGAATGCTGCAGAGAAATCGTCGGCGCTGAACGAAGCGCGCCCTGACTACTCCATGAGAAAGGGCGGCCGACCGGCCGCCCTTTCTCGCACCTGGCTTCCAGTTACCCGAGCGGAATCAACTGGCCTACTGCGAGGTCGTCGATCGAGTTCGACTGAAGCGACCGCCACGACAGGGTCCAGATCTGATCGCCTATCACCAGCGAGCGGGTGATCGCCGGATCCTGTGAGTCGAACTGGGGGAAGCAGACCTCGAGCCGATCCCCTTCGTCCATGATCGAGGTGAGATCGACGCCGTCCTCGGCTGCCAGCGCCACGACTTCGTCGTATGGCAGTGATTCGCATTCGAGTATTCCGGCACCGCCGCGCTGATCTTCGCTGCAGACCTGCACGATAATCCCGCCGCCGAATTCGAACTCGGCGCCGAGTGCTCGAAGTTCGTCGACGGTCAACTGGCGGCAATCCGAGGCCACGGCTCCGGCATTGAGCGAGTGGGTGATTCGACCGAACTCACGGACTCCGTCGTCCGTCTTGAGCACCACCGCGCCGAAGAAGTTCTCCTGCCAGGACTGAACCGGCAGCACCGCCACCGACTCTGGTGACCAATACAGGAACGCCAGGTGGTCCCACTCGACGTCGCTGTAGCCGCCTTCCATGGTCCAACTACCCAGTGCACGGGGGTTGGTGGGGTCGCTGACGTCGAACATGGTGGCCTTGGCTCCGGTGGTGAATCCGTCGTCGGTGGCGTCCTGGCCGATGCCGAGAATGCGATCTGGGCCGATCGGATGCAAGTAGCCCGAATACCCGGCGATCTTGAGTTCTCCGGCCACCTTCGGTGCCTCCGGGTCACTGAGATCGACCACATAGAAGGGGTCTACCTGGCGAAAGGTGACCACATACGCGGCATCTCCGATGAAGCGGACCGAGAAGATTCGCTCCCCGCGGCCCATCTCGCCGACCCGGCCGATCTGCTCGAGCTCCCCGTTGCGTTCCTGCAAGACGGTCACAAAAGACTCAGAGGTGTCGTCGAAGCCCCACGGCGGACCCTCTGTGGTGGCTACTCGCAGGTTCCCTTCGAATTCATCCATCGCAAACTGGTTGAGCAGGTGGCCTCTGACCGTCCCCGAAGCCCGGTACTCGGTCGAACCGCCCGAGATGTCAAACTTGTGAATGGCGGTCGAGTACTCCTCCTCGATCCGGCGAACCACGTCCGTCCCCCACACCTCGCTGGGAACCCACACGTTGGTGGACACGTAGAGGCTTTCGGTCGAGGCGTACACCGTCTCGCCCTGGGCGATCACCGCGGTGCCGTCCGGAGCCCGCAGGCCGTCGGACATGTCGACCGTAAGCACCGCCAGGGTGTCGAACCCGGCGAACTCGGCCGGCCGATGGACCTGACCGCAATCGACCAGGAGACCCTGGCTGATGACCTCACCGTCCGTACCGGCGACCAGTGTGTAGTTGGGGAGCCAGGTGTCGATGGTCGAATTGGCGATCACCTGCTGATTCGTCTCCAGAGCGATCTGCTCGGCAGCTTGAGTCGACGGGTACACGAACGGGAGGTTGGAGGGATATGCAGAGACAACAATCCGCGCCGTCCCATCGATCGAACGGGCGCTCAAATAGTTGCCGTCGATGTGCATCGTCCGCACCACCGTCAGGTCTTCGGGATCGGAGAGGTCGACTTCGAACACCAGGGTCTTGGGTCCCCCGTATGGTCCGATGCTGTCTGTCTCGCTCTCGGCGAGCAGTGGGATCGCAAATCCGTCGCCGCGGGCGAACACGATCGCCGTGTTGCCACTCAAGAAGAACCTGTGATCCCAACCGGGCAGAAACAGCGTTCCCAGGAGCCGGCCGGTGCCGTTCGACACCTCGACATAAGACAGTGTCTGGTTTACGAAGGCCAGAATCCGGCCGCCATCGGTCTTGATGATGTCCGGCTCGTCGACTCCGACGACCTGGACGTTGCTCCCCGAGAAATCGACGCCCTCGCGAGCCGCGCCGGACACGGAAGGCACCGGTGCGCCACCTACCGCGGCTGAGTCCTCAGCCACCGCAAATACCTCATCTTCGAAGAACGGCGTCGGGAAGAAGCCGCCCCCTCCGCTGAGACCGTATGGGCCGACCCGCGCCATCGCTTCCGTCTGGAAATAGGCCAAGACGTCGGCACAGGCGTCAAACCGCTGCAGCGAAGCAACAAACTGGATCGAGTCGGGGTCGAACGAGGCTGCGATGGCGGAGATGCCGGTGCCACCGGTACCCGTTCCGATTGTTGTCGACGACACATCGTCGTCGGTGCATGCCGACAGCAGCATTACGAACGCTGCGGCAATTGCTAGTGACTTGCGCATGAGGTTTCTCCAGGTCTTTCCCGTTTCTGTCACCCATCAGACGGTAACGAGTAGGTCACAGGTTCCCGGGGAATCCGAGACCCGATGCCCGATGCCCGATGCCCGAATCGGGAATCGGGAGTCGGGCATCGGAAATCGTCGGAAGGTGCGAGAGCCTTTTGCCACCGGCACTAGCGTGCACCCGTGGTCTTCATCCTCCTCACCAATGACGACGGAATCGAAGCCACCGGGCTGCCCTCCTTTGCGGATGCTCTTGCAGGTCTTGGAGACATCGAGGTAGTGGTCCCGGATCGGGAGCGATCCTGGGTCGGCAAGGCGATAACTCGATTTGATCCGGTGGCGGTCAACCGGGTCGAACTGGCTGGCCGGGTGATGCACACCGCAACCGGATTCCCGGCAGATTGTGTCCAGTTGGGCGTGCACGCCTTGTTCGATGCTCGGCCCGACATCGTGGTCAGTGGCATCAACGTCGGCTACAACCATGGCGCTGCTTACCTCCAGTCGAGTGGCACCGTCGGCGCTGCTCTGGAAGGAGCCATCGCCGGAATTCCCTCCATTGCCTTCTCGATGGGCACGGCTGGAGGCGACTGGAACACGTGGAAGCTGTGGGCCGAGTCGCCCGAGTCGATCCCCACCTGGGAGCGCCTCGCCGAGTTGGCCGCCTCGATGGTGGATCAGATGCTGAAGTCCGGGAAGTCGGGTGCGGTGAGCGTCGGGTTACCAGACTCGGCCGACTCCGACACCGAGCGCCGGGTGACGACCGTGGCGCGGGTCGGCTACGACCGCCTGTTCGCCGAGACGGCCACCGATGTGTACGAGCACACTTTTGGCGGCCTGCTGGAAACCGATACCGACATGGCCGGTACCGACATCGAGGCGGCGCGTACTGGGGTGATCGCGATCACCCCAGTTGGAGGAGCAGGGTTCAGCGAGACGGCGCGAGCACTGGCCGAAGAGCTGCTGAAGTAGTCCGCCGCCGACTCCCGACGGCACATCGACACCCCCCACCAATCGGCCTTCGGCCGACTGACTCCTCCCAAAGGGGAAAGTGGGTTCTATTCACAAAGCTCGAACATCAGGAAGTAGGCGTTCTGCAGATTGTCGAGGTCGACGGTCTCGGAGCGAGGCATCCAGCCGAGATGCAGGTGCGGCGTCAGTGCGTTGCCGGAGGAGCCGGCCAGGCCGAGGAAGTCACCCGCTTCGAGACGGGTTCCCGTCCACAACCACCTGGGCCAGAATTCCAGGTGGGCGTAGTAGTAGACGTCGCCGGTCGAATCGGCCCTGACGTATACCTGGCGACCGCCGAGATAGTGCCAGTTCGCCTGGATGACGACGCCGTCCTCGATCGCCACCAACGGTGTACCCGGGTCGGCGTGGAGATCGACGCCCTTGTGGATCCGTCCCCAGGGGCGCGGGAACTCCCACTCATTGCGGAAGAAGGTGGGGCCATCGACCGGACAGACCCGGTCCGGTGAACCGGGCGCAGCAAGTTCACGGAGTCGCGTAATCGCCTGCTGAAAGCGGATCCAGTCTGGGGCAATCTGTTCTGATGCCCATACCGCCGCCGCCGACAGGTCGCTGGCGTCGAGGACGGTCGAGATGGCCGCCTCATCGAGTCTCGGATCGAGGTCGTTTACCAGGTGGGCCGCATCGGGTGGCAGCACAAAGTGGAGGAAGTCATTGGCTCGGGACCGCAGATACCCGATGAAGGCATCTGCTCTGAGCATCCGCGCCTCGACACGAGAAGCGATGTCGATGACGGGGAGCGGCAACTGCGCCTTCTCCACCCGGAATGCAGTCTCGTAGAAGGCAATCTCGGCCTCCGCCTCCAACACCAGGTCGGCGATCTCCGTTACTTCTTCGGCACCCGACGGATCGGTCGCCGCCGCCGGCGCGGCGACGACGAAGACAAGGAGGGTCACCAGGAACGATCGCATCGGTGAGGAAAGGTTACGTCAATCACTCTGTTCAGCAACCCATGGCGTGGAGAATCGGGTTCGGCTAGCGTCTCGGCATCCACCTGAGGGGGTAGATGACCACTGCTGCCGCGACGGCGCCAACGGTGAACCGACGGCTTGTTCTGGTGATTCTCGTCGGAAGCGCGGTCGCTCTCGGTTTGGGGACATACGGCAACGTCCATGATCCGACCGGACGGTCGCTGGTCACCCTGATGTTCACTGCCACCATCAACGCCAAGGTGTGGTTGGCCACCATCGCGGTCGCCCTCGCCAGTTTTCAGCTCATCTCGGCGCTTCGCATTTACGGCAAGATCGGCTCGGGTGACGCTCCATCGTGGCTCGGAGGTGCCCATCGCATCAGCGGAACGGCGGCGTTCGTCCTGTCCATTCCCGTCGCCTACCACTGCTTGTGGGCCCTCGGGTTCACTGCTGATGCCGGCACCAGGATCCTGGTGCACTCGATCCTCGGATGCTTCTTCTATGGGGCATTCGCGGCAAAGGTACTGGCCGTGCGCTCACCCGGTCTCCCATCGTGGGTTCTCCCGGTCGTGGGAGGGTCCGCCTTTTCGGCGCTGGTGCTCATCTGGTTCACCAGTTCTTTCTGGTTCTTCACCAACGTCGAATTCCCTGGATTCTGACCATGGCCCACAAGAAGCCACTGAACACCGTGATCGGTTGGGTTCTAGGCACGGCAACTCTCGTGTTCGTCCTGCTGCTCGCAGGGGTTGCCTCGGGCGCCCTCACTGATGATCCACCCGCCGTCAGTCCATACGCATCGGGTCCATCCGGCGACGGCGGTGACGCCTTCGATACCGATGGATACGACGCAGGGCCCGATTCGACGACCTCCGACACCACTGCGGCCACAGTCCCGACGGCGACTGCGGGGATCACGATCCAGAACTTTGCGTTTGGTGATCCAATCACCGTGGCGGCAGGCCAGGAAGTAGTGGTCACCAATAGTGATGGTGTGGCTCACACCTGGACCTCGACCGACGCGATATTTGATTCGCGTTCGATTGCAGGAGGTGGCGGTTCGTTCACCTTCTCGTTCGATGAAGCCGGCGAGTACTCCTTCTTCTGCGCCATCCACCCGACCATGACTGGGTCGATCACAGTCACCGGGTAATCCACTCGGTGCCTGCCGACCGACCGCAGCGAGGTGATGCCGTCGGCGGCCTCGGCGACGTCAACGTGCGGTTTTCATCGCAGCCCACCTCTTACACTCTCTCTCCATGACGACTCCCCGCCAAACCACCGAGGTCGCGATTCCCTACCGGCCCCACGTAGGCCCGAGCCGGCAATACATGCGCGACATCATCCTCGGGGTCAACGACGGTCTGGTCTCGGTCTTCCTGCTGATCACCGGGGTCGTCGGCGGTGGATTGGCAGCTCGTGAAGTCCTGCTGGCCGGGTTGGCTGCGAGCGCGGCCGGTGCCATCTCGATGGCGGCCGGCGAGTACATGGCCACCAAGTCGCAGGATGAGGTGTTCGAGTCAGAACGTGAGTTGGAGATCGAGCATCTGGAGTTCCACCGCGACGTGGAACTCGACGAGATCCGAGAAATGTTCGGCGAGATGGGGCTGGGGAAGGAGGACGTGGAAGGCATCGTGGAAGCGCTGGACCGCGACGACGAAGCCTTCCTCAAAGTGATGATGGCTCTCGAATTCGGCGTGGTCGAAGAGGAGCGCCGATCCGCCTACACCGCGGCCGCGTTGTCCGGCTTCTTGTTCCTCGCCGGGTCGTTGCCGTCGGTGGTCCCCTTCTTCTTGGTGGACAGCACCGGCACGGCCTTGCTGATCGCGGCCATCGGCTCCGGAATCGCGTTGTTCGGTGTCGGCGTCGCCAAGACCTTCGTCACCCGCAAGAACTGGGTGTGGAGCGGCACCGAAAATGTGCTCATCGCCACCGCCGGAGCGCTCATATCCTTTGGTGTGGGTGCGATCTACAACGCGCTCGCTTGAGGAAGGCGTTAGGAGTTAGGAGTTAGGAAAACTCTGCTCTTCCTAATACCTAATACCTTTTGCCTAGCCCCGCCGCCTCGGGACCACCACGATCTGGTCGTCGGGGCCTCTCATCACCGACACCCTGGCTCCGGAAAAGGCGGAGATCGTCGACTCCGTCAGTACCTCGTCGGCGGTGCCCTCGATGGTGATTCTCCCCTCGATCATCAGAGCCAGCCGGTCGGCGTACTGCGCTGCCAGCGTCAGATCGTGCATCGCCGCCAGCACCGCCAACGACCGCGTCCGGCGCAACTCTGCCACCAGGTCGAGCACCTGCTGACGGTGTCCAATGTCGAGCGCGCTGGTCGGTTCGTCGAGCAGCAGCACCGGGGCCTCCTGAGCAAGGGCCCGTGCCAGTACACACCGTTGCCGCTCCCCACCCGAGAGGGAACCGAGCGGCCGATCCGCCAGATGAATGATTCCCAGATCCCACAGTGCAGCCTCGGTGATGGCCACGTCGGCGTCAGTCTCTGCCGCCAGGTAGCCGAGGTGGGGAGTCCGGCCCAGCAGGACGTAGTCGATCACGTCCATCTCCTCTGGAAGCACCGGGTTCTGGGGCACCACGGCAACCGCTCGCGCCGCCTCTCGGCGACCCAACTCCGATGAAAGCCGACCCCCGATCCTCACCACTCCATCGTGAGCGACCGTCCCCGAAATGGCTCCCAACAACGATGACTTGCCTGCCCCGTTTGGTCCGATGAGGCCAAGCCATTCGCCCGGTGCCACCGATAGCGTTACTCCATCCACTGCCGCCCGCCCGTTGTAGCGAACAACGAGTCCCTGTGTCTCTATCACTGCGTGCCTCGTTTGCTGGTTCTCAGGATCACCACAAAGAACGGCCCGCCCACAAAGGCCGTCACAACACCGATTGGGATCTCGGATGGCGACAAGGCCGTTCGCGCCACCAGGTCGGCAAGAACCAGGAAGGCTGCTCCGCCGAGCACGGTCATTGGGACGATGGCCCGATATGAGGAACCCACCAGAAGTCGGATCGTGTGCGGTACCACTATCCCTACGAACCCGATCAGCCCACTGGCGGCCACCGCCCCTGCGGTACCCAGGGTTGCGGCGATCACCACCGCAGCCCGAACCCGCTCCGACCGCACCCCGAGAGTCCTGGCCTCGTCTTCGCCCACCGCCAGCACATCGAGAAGCCTCCGATGCAGAAAGATCGCGACGATGGAGGTGGCGGCATACGGTGCCATCAGCGCTACATCGCCCCAGCCGGTGGTCCCCAGCCTTCCCAGGATCCAGGCATAGACCTCGCGGATCGTCTCGGCGTGACGTTGCTGCACGAAGGTCTGCGCAGCCGTCAGAAAGGCGGCCACCGCCACCCCCGCCAGAATCAGCGTGGTACCGGTGCGGCGTCCCCCTCCGGCCGACCCCAGGCCGTAGGTGGCAACAACCGCCAGGACTGCTCCTCCGAATGCCGCGATCGGCACCATGACCGAGCCCGAACCGACGGCGACAATGGCGATGGTTGCCCCCAGACCGGCCCCGGCGGCCACCCCGAGCAGATACGGATCGGCGAGGGGGTTTCGAAACACCCCCTGATACGCTGCTCCGGCCACCGCCAGGGTCGCTCCGACGAGGGCTCCGAGCACAGCCCGGGGCAGTCGCAACTCCCAGACGATCGCCGCCTGTCGAGCATCGAGACCCGAATCGACATCGACCAACGGGAGATGATCGAATATCTCCAGCAAGACGGCGGACGGCTTCAAGTCCACCGGGCCGATCATCACCGCGGCCAGTAACGCCACCAGTAGCACTCCCCCGATCGTCAGTAGGAAGAGGACCGGGGGGCGGCGGGAGTATCCGACGGTCATCCGACGCCGTAGACCTCCTTGGAAATGGTGCGCATCAGATCGACCAGTCGTGAGCCCCACCGTGAGGCAACACTGTCGTCCAACTCGATGACATCACCATTGTTGACGGCCGTCATCTGGTTCCAACCCGGCCGCGCCGCAATCGTCACCGCCGACTGGCCGCAACACACGGTATCTGCCAGAAAGACGAAATCGGGATCGGCGCCGATGACGTATTCCGGGGAAAGTTGCGGAAACGGGCCGTCGGCCGGATCAGCAATATTCTCCAGCCCGAGCATTCCGAACACCGAATCGAGCAGGGTTCCCGTCCCGGCGGTAAACAAGGTCGAGTCGAGTTCGAGGAAGTAGGTGAAGGCTCGAACCGGCTGCGGGATCTGAGCCAGGATGTCTTCGATGTCTCTCGACACCTGATCTATCAGCGCCGCTGCCTCCTGGTTGTGAGCGGTGGCAGCACCCAGATCGCGCCACTCGGAGTAGACATCTTCGAGCGTGGCCGGCCCCGGCGCCGCAAAGAGCACGGCCGGAATCCCAAGGGCGGCCAGACCGGAAACCGCGTCACCCGGGTCGAATGACAGGATCACCAAGTCCGGATCGAGGGCTGCCACCGCTTCAACGCTGAGGTTGAAGGCGTCGATCTTCTCCGTCTCGTTCGCCGCCGCCGGGTAATCAGAGAACAGATCGGTTCCGATTATCGCCGGCCCGGCACCGATCTCGTAGAGGACCTCGGTATGAGTCGCCGAGAGTGAGACAATTCGCTGTGGCGGGTCCGGAATCTCCGTCCCTCTCACTGTTGCCGGGAATGCCCCGGCAGCCGGCGTGGTCGAATTGGAAACCCCCTGATCATCATCGCCGCATGATGCCACCAGCAGCGTCAGGGCCAACATCAGGCCAACAAGCTTTCTCACAAGAAAACCTCCTCGTTGTCGAGGAGGAAAAAGTGGTGCCTCGAGGCGGCCACCCTTCCTCCGAAGGTGTACCAAACCGACCCGATGGCAGGCGACCCGACTCGTCCCCGAGGGGCATCACGGTTGCGGGACAGTGCCGGATTCCAACCGGACTTCGCTCTTGCGTCCCCCTTTGAGGAGGAACCGCCGAGTCGCCCGAGACCCGTATCTCGAGCACCGGCCAGAGTAGCCTCCCTGAGGTAATCCCGCTCACCTCCGAAAGATCACCTGGAGGAGATCGCCAGGCCGAGCGAAGCGAGGACGATTGCCCCACGCAGTGGTTGCCCGCCGAGCGCAGCGAGGTGGTTGCTTCGTCCGTCCTAGACGCAGCAGATTCCTCACTCCTCTCCCGTGAATACACTCCGCTGATGAGATCTCGCATGACCCGCTTGCTCGGCGCCGCCATCTTGATCGCGGTGGGACTGTTAGCCCTTCGCCGAGCCGGGACCACCGAAACGCCGGTGGCCACGGGTTCGTGGGAACCGACAGAGTGAGCGGTCCCAGTGTCGGGATCGATCGACCCACCCGGGACTCGAATCGTCGGAGGCAGCGGTGAGAATCGCTCTCAACGCCATAGGTGAGGTTGGGACCAGAACCGGGAGAATTCTCACCGCTGAGGCCGATTTGGTCGCACTCGGGTTGTACGGTGACCACGCCGGAATCGCCCAGGACCGCCGGACACTTCCCATATCGAGCCTCGAGGGCTTCGACGTTCTGGTCACAGATGACCGCGAGGCCTCTTCTGCTCTCGCCGGCCTGGCGGTCGAAGACGGACTCGCCTGCGTGGTGCCCGGACCGATCTCATCAACGGTGGCCGAGCAATTCTCCCAAACGAACAAGGTCGTGCTCACCAATTGCTCTCTAGCCGGACTCGCCGAGACGCTGGCCGTCCACGAAGCAGCCGGAACCGATGAGCCCCTCGACACCGTGATCGCCTGGACCGAACACGGCAAACCACTGCGCCGGGGTACCCCGGTGGCATTCCCCGACCCGGTCGGGGCCAGGTGGGGCCGCCGGATTGGGCGAGCCGCGACGACTACCCGTATCGCAGTACCGGTGGATGGAGAATGGGCCGGAGCAACCGCCACGATCGTCGGCAAGATCGGTGACGTCACCGAGACCCGCATCGTCGGGGTGGCCGACGCCGGAGACCATCTGGAGGCGATCGCCCTCGCCGCCGGAGCCGTCGTGGCGACCAAGACAGATATCTCAGGCGCAATCGAACCACGAGACGTTGCCGAGCTCTACCTCAGAACGGCCCTCGCAATGGGCCTAGGAGTAGCGGCGTACACGCTGGACTAGACCGAGACTCGACCCAAACGATCCCGTTCATCACGGCCCCGCAGCCTCACTTCGTTCGGCTGGGCAATCGTCGTCGGCTTCGCCGACTCCGGGCTCTCGCCGCGGGAGCGGCGGGCGATCCTATCAAGAAAACTTGATTGCCCACGAGCGAAGCCAGGTGATTGCCCAAGGTGGCGAAGCCACCGAGGATTGCCCGAGTCGGCGCCTGGCGCTGGCTCGGCTTCTACCCCGTCCGAGGGAATTCGGCCCCAGCAGACTCTCGGGTTTGTTCGGTGTCGTCTCGACGGGGTTCCTGGCTGATCACCGGCCTCACCTTGGGAAGTATCTCCCGACGCGGCGATGACATCTCTGTGGCGACGGGCAGGCTCACTCGCGGTCGTGTCCCCTGCGGAGCGCCCGTCTCCTCGAGGACGATCACTTCAACGCCACCGACAAGATCGCTGATGAGGTTGTAGATCACGGCGCTCAGGGTGAAGAAGCCCGTCAGCATGATGGTTCCTATCACCGACAGCAGTATCACTATCCGGAAGTAGACCTGACCCTCGAGGTTGATCCCGCTTTCCAGGCCGATGAGAAGTGCCAGTTCGTTGATCCGCTCCGGAATTCCGGCGTTGACAAAAATCGCCCAGAAGATCACCGTCCCCAGCACAAAGACGAACGCCATCATGGCGTTGAATACCAGTGAGACCTTGAGCACGGTCCACGGGTCTACTTTGCGGATAACGCGACGCACGCGCTGCACAGCCATGCTGCTCCTGTCCAATACCGGCGCAGGTTACCGAGAAGGCTCCAAAACGAGTGGCAAAGACGAGTCGAGTGTCGTTGTTTCGGACGCGTTCACCCTTCTGGTGACCTACGGGCCTCGTTCGTTTCCCGTTTCCAGTTTCCCGAATTGGGTCGCGGCAGGCATGGGCTGCAACGGATCTCTCATCGGGCTCATTATTCGGGAAACGGGGGACGGGAAACGGGAAACGGGAAACGTTTCCTCGACGATACGGCTAGAGAATTCTGGCTACTGGCTAAGACTCGTCCTCTTCCTCTACGGGCACCAGTGTGAACGAAGAAATAGATGCGTCCTTACCGACATCCATTACCTTTACACCGGTGGCGGCCCGCTTCTGACGGCTGATGGTGTCGGTCGCCATACGGATCACGATCCCGTCGGTCGAGGTCACGAAGATCTCGGCGCCGGGCCACACCGCACGGGCCGCCACCAGCGTGCCCCTGACCCGGGTCAGTTTGAGAGCCATGACGCCTACCCCCCCACGCTTCTGGGCCCGGAATTCGGTCATCTTGGTGCGCTTGCCGTATCCACCGCTCGTCAGCAGCAGTACTTCATCTCCATTCTCATCTGAGGCGCCCGACACCACTTCGTCGCCCTCACGCAGTCTGATACCGCGGACGCCCTGGGTGTCGCGACCCATCGGCCTGATGTCGGATTCTTTGAATCGAATCCCCATCCCCTTCTGAGTGAACAGCAACAATTCGTTGTCGCCCGACGTGGTGTGGACCGCCACTACCTCGTCACCATCTCTCAGACTGATGGCGATGAGTTGGTTTTGCCTGCTGTCGTACTCGGAAAACTTGGTCTTTTTGATCTGCCCCTTCTTGGTGGCAATCACCAGGTACTTCGCCGTCTCGTAATCCCTCATGTCGACGACGGCTTCTATCACCTCGTCGGGTTGAAGCGGCATCACCGACTGCGCCAAAACGCCTTTGGCGGTCCGATCTTTACGCGGCAACTCGTGAGCCTTGATCCGATGGACCAGTCCCCGGTTGGTAAAGAAAAGCAGATATGAGTGTGCCGTCGTATGGAGCACCCGGGTGATCGCATCGTCTTGGCGCAAGCTCTCACCCTTGACTCCCCGACCACCGCGGCCCTGGCGGCGATAGGCCGAGGCATTGACCGCCTTGAGGTACCCGCTCCCGGTGACGGTGACCACTATCTCTTCATCCGCAATGAGGTCTTCCAGCGAGAGATCACCCTCATCGGGAATGATCCGACTGCGACGCTTGTCGCCGAACTCCTCATGGATTTGCTCCAGTTCCTCGGCGATCATCTTGCGACGCTTGGCCGGGCTTTTGAGCAGGTCTTTGAGATGCTTGATGAGCTTCTGGAGTTCATCGAACTCGGCCCGCAACTTGCTGGTCTCGAGCGCGGTCAGCCTCCTCAGCGGCATATCCAGAATGTGCTGGGCCTGTATCTCAGAGAGTTCGAATGTCTCCATCAAGGAGCCACGAGCAGCATCGGTGTCGTCGGAGGCGCGGATGATGGCGACGACCTCGTCGATGTTGTCGAGGGCAATGAGTAGACCTTCGACGATGTGGGACCGGGCGTCGGCCTTGCCGAGCCGGAATCGGGTCCGTCGCTCGATCACCTCCATCTGGTGATCGACGTAGTGGCCGATCATCTGGACGACGTTGAGGGTCCGCGGCACACCGTCGACCAGTGCCACCATGTTGACCCCGAACGTATCCTGGAGTTGGGTCATCTTGTAGAGCTGATTGAGAACAACCTGGGGAATGGCGTCTCGCTTCAACTCGATGACCATTCGCATGCCGTTGCGGTCGGATTCGTCACGCAGGTCGGAGATCCCGGTGATCTTCTTCTCGCGTACCACCTGGGCGATCTTCTCCATGATCCGGTCGCGCGACACCTGGTACGGGATCTCGGTGACGATGATCGCGGTGCGACCCTTACGAATCTCCTCGACATCACAGACGGCCCGCATCTTCACGGAGCCGCGTCCGGTCAGCAGGGCATCGCGCACCCCCTTGTTCCCGAGGATGAATCCGCCGGTCGGGAAGTCCGGGCCTTTGACGAACTGAAGCATGTCTTCGGCCGTCGCCCCCGGGTTCTCGAGTACGTGAAGAGTGGCGTCGATGATCTCGCCGAGGTTGTGCGGCGGAATGTTGGTCGCCATACCGACCGCGATTCCGGTCGACCCATTCGCCAGAAGATTGGGGTATCGGGCAGGCAGCACCAGTGGCTCGGTACGCTCACCCGAGTAGTTGTCTCCGAAGTCGACCGTCTCTTCATCTATCCCGTCGAGTAGGTGCGCCGCCAACTTCTCGAGCCGGCATTCGGTATAGCGCATGGCCGCCGGCGGATCGTCGACCGTGCCGAAGTTGCCCTGCGGAGCAATGACCGGGTACCTGGTGGCATGCTCCTGCCCCAGTCGGACGAGAGCGTCGTAGATGGCGTCGTTCGAATGGGGATGGAACCAACCCATGACGTCGCCGACGACGCGGGCGCTCTTACGGAACGGACTGTTGGGTCGGATTCCCGAATCCCACATTGCAAAGAGAATGCGACGATGCACCGGCTTGAGTCCGTCGCGGACATCCGGCAGAGCTCGCGACACGATCACTGACATCGCGTACTCCAGGAAGGAGTTCTTCATCTCGACCTCGATGTCGATCAGTTCGATGCGATCGGTTGGTGTGTCGGTCATCTCGCAGCCTCTGAATCTTTCCTTGAGCCGTGCGACGGTGGGGTGAAGCAATTCACAATTGGTATTTCGAGTACCCCTTCTTGGGTATCGCCTGATGCGTATCGCCTGTTGCGGTTCCCCACTAAAAATCCAGGAACCGAACGTCTTTGGCGTTCTGCTGAATGAAGGCGCGTCGGGCGGCGACATCCTCTCCCATCAGGGTTTGGAAGATGTCATCGGCTAGGGCGAGGTCCTCGAGACCGACCCGAAGCAGCACCCTCTGGTCGGGATCCATCGTTGTATCCCATAGTTGCCCGGCGTTCATCTCGCCAAGACCCTTGTACCTCTGCAGAGACCACTTCTTGCCCTCGAAATCTGCCTTGATCTCCTCGAGATGGAGGTCGCTGAAGGCCCAGGCGGACTGCTTCCCGGCCTTGATTTGGAAGAGAGGCGGTTGAGCGATGTACACATACCCGTTATCAATTATCTCGCGCATGTGGCGGAAGAAAAAGGTGAGCAGCAACGTGCGGATGTGTGACCCGTCGACGTCGGCGTCGGTGAGAATCACGATCCGGTGGTAGCGAGCCTTCTCGATATCGAATTCCTCACCAATGCCGGTGCCGATCGCGGTGATGAGGGATTGAATCTCGTTGTTCTGCAATACCTTGGCGAGGCGATGTTTCTCGACATTGATGATCTTTCCCCGGATCGGAAGAATCGCCTGGAATTCACTATTGCGAGCCTGCTTGGCCGATCCTCCCGCAGAGTCTCCCTCGACGATGAACAACTCGCTCAGAGCCGGGTCGCGGGACGAGCAGTCGGCCAACTTGCCGGGAAGGCCGGATGACTCCAACAGGCTCTTTCGTCGCGTCAGGTCGCGGGCCGCTCTGGCCGCCATGCGGGCGCGAGCGGCGCCGACGCACTTCTCGACGATCTTGCGGGCGTCGCCCGGGTGGCGATTGAGCCATTCGGGGAGAAGCTTGTTGAGTGATACCTCGACGAAGGAGCGGATCTCCGTGTTGCCGAGTTTGGTCTTCGTCTGCCCCTCGAATTGGGGTTGACGCACCTTTACGGAGAGGACGGCGGTCATTCCCTCCCGAACGTCCTCGCCAACCAGGTTCGTGTCCTTCTCCTTGAGGATGCCGCGATCCCGAGCGAACTCGTTGATAGCCCTGGTGAGCGCCTTGCGGAATCCCTCTTCGTGGGTACCGCCTTCCACCGTGTTGATGTTGTTGGCGAAGGTGAGCACGTTCTCGGTGTATCCGGACGTCCACTGGAGGGCAACGTCTATCTCTGCATCCCCGCCGGTCTCGTCGAAGTTGACCACCTGGGGGTGAAGCGGTTCGCGCTTCGCATTCAGGTGCTTTACGAAGTCGACCAGTCCTCCGCTGTACTTGAAGGTGTCCTTCACCTGAGGTGACGGCCGCTCATCTATCAGTTGGATCTCCAGGCCCTTGTTGAGGAAGGCCATCTCGCGCAGTCGGGAGGCCACTGTGGCGTAATCGAAGTCGGTCGACTCCTTGAAGATCTCCTCGGACGGGTGAAAGGTGACGGTGGTGCCCGATCTCTTGGCTGCAGCTCCCTTCTTCAACTTCGCCTTGGGAGTGCCCATTGCGAACTCCTGAGTCCACCGAAATCCGTCTCTCACCACCTCCACCGACAAGACATCGGACAGGGCGTTGACTACGGACACTCCTACGCCGTGGAGACCGCCGGAAACGGTGTAGGCACCGCTGTCGAACTTGCCGCCGGCATGCAAGGTCGTGAGGACGGTTGTGACCGCCGGCTGGCGTGTCTTTTGGTGCTTGTCGACCGGGATACCCCGACCGTTGTCCTTGACCGTGACACTCGCATCTTGGTGGAGGGTTACATCTATTCGAGTGCAGAAACCCGCCATAGCCTCATCCACCGAGTTGTCGACGACCTCCCAGATCAGGTGGTGAAGACCGCGCGGACCGGTGGACCCGATATACATCGCCGGGCGCTTGCGAACCGCCTCCAGCCCCTCGAGGACTGTGATGTCCTTTGCCTTGTACGAGGACGCGTTCTTCCCTGCCACTGTGAATCCTTCAGTCGTCCGGTGTCGTTCGGAATGGGTTCCGGCTTGGCGACAACGCCTCCCCGAAACGCGGTGGGCTCGGCACGATCAACTCGCTCAGCATCGAGTTGATGCCCTTGGCGGACCCTCGCTGACACCGATGTAAGTATAGCCTCGACCGGTGTCGGAACAAGGGTCGGCCGGGGGGTCTGAGTCACGTAAAACGCCTGGTCAGAGGCCCTTTTTACGATTTCCCACTCGAATCTTGATCCGATCGATGGCTTCGTCCCCAAAGTGACTTCTGAGCCGGTCGAGCAGCGGGCCCACCCGGTACCTGAGCAGACTGGCGGCGACTCCGTCCTTCACCTGCACCACCAGCTCTCCGTCCTTGAGTCCAACCGGTTCCGCCCCGGCGAACGGCTCTCCGGCGAGTTCTTCCCAATCCTCCACCAACTCGGCGAGGTCCAAGGAGGTCGGAATTCCCAGACGCTCCAACAGCGCATCCAGATCCCTTCCGATCGGTTCCAGATCGTGGTGTCCTCTCATGCTGCTCTCACCCCGTCGGTGCTCACCGTCCAGCGATCCCCCACCAGCGGCACCTCCTCCTCTCGAGCCGATGTGACAAAAACCTGTCCCTGGGGGAGCTGCCCTACCAACCGCTCGCCGCGTCCCGGATCGAGTTCGGAGAAGACATCGTCCAGCAACAGGACCGGTGGCGTGCCGCGCCGGTCCAGCAGCACCCGGTATGCCGCTACCCGCAGACCGAGAGCGATGGAGCGCTGCTCCCCCTGGCTAGCCCTGGTGCGAACGTCGCGATCATCGATCAGCATCACTACCTCATCCCGGTGTGGCCCGACCGTCGTGATACGCCGGTCGAGGTCCCCGGCTCGAGCGCCGGCCAGAGCATCGCCGAGCAGGGTCCGCAGCGAATCGGCAGAGCTCTCGCGATCCGGCTCTCCCAAGCCGGCTGCCTGATATCTCCACTCGACACGTCCCGGTCTCTCGGAGAGTTCACCGTAGAGCTCGGCCACGACGGGTTCAAGCAAGGCCACCACTGCCAACCTTCTGGCCAAAACCACCGATCCCAGAGATGAGAGCTTCTCGTCGAGGACATCGAGCGTGGTGACGTCGGCGTTGTGGCCCTCTCTTCGCAACAGGGCGTTTCGCTGACGAACGACTCTGTCGTACTCGCCGAACTCCGAAGCCGCCACCGGCCACACTTGAACCGCTGCCTCGTCGAGATAACCGCGGCGGTATGCCGGCCCCCGCTTTACCAGGTCGAGGTCATCGGGGAGAAAGGCCACCAGGGCTACCCGCTCGGCGATCTCGGCACGCCCCTTGGGTCTCTTACCGTCCAGCAGCACGCTACGGCGTCCCTGCGCCGGAATCGCTATCTCCACCAACGAGGATCTCTCCGCCGCGGTGAACTCACCCCTGACTATCGCCTCATCCGATCCGTCGGCGACCAGCGAGGCATCCGGGGCATTCCGAAAAGACCTGAGCGAAGCCAGGTAGCCGATCCCTTCCAAGATCGAGGTCTTCCCGGTTCCGTTGTCTCCAATGAGAACATTCACGCCCGCACCCGGCTCGAAATGAAGTGATCGATAGGCCCGGAAATAACCGAGTTCGAGCCAGAGCAACCTCATAAGCGAAAGTCTCCAGTCACCAGTCGCCAGCCAGAACTGACGGCGCGCCTCTTACTGGGGACTGGAGACTGGAGACTGGAGACGAGATCCACTGGAGATCCGTGATTCGGGCCGACAGACGCTCTAAAGCCGGACGGGCATCAACAAGTAGAGGAAGTCTTCTCCCTCGCCGCCCCGAAGGACCCCCGGCTTGAGTGGGTCCAAGACGTCGAGAACAACCGTCTCCTCTTCGACGGCGTTGACACCGTCGTTGAGATACCTGCTGTTGAAGGCGATGATCATCTCTTCGCCGTTGTACTCGCCTTCAACATGTTCGGTCTCGCCACCGACATCTTGGCGGGACACGCTGAGTTCCACCCCGCCGGAGGAAAGCGCCAGCCGGATCGGGATGTGATCCTCAGCAACCAGCGAAGCGCGGTCGATTGCAGCCAGCAGGGCTTCACGACTCACCCGAAGCCGACTCGGGTACGACTCCGGAATGAGTTGGCGGTAATTGGGAAATGTGCCTTCTATGACCCTGGCCGTCAGCGTTCCCCTGCTCGAAGAAAAGATCGCTTCGCGGCCGCCCACGGCCACCTGCAGTTCCGAGGCGCCAACGCTTCGGCCCAACTCCTTCAGCGCTCGCACCGGGACCAGACCAGACAGGTCGGCATCGACGGCGGGGACATCACGGACCGCCAACCGATAAGAGTCGGTAGCGACCAATCGAAGCTTGCCCTCCTCGTGCTCAAAGAACACGCCGGTCAGAATCGGTCTGGCGTCGTCGGTGCTGGCGGCAACCATCACCTGGCGCAATGCTTCTCCGAAGGCGTCTCCGTCTACACCCACCGCCTCGCTCATGTCGGGCTCCTCGATCTTGGGAAACTCATCGACCGACAGCTCCCGAAAGCGGAAGCGGGGGCCGCCACCGGTGATTTCTATCTCGCCTTCCTTCGCCTCGAGGACTACCGCACCCGGCGGGAGTTTTCGAACGGCTTCGGTGGCGAGCCGCGACGGGATGACCGTTTGTCCTTCTTCGATCGTCTCGACTTCGAGTTCGGTCTTCACGGTCACCTCGAGATCGGTCCCGGTCACCCGCATCGTTTTGCCGGTTACCTCGACCAGGACGCCTTGGAGGATCGGCAACGGTGAACGGGTCCCTACTGCGCGACCGGCCCGGCTCAAGACATCAACCAGATCATCCCTTTCAGCTCGGATACGCACAGGTTGTCCCTTTCCTTCTTCTGCTTGGATAATTGAATTGAATCAAGTAGCAGTAGTAGGGGGTGTGGATTGTGGACGATGCTGCAAAACCCCAGGTCGGAGGGGGGTTGGAGTATTCACAGGGTGTGGACCGAGCACCCCTGTTGCCCACAGTGCCGGTCGAAGCCTGGGGGAAGTGTGGAGAAGAGAGGGTGTTGTTCACGGGTTTCTCCTCAGGCCTTGCATCAGCGCGGTGACACGATCGAAAAGCATTTCATCCTCGGACATGAGGCGGCTCACGGTGTTGATGCCGTGCAGCACGGTGGTGTGATCCCTGCCGCCAAAGATGACTCCGATCTTGGGAAGCGATAGATCTGTGGTCTCCCTCACTAGGTACATGGCTATCTGACGAGCCCTGGCGAGGGGCTGATTGCGCCGCGGCCCCTCCAGGTCGGCGATCGAGAGACTGAAAGCCTCGGCGGTAGCCGCCAGGATACGGGCCGGACTGACCGGAGCCTTGGAGTGCGCCGGACCGAGATCTTGCAGGACATCTTCGGCCATTTCGAGATTGATCGGCTGGTGGGTGAGCGCGGCGTAGGCCGTCACCCGGGTGAGGGCCCCTTCGAGTTCACGGATGTTGTCCACCACACCGGCGGCGATGAACTCGAGCACCGGCTCAGGAATAGGTTGTGGCGCGAACGCCGCGTTGCGTCGGAGGATCGCCAGCCGCGTCTCGACGTCGGGGGGCTGGATATCGGTGGTGAGGCCCCACTCGAATCGGCTGCGGATTCGCGCCTCGAGATTGGTGAGGCTCTTGGGGGGACGGTCGGCAGAGAAGACGAGCTGCTTTCCCGCCTCGTAGAGCGAGTTGAAGGTATGGAAGAACTCTTCGAGGATCTGCTCCTTCCCCTCGAGGAACTGCACGTCATCGAGGAGAAAGAGGTCCACGGTTCGATAGTGGGCCTTGAACTCGTCCATTCGCTTCTTGCGGATGCTGTCGATGAAGTTGTTGAAGAACTCTTCGGAGGAGACATATGAGATCTCGAGCTGCGGGTGGAGCAGCGCCGAGTGCTGGGCGACCGCGTGCAGCAGGTGAGTTTTCCCCAGGCCGGATCCGCCGTAGACGAATAGGGGGTTGTAGTTTCCTCCGGGTTGTTCGGCTATCGCCATTGCCGCTGCGTGGGCGAAGCGATTCGACGGGCCGACCACGAAATTCTCGAACGAGTACTTGGGGAGGAAACGCTGCGCTGTTGGCGATTCCTCGACCAGAATTGGCAACGCATCGGCCGGTTCGGGGTCGGAGTCTTCCTCGAGAAGGGGCTCGTAATGCGGTTCGTCGGGGGCGGAAAGCTCAACGATCAGCCCGGAACCAAAGGCGGTTGCGACCGCATCTTCTACCAGCGGCCGGAATTTCTCGTTGACCCAACGGAGATGGAACTCGCTGGGTGCGGTGATGTGAATCACGTCGTCGGCAATAGACTCTGGTTGGAGCCCATCGAGCCAGGTCCTCCAGGTGACCGGGGTGACACGCCCACGGAGCGTCTGCCGGAACTGTTCCCAGTTCTCGGCGGCCGGATGCGCTTCCACGTGTTGCCTCGCAGTGCCCTCGAACTACTACTTCTCTTCTCCACAGGGGTATCCACACCTGTGGAGAAGCCCCATTTCCCCTATCTGGACCCCTCCGTCGGGTCGGACAGTCTCCGGACCGCCCAGTGCGGGAAGTAGGCAATCGATCGATCCGGTGGAAGGCGAGTATATGGGGTGGCACGGGGCGCCTACAAGAGAGACAAAACCGACCTTAGGCACACCCGGGCAGGTCGGCGTTGATCCTCATTAGCCCTTGTATATCAACGGATTTGAGATATTTCGGCCGGTGAGGGGGACCCCCTGAGAGGCCGATTCTATGTGTGGTGGGCCTTGATCTATCTTTCGCGACTCAAATCCATTTCTCGCGACCACGGTTACGCGGGACCTACACCTTTGACAAGCCCTCCGACCATCCGTATTCTCCCGCTCCGACGCACTCCCCCACTCTTCGGGACGTCTCCTCAATGAAACGCACGTATCAACCGAATGTTCGACGCCGCAAGCGCAAGCACGGCTTCCGGGCCCGCATGCGGACCCGGAGTGGGCGCGCCCTGCTCAAGCGTCGTCGCAACAAAGGTCGTCGCCGCGTCTCTGCGTAGGGGTCGCCCCTACGCATCTCTTCGGACTCGTTCTGACATCGGGAGGGTGCGCCGGATCGGAATCCGACACCGGATCGGCGGCATCACAGTCTTCGCCGCACCGGGTGCGTCGGGACGGTGCCGTGCCGCGTTTGTGGCAGGGCGCGCGGTCGGGCCGGCGGTGCAGCGCAATCGCGCCAAGCGTCGCTTGCGCGAGGCCTTCGCTCAGGTTCCGATCCGGGTGGACCGCGATTACGTGGTGACGGCCACATCGGCCGTCACCGAGGTTCCCTTCGAGGACCTGGTCGGCTGGCTCACTCGTGCCGTGACCGAGGAGGAGTGAGCGTGGCGGAGAAGAAGAGGACTTTGCGGCCGTATCAGGCGGGCTGGTGGCTGCAGCGACTCATTCTCGTCTACCGCTTCGTGCTGTCGCCCGTGCTGGGTCGTCGTTGCATCTACCTGCCGACTTGTTCGGAATATGCATTCGACGCCATTGCGGAGTGGGGAGCCCTCCGGGGGACATGGATGGCCGTCAAGCGGGTCGGCAGGTGCAACCCGCTCAGGGAAGGTGGATTCGATCCTGTGCTCAGACGCGGAGGCGAATCCACGAACGTCGAGCTGGAGGCACACTGATGTCTGCAATCTGGAATGGGATCCAGGAGATTCTCGGCGGAATCCTCACCTTCTTCTACGGAGTTATTCCAAATTTTGGTATAGCGATCATCCTGCTCACGGTGACCATCGGATTGCTTCTTTTCCGACTCACCCTCAAGCAGACCCGTTCGATGAAGGCAATGCAGGAGATCCAGCCGGAGATCAAAAAACTCCAACGTGAACTAAAGCACGACAAGCAGGCCCAACAGGCCGCGATGATGGAGTTGTACAAGGAGAAGGGCGTAAACCCGGCGGCCGGCTGCCTGCCACTGCTGATGCAGATGCCGATTTGGTTCGCACTGTTCAGTGTTCTGCGGTCGTTTGCCTCGAATGACCTGGCCGGGCGCTTGAAGTGGGTGTCGAGCGGAAGCGAACTCGAGGCAGCGATCTTGGATGGCCAGACGCTCGGTTTCCTGGGGATGGATTTGACGCGGACACCCAGTGCGGTCGGATTCGGCGAGACGGTGGACGGAGTCCAGATCGCCGGAGACCTCGTCGCTGCGATCCCCTACTTCATCACGATCATCGTGGTGATGGCGACGGCTTACTACCAGCAAAAGCAGACGATGGCCAAGAGCAAGAGCCAGAACCAGCCACCACAGCCTGGACAGGCCATCATGAAGATTTTTCCATTCTTCTTCGGGTTCATCTCGTTCAACATGCCGGCCGGTCTGGTGGTCTACTTTGCGGCCAGCCAGATCTTCCGCATCGGACAACAGGCGTTGATCATCGGCCTCGACGAGAAGCACGCAGCGAAAAAGGCGGCCGAGGCCAAGGAAGTCAAGAAGAAAAAGCCAGCACCTGATCCGACCCCGGGGTCGGACGACGCATCTTCCGGGGACCCCACGGGTACCCCCTCTCCCAAGCGCCGTCCCCAGGGGTCGAAGAAGAAGCGCGGCAAAAAGCGGAGGAGACGGTAGTGCCGGAAGTCGAATGGGTTGAGGTTCGAGGTAAGGACGTGGCGGTCGCCGTGGCCGCCGCGGTGGAAGAGCTGGGGCTCGATGGCCCAGATGCCGCCGACGTCGAAGTGTTGCAGCAGCCGGAGCGCGGCTTTCTAGGAATGGGCGGTCAAGACGCCATTGTCCGGGTAAAGGCCAAGCAGCCAACGAGTCGGCGTCGCAGACGTGGCGGCCGGGGGCGCGGTAACGGTAGGGCCTCCGATTCCGGGAGAGCCGATCGGGACGCCAAGTCGAGCGGCGCCAGGAAATCGCAGAGCTCCTCGTCCGGCGGCGACAAGAAGCCGCGCAACGATCAGCCACGCCAGTCGCAGCGTCGCAATACCGAGGCGGCAAGGCCCAAGAGAGAGAAGGAGCCCAAGGTGGAAGTCGAAATCGATCGGGGCGAGCAGGCCGAGATGGTCAAGGACTTCCTGGTTGGGCTCCTCGATGCATTTGGGCTGGAGGGAGAGGTGGAGTGCAAGGTCGAGGAAGACATCATCCTGGCCAATATCACCGGGGAACAGACCGAAGCGCTGGTTGGTCCGAAGGGAGCGATCCTGCAGGCGATCATGGAGTTGTCACGGACGATCGTGCAACGCAAGTCGCAGGCGGGCGCCCGTATCAGGCTGGATATCGGCGGTTACACCGAACGCCGCCGGGAGGCGTTGCGGATCTATACCGGACGACTGGTCGAGAAGGTGACCGAAGAAGGCGGAGAGGTCATGTTGGAGCCGATGAATGCTGCTGATCGCAAGGTGGTGCACGACGCGGCTGCAGATCTGGGTGGCGTGCGAACCTTTTCGGAGGGCGAAGAGCCACGACGCTCGGTCGTCATCGCAGCTCTCGAGGACGAGTGAGGTCGAGGCCATAGTGTTCTCAGTGAAGGGACCCCGAAGCGGGTCCCTTCACTATTTCTAGGCCCGACGGCGGCTCTGACTTCTCCACAAGGTGTCGGCTGGCGGCAGACGGCCGAGTGGTCTTTTCTATCCACTCCCCCTTCAGGGGGAGTGGACCGATGAAGTCGGTCGGAGAGGGGATTCGTTGGTGAGCACCACCCCCCACCAATCGGCTCTGCCGATTGACTCCCCCCAAAGGGAGAGTGATCCGACCGTATGTTTCACGTGAAACAACACTGTCTGGTGATTGACGTGTTTCACGTGAAACAAGTCACCGATTTCCCCTGACCCCAGAAACCCAGGGCCTAGAGCCGCCGATAGGGGCACAATCGGACCCCCCCTGTCGGCGGAGTTGATCCGGGGAGGACCATCCGGCGCCTCCGGCGACCGCCGAGATGAAGAGAAGAAGCCATCAAACCCGATAGTATTGGTGGCTTCCGACCTCGAGATTCTCTCCGGGTCGGCTCGCACCACACGCCCTAACTTTCACCACCAGAAGCTCACTCTATTACTCAGGACAACGCCATAATCAGGTCATGGAATCGATCGAAGCGGCGCGACGGGCGGCGGCGTGGGCGCGCCATCCACTGGACGACACCGCCGCAGAGCTGTTGGAGGCCTACGCCCTCTGGCTGGAGGCCGAAGCAATTCCGGCCGGCGGACTCGGACCGCGAGAAGCAAAGCGAATCTGGTCGCGGCACGTGGCCGACAGCATTCTCTTCTCCGCCGGCTGGCCCGACGACCCCCCTCGCGAGATCCTGGATGTCGGCAGCGGTGTTGGCTTACCTGGCATTCCCCTTGGCATTCTGTGGCCCGAGGCCGAGATCACCCTGCTCGACCGTGGCGGGCGGCGAATCCGCCTGCTCGACAGGGTGGTTCGGGTGCTCGGACTCGAAAACGTCCACATCTTCCAGGGAGATGTGTTCGATGTGGCCGACGAATGGTCCGGAGTCGTTTATCGGGGGTCGGTCAAGGCATCTGAATCGGTCGGGCTGAGTGCTCGACTGCTCGATATCCCGGGAACAGCGGTCCTCGGGCTGAGCCGCAAGGCCGAACCGCCGGACCGGGCCCGCGACCTGGTTGGGGTGGCCCAAGCCTTGGGTCTCGATGCCGAGATCGTCGGCGTTCCACCGGAGATCCTTGACGCTCCTGCCTGGCTACTTATCATGCGGGCTGGTGAGTAAGTCGTCGAACCGCTTCATTGTGGCGGTAGCCAACCAGAAGGGTGGCGTGGGAAAGTCCACGACCACAATAAACATGGGTGCTGCGCTCGCCGGCATGGGGGAGCGCGTGCTGATCATCGACGCCGATCCTCAGGCGAATGCGACCTCCGGATTGGGGGTGAATCGACAGAGTGTGGCCGTCACTACCTATGACCTCATCCTCGGACAGGGAGACGTCGAGGACGGGATCGAGCCCACCAGTGTCAAGGACCTCTTTATCATTGCCTCTTCGATCGACCTCGCCGCCGCCGAGATCGAACTTGTGGCTCGAATGTCTCGGGAGCATTTGCTGGCGAAGGCCCTTTCGGCCATGGAGACACCGTTTGATGCAATCTTCATCGATTGTCCGCCCAGCCTCGGCCTCATCACGGTCAACGCTTTGACGGCAGCCCAGGAGGTGCTGATCCCGATTCAGACCGAATACTACGCATTGGAGGGTCTCACGCAGCTATTGCGCTCGATCGAGGCGATTCAATCACACCTAAACCCTCAGTTACACATTGAGGGTGCGGTGCTCACCATGTACGATGGGCGCACCACCCTGGCTGCCGAGGTGAGTTCGCAGGTGCGAGACCATTTCGGAGAGACCACATACGATACGGTGATACCGCGGACCGTGCGGCTGGCAGAGGCCCCGTCATTTGGAGAACCGATCGAGTCGTTTGATCGCAACAGCAAGGGGGCGGTTGCCTACCGAGCGCTCGCCAAGGAATGGAGGAAGAGACATGGCCGTAGCACGTAAGTCGGGCTTGGGTCGCGGTCTGGATGCCCTACTGGCGGTCGACAAAGCCGACCTGACGGCGGGCACCATTCCGGTCGACAACATCGACCCCAACCCACGCCAGGCTCGGACCAGGTTCGATGAAGAGTCACTCGAAGGGTTGGCGGCGTCGATCCGAGAAGTGGGAATCCTGCAGCCGATCGTGGTCGGACCGGCCGATCAGAATGGACGTCACGTCTTGGTGGCGGGGGAGCGGCGACTCCGCGCGAGCAAGTTGGTTGGTCTGGACCAGATCCCGGCCGTGGTGCGCGAGAGCGATGAAGCTGCACGACTCGCCGAGTCCCTCATCGAAAACGTCCAACGCGAGGATCTGGGCCCGCTGGAGGAAGCAGAGGCCTACCGAGCGCTTATGGAAGATTTTGACATGCGCCACGAGGATGTTGCGCAACGGGTCGGTAAGAGCAGATCCGCGGTGACGAACTCGGTGCGACTACTCAATCTGCCGGGTCAGATCCAGGGGCTCATCGCCGATGGAGGGATCTCGGCCGGGGCAGGACGGGCCTTGCTCGGCCTGGAAGATGCTGCCAGGGCGGTGATGATCGCCCAGCGGGCGGCCAGCGAGGAATGGTCGGTGAGACAGGTGGAAGAAGCGGTGCGCGACCGCCGAGCGGGCACCACCAAGAAGGCTCGGTCCAAGCGGGAGCGGCCGGCTCAGATCATTGCCCTGGAGGAGCGGATGGAGGAGAGCCTGGGCACCACAGTCCGGATCGACTACGGGGCTCGCGGTGGAGGAAAGATGGTCATCAAATTCGGGTCTCTCGACGACCTGGAAAGGATCTACCTGGGTTTGCTAGGGGGGTGAATAGCTCGCTGCGCTCGCTTGCAGTCCTTAGTCCTTAGTCATTAGTCCTTAGGAAGACGGAAGAGGCTGATGAAGCTTCTTCCTAATGGCTTGCTGCTCTTCTCTTGCTGGTGACTGGTGACTGGTGACTCCGCTACTGGTTACTGGCTACTGCTTTACTCTCTTGCTCTTTCTGCTGCTTGGGAGCCCAACCAGCGATCCAGCGCATCGATGGTGAGCCGTCCCAGTTCGGCGTCGAGAGGCTCGGTGGCGATGACCACTGCCGGCGCTCGCGTCTCACGCAGAATCGGCATCACTCTCCCGTGTGGTTGGAGCCCGAGGGGGGAGGAGATACCGCTGGCGATGGCCAGGCCTGCCGCGCTGTGGCTCAGGGCCGAGGCGAACGAGTAGATCCCGGGAGTGTCGGTCGCCGGGAAAGCGAGAGAGACGACGATGTCGACGGCGCTCTCGTTGGCGTGCAGGGCTCGAAGCCGTTCGGCGGGTCGAGTGTCCGACGATCGTGAGGTGATCGGATGTGCCCCCAGATCGCGTAAGCGAGCGGCGGCGCCGACACCTGCTGCCCATGCCGATTGAGACTCTTCGAGCGAACGACAGAACGGGTCGACGAAGATCCGGTGACCGGCAAGAGTCGCCGGGAGCGAGGCGAGCCAGGCGCGCTCACGGATTTCGTGCCGCCCCATTTTCGAGGTCTCACGTGACATGAGCCTCAACTCACCGATCACGGCAGCTCCGGCAATGCCGTCTTCGGCCATCCGCCTGTTGTGCTGGAAGTCGAGCAGAGACCGCAGAGTGTCGGGTCCCAGGATGCCATCGACGTCTCCGGCATCGAATCCGATGGCGTTGAGGCTCCGTTGCAACTCGGCGACATCATTGCCGTGGAGCATCGGCATCCGGTAATACAGCTGTCGATCTCCGAGCACGAATCCGGCATCGACCAGTGTGCGCCAGGTCTCGCGTCCAATCAGTCCATCGGCAGCCAGCCGCTGCGCCTCCTGGAAGCTCCGCACGGCGGCTTCGGTGGCCGGTCCAAAGTCGCCTGTGGCGTCGGGAGCAGTATCGAATCCCAACGCAGAAAGCCGGTCCTGGATATCCCGGACCGGCTCTCCCTGATCCCCAAGTCGATAGAGCGCCATGATTGGTGCCATGCTCCCACAGTCGGGAGCCTCGCTGCTCTGGCAGGCATCAGGTGTTAGGTGTTAGGCAGAGTCTTCCTAATCCCTAACCCCTAACGCCTAGTTCAAGAACTCCTCGAGCTCCTGGAGCAATGCGTGCTTGGGTCGTGCACCGACGATGCGCTTTTTCTCGATGCCGTCCTGGTAGACGATCAACGTCGGGATGCTCATGACGTCGTACTCCATCGCGGTTTGCGGGTTCTCGTCGACGTTGAGCTTTGCCACGCTCAACTTGTCGGCATGTTCGCCGGCGATCTCGTCGACGATCGGCCCAACCATTCGGCAAGGTCCACACCACTCGGCCCAGAAGTCGACCAGCACCGGCTTATCGCCGTTGATCAGGTCGTTGAATGCCTCGTCGGTCGCGGTGAGCGTGTTTTCAGCCATTGTGATTCGACCGCCTGGCGGCCTTCACCTCCTCAGTAATCAATTCCATCGGTATGAACCGGTTCGGATCTTGCTTCATTCCTGTGATTCGAGCCAGCGTTCGGCATCCAGTGCCGCCTCGCATCCCATCCCGGCCGCGGTGACTGCTTGGCGATAGGTGAAATCCACTACGTCGCCTGCTGCAAAGACACCGGCAACGGAGGTGGATGTGTTTTCGAAAGTCTCCAGATACCCCTTGGCGTCGAGGGAGAGTTGACCATCGAAAACAGACGTATTGGGGGTGTGACCTATCGCAATGAAAGCGCCGTCGACCGAGAGTTCTTCGGTCTCATCCTTGACGACATCCCGGAGGAGGACACCGGTTACGGCATCATCGCCAAGTATTTCTTCGACAACGTTGTTCCAGCGGATCTTGATCTTGTCGTGGGCGAAGACTCGCTCGGCCATGATCTTGGAGGCACGAAACTCATCGCGACGATGGATGATCGTGACCTTCGATGCGAATTTGGTCAAGAACAGCGCCTCTTCCAGAGCCGAGTCGCCGCCGCCGACCACGACGATCTCGCGATCGCGAAAGAAGAACCCATCGCAGGTGGCGCATGCCGAGACCCCATGCCCGCGCAACTTTTCCTCGCCGGGCACACCAAGCCATCTGGCGGAAGCGCCGGTGGAGATGATGACCGCCTCGGTCTCATGAACTTCGTCTCCTACCCAGATCTTGAAGGGACGCTTGGAGAAGTCGACCTTGGTGACATCTGATCGCAAGATTCGAGTTCCGAAACGTTCGGCCTGCTTGCGGAACAACTCCATCATCTCGGGACCCATGACCCCGTCGGGGAAGCCGGGGTAGTTCTCTACGTCGGTCGTGAGCATCAATTGTCCACCGGCCTCGATGCCCTCGATCAACAGGGGTTGAAGGCTGGCGCGGGCCGCATAGACGGCTGCGGTCAGCCCGGCGGGTCCAGAGCCGACGATTATCATTTGTTCGGTCATGCTTCGTCCTCGGTCTTGGTGCGGGTACGGCGCGACCAGAACAACGCCCCCACCACCACCAATAATCCCGCCACGGCTCCGTATGAGATTTCCATCGCTTGCGAACAGTCGCAGACCTTGAATACCAGTTCTTCGAGAATCCGAAAGAGCCCCACCGCCAAGAAGATGAAGGCGATCCCCACCAGAGTGAAGGCCAGTAGGCCGAGGGTTACCAGCTTGATGACCCGGGCGACGCGATCAACCGTCATCTCACGAATTCGGGTCGTGAGCGACTCCAGGAAGTCGGCAACGCGGGTTGGGAAGTCCTCCACGATCTGAGATTAGCGACCCCGCGTAAGAGGTCTGCGACAGAGAGTCAGTGGGGAGTCAGCTCCCCCGGTCCAGGTCGAGCCGCCTCAGACGCGGCGGACGCGCCCCAACGTCACCTGTAATCGCCCCAGTCGAGTAATCCGTCTTCCGAAGCACTCAGGCAGTCGTTCTCATTCTCTGACTGGAGACTGGAGACTGGAGACTGGAGACT
>JACZWZ010000111.1 GCA_022571885.1 Acidobacteriota bacterium
GCTTCATGAGGATCTGCGCTGGTCGTTGGTCCGGCATTCTCGCGCCGGCCGAACGACGCCGGCCAGCACGACCCGGTTTGCCCGGGAGCATGAGGCAGCCGACGCCGGGCCGCAGCCCCAGGCCCCGAGTCTTATCGGCGCGCCCTCCTGCCCCAACCGCTACCGAACGCCACCAAGATCGCAACCAGCAGGCCCCCTAGGATCAGCCTGGGTCGAACCGCCAGCGCTGCTGCCACGATGCGATCGATGCCAGGTGGTGGGGCCAACCCGCCGTGCCTCGGGGAGCACCAGCCACCAAGCACCCGAGATCATCCCGGAACGCAACAAGATGCCTCCCCAGGCGAGTTCGTCGGGACCGGGATCCGACGCGAAGGCGAGTATCAGGCCGCCGATAATGAAGCCCCCAGCCGCCAAACCGAGAAACCACCGTTGTACGGCGTCAAATTGACGAGCTTCGGTCATGCCGGAAACGCTAACCGTCCGACTCTCCGATCTCGGTGCCCGGGTGATAGGCGGCCCAGCCGTACCACTCGGTGACGAACGAGGTCACATACTGCAACTGAGCCCCGGCAAGCGGTCCCGACACGGCCATCCCGGCCTGGTTCCACACGGACCCGGTGGCATCGACATACTCACCGTCCACTACGTCGAAGTCGAGAGTCTCGCCACCCACCATCGCCGAGTAGGCGAGCCCGAAATCGGTCGAAGCATCGGCTAACACCACGATGTCGAGGCCGCCGAGCGTGTCCTGAATCACCGTCGGCCCGGCGACCAGGTTTGCCAGCACATAGGCGATCGCCGCACCGTTGTTGTCCACGCCGATGACGAGCTCATTCTCGGCCAGCCGTTCGTCGACCGAGCTGAGCGTCTGGCGGAACAGTTCTGAGATCCCTCCCCGGCCCGGTTGGACGGTGCGGTAGGTGTCGATGAACTCGGGAACTCGATCAGCCACCAGAGAATCCGGGTACTGCTCCAGCCAGTCCGACCAGTACGTGTGGATCAACGGCTGAATCTCGAGACGGGTACCGGTATCAGCCAGCGGGCCCTGGAGCACCGTTCCGTCGTAGTGGGTCCAGATCGATCCCGTCTGGCGGTCGCTCATCACAAACAGCCCCTCATACAGGCCGGCAACATCGAAGGTGTACGCCGTGCCATCCACAACGGGATCGAAACTGACCCCAGAAGAGCAAACCACTCAGTAGGTGACCAGGTAGGGCTCGCCTGCAATCGTGGTGTTGGCTATGTGGTGGTAGGCCATCATGTCGGCGGCGAACGCCTGGACCTCGCCACTCGGGTGCACCACTCCCAGCACGATGCTGTCCGGGGCCAGCCACGTCACCTCTGAAGCGGGGATCATGACGGGATCATCGAGTGGGACGAACCGAGTACCCGGACCCAGTACCAGGTAGCCGAGATCGACCGCTCCTGCCGCTCCCGGATCGCGAGTAGTGGTCGTCGTCTCATCGACGCCCGCATCGGTGGTAGATGCGGAATCCCCCGCCGATGAGTCCGGCTGCGATGGGATCTGCGTCGCCGCCGGAGAACTCGTAGAGCCCGACGCAGCATCGATGCCCCCGGTGACGCGGCACGCCGCGGTCAGCAACGCCATCACCACCGCCAGCACCAGCGTTCTCTTTGCCACCGTCGACCTCTTCGCTCTATCACCGTCGAGTATCTGACCTTAGGAATACTCGGCTCATGTTCGAGTTCCATGAGCACTTCGTGAGCAAACGGCCCTATTCACCGCCCACCTGAAGTCCACCGTCAGGAGGGCGCGAAATATGCCAACTGGGTGGGGCTCGGAACAAGGCTTTTCACCGATTTTCGGATCGACTGGTGCCTCCGAGCTGGGTCAAGGAACCCGGCCCGACCCTTCAATCGTCTAAGCGACAACAGCACGAGGGAAGACATGAGAACAGCACTGACAGGCTTGATCCTGGCCGTGGCGTTGATCCTGGTGGTCGGCGCCTGCAGCAGCAACGATGACGATTCGCTCGCCAGAGCGGATTTCGGCGGAGACGCCGCATCAGTGACAACGATGGCGGCATCGTTCGGTGAAGAGCGGTCCGGGCTTGTCGAATCCGACAGCATTGCGGCAAACCAGACGGAGGCCCCGGAGGCCCTCGATGATGGGGCCGCCGAGAGCAACGCCCAGGCGGTTCTTACTTCGCTGGATCTGATCGATCTGGGCCGATCGATCATCTTCACCGCCAACATCCACCTCGAGGTCGAGGACGTCATCGCCGCCGGTGCCGAGATCGAAAACGCCCTTGCCGGACTCGGGGCGGTTCTCTTCGGGCAAGAAACGACAACGGGTGAGAACCCGCGGTCGATTCTCACCATCAAGCTGCGCCCCGACCGGTTCGACGACGCGCTGGATCGGCTGGCCGGTGTCGGCGAACTGGTGAGCCAGACCGTGTTTGCCGACGACGTCACCGAACGAGTCGTCGATCTGGAGAGTCGAATCACCACTGCCGCGGTGAGCGTCGATCGCCTGAGAGCACTCCTCGAAGCAGCAACTGACATCAAAGACGTCGTGGAGCTGGAGGCCGAGTTGGTCGAGCGCGAGACCGACCTCGAAGTACTTCGGGGCCGGCTGCGCACCCTGGACGATGCAGTGTCGCTGGCGACGATCGTCATCATCCTCACCGAGCCCACGCCGAAGATCCCTGAGCCGGCACTGGAGATGGTCCAGACCGGCTACCTCGGCCACGACGCAGGTGCCGGGTGCCCCGGCAACGAGGAGGTGACCGTCGATGAGAGCGACCTGATCACTATCTGCTTCGAGGTCGCCAACACCGGCGACACCGCCCTCGGTGAGATCGAGGTGCGCGACTTTGGACTCGACATGGATGAGGACGATGTCGTGGTGGTCGAGGGGGACCTCACGGTTCTCCTACTGCCGGGCGAATTCCTGATCCTGGCCTTCGAAACCGAAGCCGACCCCGACCAGTTCACCGCACCCAGCATCGATGTCACCGCGCTCGACGAGGACGGCAAGCCGCTCCGAATTCAGGTCGACGTCGAAATCGAGGAGGCGTTCCTCAGGATCGCCCGCGATACATCTCTGCCGGGGTTCATGGATGGACTCACCTCAGCCTGGGACGCACTGCAGCAATTCCTCGGTGTGATCGTGCTCGGTGCCGGAGCAGCCATTCCGTTCCTGTGGGTGCCTCTGCTGGCAGCCGCGGCGTGGTGGTGGCGCAAACGCCGAGAATCCGCCAGAAGCTGACGTCCAGAGACCGGAGAGCCCCCGCACGGCGGCGGAGGCTCCTCCATTCTGATGGGGAGCGGATCAGTCTTCGTCCCGGGAGGCCTTCGCCAGGGCCGATCCCAGTAGGAGTGCTCCGGCGATAATGATGACCGCCGGCCACACCCAGCGACTGCTGATGTCGAAGACCCGCTCGTCGGCCAGCGTGACAGCCAGCGCCGACCCCCCGATGATGACTCCGAAGAACGCCGAGACCGGGTCGAATGGATGCTGCTTCATGGTGTCTCCTCCCCAACCTCGATTACTAGCAGACCACCGAAACCGTCTTCTCCTAAATCAATTCTCAGTCCGGGCAGATCGACCTCGACAGAAACTCTTCCGACGTCGATACCACCCAGACCATCGAGGTCGGGGCCTATGCCACCTCTGGTGATCTCCAGCTCTCCGAAGCCGACGTCGAGGTCCAACACGAAGAGTCCCTCGCCGTCGACTCGGACTTTTCGGTCGAGATCCACGCCGCCGTTGTGATCGCCAAAGATGATCAGATCTCCGAAGCCGACGTGAGCCGTCAGGTCGAGACCCACTCCGTCGGGCACCAGCACCAGCAACCTACCAAAACCGAGATCACCCTCGATTTCGACGATCTCGTCGCCGATGTCGATCCGACGCAGGTCGATTTTCATGTCGCCACCGGTGAGCGTGTAGTGGTTGTCCACCTCCCGGATGGTTGCGGGTCGAAACTCCGGGTCTCCCCAACCGCCCTCGAAGCGTGCCGTGACCACCGAGCTGGCCAGCACGATCGGAATCAGCGCGATGCCGGCGAAGATCAACCCACGAGATCTGCCGAAGACGGAACCAACGAGCAACCCGATACCGATGACGCCGACGGCAACCGCCGTGTAGTGGCTGAAGGCGGGTCGGATGAGATCGGAGGTGTCGAGGATCGCCATCAGGCCGAGGACGACGAACACAATGCCCATCGTCAGCCGACCGAGGATCGATTTCTCCCTTCGCCGTCGGGGACCCGGCCGGTCGACAAGCCTCGCCCGTTCGACAGGATCGTCGACCCCGCCGTCGACCTCCGCCTTCACGCCGAGGGGCTCGGAGTCGTCCTCTTCGGGCTCTTCCGCAGCCGGGGCGACTTCAGCGCCCGAGCCGCGTTTACCACCGGGTTCGAAGATCGTTCCCAAACGGCCCTGATAGAGGAGTACTCCTACTCCCAGCAGAGCGATGGCCCACGCCAGGTCGGTACGAACCCAACCGAGCATCGTGATCAGGGTCACCCCTGCGATGACAATCAAGCCAAGGCCGATCCAGGCCGTTACGTCGCCGAGCCGACTCATCGCGTCCTCGGCGATCGAATCGGTCGTTCCCTCTTCAGGGATGAGCAACCAGCCTGCGATGTACAGCAGCACGCCGAGCCCACCAAAGAAGCCGAGCACGAACCAGATCAGCCGAACCGCGCCCGGAGACATTCCGAGCCGGTCGGCCACCGCCAAGGCGACGCCCGCCACGACCCTTCCTTCCTGTGGGCGGACCATGGGTCCGTCCGTCGGGCGGTTCATGTCCGCCCTGTCTTGAGTATTCGATGTCTGTTCCATGTCGACACGTTCTCAAGCATCCGGCTTCTCCTCAATCGGGTATGCCCCGACGACAACCCCGAGGTTCCCTAAGAGGGATCAGGGGATTCCCCAGTTGTTGCCCTGCGGAGCCTATGACATCATCTCGAATAGGTCATGGACAATTCCTCGAACTCGCACAGCGGTCTCGCCCTCATCCAGCGCAGCACCGACAACCGGGTGCTGGCGGGTGTGGCCGGGGGGCTGGGTGCCCGAACCGGCATCGAACCGGACCTCATCCGCGCTGGCTTCGTCGCCCTCACCTTTGCAGGAGGCATCGGCGCCATCCTGTATGCGATCGGGTGGGTGTTGGCGCGTGAAGGACCGGCGGAGGAGGCCAAACCACTCGAGCCGCGGCAGCAGGCCGCGGTCGGAATCATGTTTGCGGGCTCCCTGCTGCTGCTACGCAGCATCGGCCTCTGGTTCGGTGACACCATCGTGTTTCCCGTCGTTCTGTTCGCCTTCGGAATCGCCGCCATCACCGCCCGCCGCTTCGGAGAAGACCGTGACTGGCTGGCCCGAATAACCAGTGACTCAGGTGCCAATAGCCAGGTCCGGGTGGTCATCGGCGCCGTGCTAGTCGTTGGAGGCGCCACCACTCTGCTCGGCTCCATTGACGCCATCGAGCAGGCCGGCGTCGTTGCTCTGGCGGTAGCGGTGACTGCGGCGGGTCTCTTCCTCGTGCTCGGACCGTGGGTGCGCCGCCTCGTCAACGATCTCAACGCAGAGCGCCGGGAACGGATCCGCAGTGACGAAAGGTCCGAGATGGCAGCGCACCTCCACGATTCGGTTCTGCAGACCCTCAGCCTGATCCAACGCACCGCAGACCCGCGTCGAATGTCGACACTGGCACGGGCTCAGGAGCGGGAGTTGCGCTCTTGGCTCTACGACACCGGCGGCACGCCGGGCAAGCTGCGCGCCGCGATCCGCCAGCACGCCGGCAGAATCGAACAGGAATATGACGTTCCGATCGAGGTCGTCGCCGTCGGCGAAGATGCACCCATGACAGACCGCACCCATGCGCTGGCGCAGGCCGTCGGCGAGGCGATCACGAATGCCGCCAAACACTCGGGTTCGGAAAGGGTTTCGGTGTTCGTCGAGGTCGACGGCAATCAGGTCGAGGTATTCGTGGCAGATCAGGGCGTGGGATTCGACCCGGAGCGAGTGGCAAAGGACCGGCAGGGAATCGCAGCATCGATTATCGGGCGGATGAAACGCAGCGGCGGCGGCGCCGAAATCACGAGTTCCAAGGGTGAGGGAACGGAGGTCCGGATATGGGTGAAGCCGTGAGCATCAGGGTGTTCGTCGTGGACGATCACCAATTGTTTCTCACAGGGGTCGAGGCCGAGCTATCGGAGCACGTGGACGTGGTGGGGACCGCTACCGATGTCGACGACGCGGTGAAGGCGATCCTGGCGGCCAAGCCCGACGTAATCCTGGTTGACGTCCACATCCCCGGTGGCGGTGGCGTGATCGTCGTCAAGAACACGCTGGATGCGGCTCCCGATCTTCGCTTCCTGGCGTTGTCTGCTTCCGATGCTCCCGACGATGTCATCGCCATGATCCGGGCCGGTGCCCGTGGATACGTGACGAAGAGCATCAAACCCGATGAGTTGGTAGCCGCCGTCGTGCGCATCCATGAAGGTGACGCCGTGTTCTCTCCACGGCTCGCCGGGTTCGTACTCGATGCCTTTGCCGGCTCCGTGAGTGTTCCCACCGATCCCGAACTCGACCTGCTCACCGACCGGGAGCGGGAGGTGCTCCGGCTGATCGCCCGCGGCTATGCCTACAAGCAGGTGGCCACCCGGATGAGCATCTCGGTCAAGACTGTCGAGACCCACATGACCGCGGTGCTGCGCAAGCTCCAGCTGAGCAACCGCCACGAGTTGGCCCGCTGGGCATCGGATCGCAAGATCGTCTGACAGGGCCTACGCCCCCAACCGGCCACTCACACGGTCACGCTCACCGTCAATTCGTGGCGGCCCGCCAAGATCTCGTCGTCCCGCTCCAAATCGAACCGACGGAGCTCCTCACGCCGCGGTAGGCCTAGGCCGAGCGCGCAACATCCAACCCGAACCCGCTGAGCCACCCGTGGAATTCGGCTATAGAGCGGTATCCCTGACGCCGGTACAACGACTTCGTCAGGTGGAGCAGCAACCGCTCGACCGAACTGTGGACGAGCAGGTCGCCATCGGCGTTTCCGAATGAGGCCATTCCATCCCCAGAGATGACGCACCGGTCGGCCGGACCTTCGAGACTGCCGATGAATTCGAGTCGGCGGGCATCCAGCCAGCGCATCAACGCCGCCCCGTCATCGAGCACCTCGACCGCCAGCAGCACCAAGAAGACGCCGGCATCTTCAGAGTCGACCTCCGTTGCCGCCTCGCGCGGATCATCGCCGCGCCAGGCGATGGTCACCGTCCAATCGGTCGATACCGATGCCTCCAGACGACGTCCGGTACGAGTCCCGGTCAGCACGATTCGCAGGTCGCCCGCGGCGCCGGGAACCGCAAACACACCTCCGGGCCACAACGCCGCCCGACAGGCGGTACAGCATCGCGGGGGATCGTCATCGGTCAAGACGCATCCGCCCAACACGAGCACCCGGCGCGCTGCGGCTTCGGCAGCTGCCCGTGTCGGCAAGCCGTATTGGACCGGGACCCCGGCCTTCTCACCACAGTTGGGACACTTCCACGCCTTCATCTACTCAAAAGCTACGACGGAGGTATGACAGGAATGGGCAACCACCCCCTCCTATCGGTCGATCGAGGTGGGCCTCCACTACTTCTGAGTCTGGACCGAGGACTGGCGACTGGGGACTTCCCAATACATCGTCCTCACATATCGCCATGGCAGACTCATGGCCATGACAACTGCCCGCGTCCTCGTGGTCGACGACGACGTCCGCATCGCCGCATCGGTGCGTCGCTCACTCTCTTATGAGGGACACGAGGTATTCGTCGCCCATGACGGTCCCGACGGCCTCGAGGCGGCGCGCTCGCTCGGACCAGACGTGATCGTGACACCCCCGGCGTTGGCAGGCCTGGTATCGCCCTTTGGGGGTTGTCCGCTCGGCTCGATTTCGGTTGCCAGGACCGCCGAAATGATCCACGTGTGGACCCTCCCCGGCGTCGAAGAACCCTTTGGGGAAATCGACCAGGAATGGCTGGCGGCGTATCTCTCGGCCTTGGACTGACGTCGTTACAACAGGCCGACGGTCCGGCCGGTATCGGAGAGAGGGTCGGGCAACCGACCTCTCTCGCGTCTGGGCCACCTCAACCACTCAGCGGGAGAACCGTCGGACGCGCGACAATGACCACATGCCCGGTTCAGATCTGCCGCTCGTTGACGACCGTCTCGCCTGGAAATCGCAGAACGAGCCCGCCGAACTCGACACCCTGACACCGCTGGGCTCCTGGGGTGGTCCGATCATCGTCAGCATGCCCCGCACCGGCTCCACCCTGCTGGCGACCCTCTTTCTGCTCCTCCACGACCAGGACGGCAAGCACGTATTCGAGCGATACATCCACGAACCGGTGGCTCCGATCTTTTGGGAAGGCAAGCCGATCGAAAGTGTTCTCGAAGTGGCGGATGGCAGACTGACCGTAGGTGACATCGTCCAGGAGAGCGCCTACCAGTTCACCTCCAAGGAGATCGCCCACTGGTTCCTGCACCGAGCCCGCAAGCCGATCGCATTCGTAATGCGGCACCCCCAACTCACCTGGCCGTCGCGGTGGCGAATCATGCTGCGCGAGTGGCTGGCCGAAGATCCGGACTCCCCGAACGCCGGGCGGTTCCACGATGCACTCGACGGCAACGACTTCAGCGACCTCGGCGACATCCTCACCACCAGGGTCACCCAGCCGGACAACGGGTGGTACTCGTTCATGTCCCTCGTCAATCGCTGTCGGGAAGAGGACATCGAGTTCGTGATCGTCGACAACGGCCAATTCAGGAGCGACCCGGATCGGGTTCTCGCCCAGATGTGCCAACGCTGGGACCACGAATTCGACGATGCGATGACCACTTGGGATGACCTATCTGAGGCGATACCGCGAATTGTGATGAGCGACCTGGCTGCCGGACCTGAATACGCCTGGTACTACGCCCAAACCCTCGGCAGTACCGGCGGGATCATCCACACCGACAAGGAGCCCGTGCCCCTAGATCGGTTCCCCAACGTCCTGCGAGGAGAATCCGAGGACCATCTCACCATCGACACCGCGGTGGAGTGGTACCAGATGCTGTTGGCACTTCCCGAGACGATCTGAGTCGGCAGCCAGGCATCTGGACCGGCAATTGGCGTCTGTTGACCGCCTCCCCCCTCCGACCTCCTTCGTCGGTCGACTCCCCCTTGAGGGTGATCTGTCGCGGTTAGTGCCCGACGGTTGGTTGGATCACTCTCCCCTCTGGGGGGAGTCAATCGGCCGCAGGCCGATTGGTGGGGGGACTCACCAAGTCGCGGCAATCCCGCTGCCTATCTGA
>JACZWZ010000112.1 GCA_022571885.1 Acidobacteriota bacterium
GGCAGAGCACCTGGTTTGCAACCAGGGGGTCAGGGGTTCAAATCCCCTCATCTCCACAACGCTTCTCACGGTTCGAGTCCTGTTCGGCCTCGAACCGTTCGACGAGGCGATCGCGGGGCGCGCTTTGCGAGTTCGCCTGCCTACGAACTGACCTGCTGTAGCGGTTCGGTAGGTCGACTGCGGTACCCTTCGATGAGCGCATAAGGTTCAAATCCCCTCATCTCCACCGGGAATCGTGCCGGGTTGTTCGGAGTTGTCACCTCCGTCGGGCACGTTGTCGGAAGTAGGAGCCTGAAGAATGACCAAGGCAGTGATTGTCGATGCAATTCGGACCCCGGTCGGCAAGCGTGGGGGTCAACTTTGCGATATCCACGCCGTCGATCTCGCTTCGCTGACGCTCGAAGGACTGGTCGAGAGGAACGGTCTCGATCCGGCGCTGGTCGAGGACGTCATCTTTGGATGTGTCACCCAGTCGGGGGAGCAGAGCTTCAACATCGCCCGCAACGCAGCACTCGCCGCCGGATTCCCGGAGGAGGTTCCGGGCACCACGGTCGATCGGATGTGTGGATCGAGCCAGCAGGCGGCTCACTTCGCCGCTCAGGGAGTGATGGCAGGTGCATACGACATCGTCATCGCCGGTGGAGTCGAGTCGATGAGTCGGGTTCCGATGGGATACAACGCGCAGGGTCCCGGAATGCCGTTCGGGCCAAGGATGTCGGAGCGGTACGCCCACAGCCTTGTTCCGCAGGGCATTTCGGCCGAGATGATCGCCGACAAGTGGAGCCTTTCCAGGGAGCGCCTCGACCTGATCGCTTACGACTCTCATCAGCGTGCCGAACGGGCGACCACCGAGGGGCGCTTCGAGAGTCAGATCCTGGCGGTTGAGACGTCGACCGGGATGGTGACGAGGGACGAGGGCATCCGTGCCGACAGCACAGTTGAGACGCTTGCATTGCTCAAGCCCGCCTTCAAGCCGGACGGCAGGGTGACGGCCGCGAATTCATCCCAGATATCGGACGGTGCCGCCGCTCTCCTCATCATGAGCGAGGCCAGAGCCGAGAAACTAGGTATGGAGCCGATGGCTCGATTCCATACCTTTGCACTCGCCGGTGTGGACCCGGTCATGATGCTCACCGGACCCATTCCCGCCACCGACAAGGCTCTGAGCAAAGCCGGCATGACGATCGGCGACATCGACCTGTTCGAAGTAAACGAGGCGTTTGCCTCAGTGGTCGGAGCATGGCTCGACGAGACCGGAGCCGACTGGGAGAAGGTCAACGTCAATGGCGGGGCAATTGCCCTGGGTCATCCGCTGGGTGCCTCCGGCGCCAAATTGATGACCACATTGGTGCACGAGATGAAGCGCACCGGATCACGCTGGGGTCTCCAAACCATGTGTGAGGGCGGCGGCATGGCCAACGCCACCATCCTCGAGATTCTCTGACGCTCGATGAGTCAGGTTGTTCAGGTCGCGGTCGCAGTTGCCATGGGGCTGGGCATCCTGTTCATCGGCAGGTGGGGGATTCGGTTGCTGGCGACCCCTGCTCCCGAAGAAATCGATCGCGATGATGTGATCGACGTGGAAGCGCCCTTTATCTGCACCGTGTGCGGTTTGCGGCTCACCGTGACCCACGCTCAGGGGGAGGACGTGGAAGCCCCCCGTCACTGCCGCGAGGAGATGGAGCCGGCAACCTTTGGCGATTAGCGACCAAACCATTCCCGGTTCCGATCTGGTCGGACCCATCTCTGACCGCGAAAATCAATCCACAGCTGTGGATAGGAGAGTGGATAACTACACGTATGTGATTTGAAGTCGACCGAGCGGCATGACCTGCTCTCGGAGACGCGACTTCAGTGGAAGTTGAGCGTCATCATGAATCCGACGCCGATGCTTCCCAATCCGACGTACAGCCAGTTGATCGGATCGTCGAATGGCATGAGATCGATGTAGTTCAGAATGATGACCAGGACGCCAATAGCCATGAGCGAGAACATCAAGGCGATGTACCAGGTGGGTGAAACCTTGACCTCCTTGGGCGGAGGTGGTGCGTGGACGACGCGCTTCGGCTTGCGGCGTCCTTTGGACTTAGGCATGGGCGAAGGGTAGCGGTCCTCTGATCGATCGACGGTGGAGTCGGCGGACCGCCGGATGCCGGAACTATCCTCGCCGAGTCGTGACCTACCACCTATATCGTTCGTTTTTCGAATCCGGTTGGTGGCCCTCGGGGTTCCCGGACAAGGGCGGGTCCCTCGGATGAGAGTTCTGGTTCTCGACAACTACGACTCGTTCACCTTCAACCTGGTCCAATATCTCGGAGAGTTGGGTGCAGATCCGGTCGTGATTCGAAGCGACACCCTCCCACCCGACGAGGCGTTCGCCGAATACTCGCCCGACCGGCTGGTCATCTCACCGGGTCCGGGGGTGCCACAGGCTGCCGGGTATTCGGTTGACTACGTCAAGGTGCTTGGGGATCGGATCCCGATCCTCGGCGTTTGCCTCGGTCATCAGGCGATCGTGGTCGCATACGGTGGAGCGGTTCGGCGAGCGCCCGAGATTCGACACGGCAAGACGTCACCGATAAGCCACGACGGTAAGGGTGTGTTTGCCGGCCTCCCCGACCCATTCACCGCGACTCGCTATCACTCGCTGGCCGGCTTCGATCTGCCGCCAGAACTGGAAGTGAGTGCCACCAGCCCCGACGGGACCATTCAAGGCGTCCGGCACACATCGTTGCCCGTGGTCGGGGTCCAATTCCACCCCGAGAGCATCATGACGACTGAGGGGAAGAAGTTGTTGGGGAATTTCTTGGAGATGTAGGTCGGCTCAGCGATCTGGCGATCGGCGATCGCCTCACTTCGTTCGGCGGGCGATCAGAGGCTGGGCAATCGCCTCGCTTTGCTCGGCGGGCAATCCGTATCTGGCTGGAGACTGGAGCCTGGAGACTGGCGACTCTCGGTTACGGCAGATCCGTGCAGTCGGGGGGGCCTCCGGGGTCGGCTGCGATCCAATAGTCGACCGTGGCATTGCTGGCGACTGTCGTGCCCTCGATCGGGTCGATCGCGCCGACCAGGTCTCCCGGGGCACCCACCTTGTTACAACTTCCCAAGGAGTTGAAGGTGAGCGTCGGGTAGGCGGTCTGCACGGCTCCAATGGTCTGGTCGATGATCGTGCCGACGGCTAGTTCCACTCCTGGGTCGGCGATCCCGATCGAGTAATCCACCTGGGTGCCGAGCGCCACCGCGGTCAAGGGGTCGGGCGACTGGAACACGACGAGACCGTCGCAAGGGTGTTCGAAGGCAATATCGGTATTGGCCAATTGGATGGGAACCAGGCCGACACCCGTGATGGCAGCCTCGGCCTGGGTCTTGGTGAGGCAATTGGGTGGCGTCAGATTGCCGACGAGGTCGGGCACGCTCACCGGAGGGGCGGCGACACCGAACCTGATCGTCATCGTCGAGCCGATCAGGGCTGTGTTACCCGGAGGCGGTGCCTGCTCCATGGCCTTGCCGTCTTCGGGATCACCGAATCCCAGGGGAATGTCGGGTCCCCGTGCGAACACCAGGCCGGCGTCTTCGATCGTCTGCCTGGCAGTGGCCGCATCATCGCCGAGAACATTGGGCGCAGGCACCTCGGTGGCGGCCTCGCCGATTCGGAGGTGAATGGTCGATCCGAATTCAGCGGTCTCGCCGGCGGCCGGGGTCTGTTCGGCGACGACCCCGTTGAGCGGGTCGTTCCAATCGAGTTCCAGCGGGTCGTCGAACGTGACCTCAAAGCCGAGATCCTCCAGGATCTGCTGGGCGTCGGCGGCATTTCGGGTGAGAACAGACGGCACCACCGATGGAACTGCACCCTGTGAGATCACCACCGTGATGGATCCGTCCTGGGGCACGAACCGCTCCGCCTCGGGGTCGGTTTCGATGACGAAGCCCTCGAGCACCTCGGCCGAGGGGCGACGTTCGATTCTGATCTGGTCGACGCCGAATCCCGTCTGGGCCAGCACGCAGAGTGCATCGTTCTCGGACCTGCCGACGACGTCGGGAACGACGAATGCGTTGGTACCGGCGGAGATGACGAGGTCGACCTTGGTGCCGGCGGCCACCAGTGTCCCTGCCTCGGGCTGCTGGGCCATGATCACGCCGGCTTCGATCACGGGTGATGCCTCGACCTCGATTTCCCCGAGTTCGAGTCCCATGAGCTCGATGGCACGCCGAGCCTGATCTTCGGTGAGATCGATGACCCGCGGAACCTGAATCGTGGCGTTTCCGCCGGAGATGAGGAGCTTTACGAACGATGCCCGTTCGACCTCGGTTCCGGCGGGCGGTTCCGTGCCGACCACCAATCCCTGGGCCACCTCGGAACTGGCTACCACTTCTTGTTCTATCGACAGGCCGAGCCTGGTGAGTTCTGCAATGGCCGATGCCGGCTGGTTGCCGGCCAACTCCGGCACGGTGACAAGTCCTGAACCGCTTCCCGAGCCGAGGAGCCGAACCAGGAGAATGATCCCCAGAAGCAAGAGAGCGAGAGAGGCGATGATCCCAATCGTCAAGGTGGTGCGATCGGTGCGACCCGGTTCGCGGTAGACGGGAGCGTCGTAAGGGTCCGGCGTGGTCATGTGTCGGGTCGCCGAGTCGGTCTGCCCCGGTATCGGAGGCAAGTCGGTGGATGTCATCATCCGGGTAGGTGCTTCGTCGTGCGGTGAGGCGAGCGGGACCTGGCCGGCCAACAGCCGATCGATGTCTTCGACCATCTCGCTGGCCGACTGATAGCGATCGTCCGGATTCTTGGCCATCGCCTTGAGAACTATCGCCTCCAGACCCGGCGGAACATTCGGGTTGAGACGTGACGGTGGCTCGGGAGCCTGCTGCACGTGCTGGTAGGCGACCGCCACCGGGCTCTCGCCGCTGAAGGGTGGGGCCCCGGTGAGGAGTTCGTACATGACGACACCCACCGAGTAGATGTCACTGCGAGCGTCGGCGGTGGCACCCTGCGCCTGCTCCGGCGAGAAGTAGGTGGCGGTCCCGATCACAGCCCCGGTCTTGGTGAGACTCTCGCTGTCGTCCAATGCTCTGGCGATCCCGAAGTCGGCGACCTTTACCGCCCCATCCGGAGTGAGGAGAATGTTGGCCGGTTTGATGTCACGATGCACCAGACCCTGGCTGTGGGCGACCGACACCGCGACACATATGTCGGCGCCGATCTCGGCGACTCTTCGCGGAAGCAGAGGACCTTCGCTCCGCAGGACATCCCGTAGGTCTCGGCCCTGAACGAGTTCCATGACCATGAAGTAGGTGTCGCCATCCTGACCCCAGTCGTAGACGGCCACGATGTTGGTGTGCGACAGGTTGGCGGCGGCTTGAGCCTCGCGACGAAACCGCTCGACGAATGCCTCACTGGAGGCGAACTGGTCGTGGAGGATCTTGACTGCTACCTGGCGGCCCAGGAGGCGATCCTCGGCCACCCACACGTCGGCCATTCCACCCCGAGCCAGGTGAGAGATGAGGGCGTAACGGTCCGACAGGACTCGCGTTGATTCCACGAGCCGGGATGGTACCGGAGGCTTTGATCAGCGCTACGCAGATCGGAGCCGGCTTCTGATCACCGAGGGGCGGAGCGGTGTGATCAGCTTCACCGTTCGACACCTTGGTGTCAGAGGCGGAGGTGTGCTTTGACCATCCGAGGCCGTACAGCAGGTCGGTCGTTACTTCGGGGAGATGGGGAGAGCACGCTGCACGCTCCTCTACCCAAACCAGGCGTTGAGAATCTGAGCGACAATCGGAGCCGCCACCGTTCCCCCGGTGCCTTCGCCTTCGATGACGACGACCACTGCGATCGTCGGGTTATCGGCCGGAGCAAGCGCCAGGAACCACGAATGTGGGCCTCCGGCTCCTTCGGCGGTCCCCGTCTTGCCGGCCACGTCCATGTCCGGCCGGGAGGCGGCGCGCCCGGTGCCGTCGGTGACGACGTCGACCATCATCGAGACGAGATCGGCGGCGACGGCGGGGTCGATCAGCCGGCCGAGGCTTTCGGGTTCGGTTCGTTTCAGGGTGCTCCCGTCCCGGGTCAGCACCGAATCGACCAGATAGGGGTTCATCATTTCGCCCTGGTTCCCGAAGGCGGCCGTGAGGACCGCCATCTGGAGCGGGGTCACCCGCAGGTCGCGTTCTCCCAGTCCGGTCTGAGCCAGTGCTCCCAGATCCGCGTCGAGCTCCTCCGCTGTCGGGATGGAAGAGATGGCGGCTCCCAGCTCGAATGCCAGGACCGAATTGAAGCCGGCGCGCTGCGCGATGTCGTTGATGACGAGGCCACCCATATCCACCGCCAGGCCGGCGAAGACAGTGTTACAGGAGACGGCAAGCGCTTCTCGCAGTGTGATCTCATCGCCGCCGGTGCAGGTGCCGCCTGTGATATTCGTGATGGGCTGACCGGCCCCGGGTGCGAGAAACTCCGCCCTGTCCTCCAGGATGGTGTCGGGTCTGATGCCTTCTTCCAATGCCGCGGCAGCAACCAGGGTCTTGAATGTCGAGCCGGAAGGGAGCAACCGGAAGGCGACCCGGTCGAGCGCAGCCGGATCATCGCGGAACTCGCTCACGGTCAGGTCGCCGGAGATTAGTTCATTGGGGTCTGAAGTTGGCGACGATGCATATGCCAGCACCGCTCCGGTGGCCGGGTCGAGCGCGATCACGGCTCCGGTGTGCCGGTCGAGTGCCGCCGACGCCACTCGCTGGATCCGATCCACGAGGGTGAGGCGCACCTCAGGCGGTTCGAGGCTGCCGCCGAAGAGCGTGATCAACCACGATGTGATGGATCCATCATCGAGGGGGCGGAGATCGGAAGCCCTGGTCGACTCGAGGCCCGCGGAAGCATCGGCTGTCACGTATCCGACGACGTGTAAGTAGGACGATCCCTCCGGGTAGGTGCGAATTCCGTCTCGGTCCTCAGCTATGACAACACCGTCGGCGGTGGTGATGATGCCGCGCCGTGAGTCGTCCGGATCCGGGAGCGCTCTCAGGTTTCGAGGGTCATCCGCATAGGTCGAGCCTGCCACCACCTGCTGGAATGTCAGCCAGACGGTGAGTAGGGCGAGAACGCCAAACGAGACGGCGGCGATCCGGTGCATTGCCCGGCTCATGCCCGCTCCTCGTGAGAGATTCGGGCGAGCAGCGCCACGATTCCGAAGTTGGCGAGGAGCGACGAACCTCCGTAGGACACGAACGGCAGCGTGATGCCGGTGAGCGGCATCAGTCGTAGGACTCCACCGAGGATGAGCGTCATTTGGAGGGCGAGGGTGACGGTGAGCCCCAGTGCCAATAGGGATCGGAAGGTGTCGCCCGACCGAATGGCGATCCCGAATCCGACGGCGAAGAGGAGGCCGAAGGCAGTAATGATGGCGAACCCACCCGCCAACCCCGTCTCTTCGACAAGGGCGACAAAGATGTAGTCGGTGGCTGCGGCCGGGATCAGGTACGGAGCGCCGGCGCCGAGCCCGGTTCCGAACAAGCCGGCGTCGCCCAGCGCGAAAATCCCCTGAGCGATCTGGAAACCGGTTCCGCTGAAGTTGTCGAATGGATGGAGCCAGGCGTCGACTCGACCCTGGATGTGGGGGAAGACGTTCTGGGCGGCGGATGCTCCGCTGGAGATGAGCATGCCGCCGGCGATCAGGTAGGCCGGTCGGTCGGTGGCGACGTACAGGAGCACGACGAAGACTCCGAACAGGAGAACCGAGGCCCCCAGGTCGCGCTGATACACCAGGACGGCGAAGGAAACTCCGAAGGCCAGCAGGATCGGTAGCAACTGGCGCGGCTCGGGAAGTCTGATGGGTCCGATCGAGCGAGGCATTTCAGCCAGTCCGCGTCTTCGATCTGCGAGATACGACGCAAAGAAGATGACAAGGAGCACCTTGGCTGCCTCGCCGGGCTGGAACGAAAGGGTGCGTTGTCCGAGTTCGAGTCGGATCCACAACCTCGACCCGTTGATGGTGGCTCCGCCGATCGGTAGCCCGGATGGGAGAAGCGGAGATAGAAGGAACCCGAATGCGGCAGCCAGGAAGAGATACCGGAACCGTCGCAGCACCTCGACTCCGCGCCCGTGTAGGAGGCGGAGGACGCCGATAGCGATCGCCGCAGCCAGAAGCAGCCAGTATCGCTGCAGGCGACCCAGGTCGCGATCGAGTCGAAACACTTCGATTAGTCCGAGTGCGGTGAGTAGCGCTACCGGGGGCAGCAGCAGCCGCGTCGCTCTCGACGCCCATGTCTTGAGGGCGAACAGCAATCCGCCGAACGAGGCGAGGAACGCCGACGCCGCCACGTATGCGTCGATGGTGATCCCCTCGTCGTTGGTGAGGGTCACAACGGCGGTGCCGACTCCGACTAGGAGAGTGGCGGCCAGGAGCAGGGCCGCTTCGGTGCGCTCGCTCACTCTGCGACGTCGATGATGACGACGGTGATGTTATCGATGCCGCCGGCATCATTGGCAGCGGTGACCAGCGCGTCTGCAGTCATGGCCGGCGGCGATCCTTGGCGGTCGAGGATCTCCGACAACGGTCCGTCGGAGACCATCGACGTCAGCCCATCACTACATAGGAGGATCCGATCTCCGAACTGAAGAATGAGGCCGTAGCTGTCCACTTCGACCGTCGGATCCAGGCCGACGGCACGGGTGAGAACCGATCGGTATGGGTGGCTCTCGGCCTCTTCCGGCGTCAACTTGCCGGCGGCGATCAGGTCGGCGACGTAGGAGTGATCACGGGTTAGTTGTTGCAGCGTTCCGTCGCGCAACAGATATGCCCGGCTGTCTCCGACATGGCCGATGTCCAGGTCACCATCGGGGTCCAACAGGGCGAGAGTCAGCGTGGTTCCCATTCCGGTCAGGCGGGGCCGTTGACGGGCCGCATCGACCACCGCCAGATTCGCGGCCAGGATCCGCATGGTCGGCTCACCACTGACCGTCATGGCGGTGTCCAGTGCCGTAGCGCTGGCCACCTCACCCCCGGCGTGTCCACCCATGCCGTCGGCGACTGCGACCGCAAGCATCTCGGCGGTGCTCCCATCGGTGGTCGGCCACACCGAGTCCTCGTTGTGGTCACGCACCCGTCCGACATCGGTGCGGGTTGCCCAGGCGAAATTCATGTGATCACCACTCTGGTACGTCCCACCATTACAACGGTGCCGGAGGTGACCTCGATGCGCCCGGTCAACGGGCGGCCGTCGACCGTGGTCCCATTCGTGGAACCAAGATCCTCGACGACGACTGCACCCCCCACAACCGCAAACGAAG
>JACZWZ010000209.1 GCA_022571885.1 Acidobacteriota bacterium
AAAGGCCACCCGTCCTTTTCTGTAACCGATAGCGTCGCACCTTCGCCAGAGTGGGCTGGGCAGTGGTAGCGGGCGTTTCCCCGCGAATCGCAGCGGCAACCAGGATTGCCGCACCTCAAGGCCCGCATGATCTCCACCATGTGTACCTTGGGTGGTGCCTTCATCTTGGATTCGTCCATAGCTAAATTTATGCCTCGGAGGTGGAGTCAGAGGTTGAAGTGACCAGGAGGCGATCCAGGGCATCGACGGGATCAAGCAGATCACATCCACCGCGTCCGAGGGCATGGGCACGGTGCTGGTCGAGGTCGAGCTCGGTTCCGACACGCGGACCGTGCTCGACGACATCAAGAACCGAGTGATTGACGGGGTGTTGGTGTGGCATCCCGACCGACTACAACGACATCCTCGGGAGTTGGAGGAACTGATCGCTCTGGTCGAAGACGTGGGAAGCGTCCAGATCGAGACCGTCACTGCTGGTGACTTCGATATGTCGACCTCGGCTGGGAGGAGCATCGCCCGTATCGTGGGAGCTATCGCACGCAAAGACTCCGACGACAGCAGCAGCCGCTTGAAGCGCAAACATGCCGAACTTGCCGCAGCCGGGAAGTTGGCCGGTGGCGGTGTCCGCCCTTTCGGTTACGAGCCTGACCGCCTAACGGTGAACCCCACCGAGGCTGCAGTAGTGCGGGAGATGGCGACAAGGGTGGAGGGTGGCGACTCGCTGCGTTCGGTTGCCGCCGATCTCAACAGCCGAGGTATACGAACGTCGAAGGGCAACGACTGGAACACCACCGGTCTTAAGAAGGTGTTGATGTCGGCTCGGATCTCGGGACGCCGGGAGTACGGCGGCGAGTTCTTCGACGCCGTCTGGGCCGGGATCATCACGCCCGAGCAGTCGGAACGGCTGCGCCGCAAACTCGGTTCCCGTACCCGCAGTAGCGGCCGTGCGCCACGGCGCTATCTGCTCACCGGCGGGCTGTTGCGCTGCGGCCGCTGTGACACACCGATGGTGAGCCGCCCCACCCCTAAGAGACGCCGCTACGTGTGTTCGGCTGATCCCGGTAACGGTGGATGCGGTCGAATGTCAGCGGTAGCTGATCCCCTCGAAGCACTGATCGTTGAGTTGGTGCTTTATCGGCTCGACAGTCCCGAGTTGGCCACCGCTATCACGGATTCTCAGGCGCAGCAGACCGAGTTAGCCCAACTACACGACGAGGTGGCAGCCGACCAGGCGATGCGCGACGAGTTAGCGACCGACTACGCCAACCGACGGTTCAGCCGTTCCGAATGGATGGCAGCCCGTGACCCGATCCAGGAGCGGATCGACCAGTCCAGGCGGCGTCTGTCTCGACTTTCACCGACCTCGGCTATCGACGAGTACGAAGGCCACGCCGACCTCCTCGCAAACGCATGGGTAGATCTGTCACTCTCCCGCCAGCACGCCATCGTGAGAGCCGTCATCGACCACGTAATGGTGCAGCCGGCGACACTCGGGCGGGGATTCGACCGGGAACGGTTCAAGCCGGTCTTTCGCCTCTGAAGCGGGGCGCAAAGGTTCACCCTCTTCTCGTCGCACGTTTCCAGCGTTGCACCGAAAAGGGGGTGGCTGCCGGTCGTGGAACGCTCCAACACCCTCGTCACGGTGATCGCCTGAGACCCCGAGGCGACAGAGCAACGATGGAGGCAAGCCCCCATACCCCCAATGCTGGGGCGGCCTATCCGGGTGGCGACGTCACCGGCACCGGGCGTTGAGGGTGGCGTCCCTCCCGCAGGAGCGCCGCCACCCTCTCAACCACCTCGGGATCGGTGATCTTGACCTCCACTCCCTGCTCGGCGCACAGCCGCTCGATCCATGCCACCACCTCAGGGTCGGGTTTGGTTACCGCCATTGCAGCCACACCGTTGACGGCCCCAGCCAGCGCTCCTCATTGACCGAGCGCCACACATAGGCTGGTGGCTCACCCATCCGCTCGGCCGCTAGTGCGATCACCTCAGCCTCAGTCGGAGCAAACAGGCCTTCTGTCTTTGGCTGGAATCCTTGGGCGACGTCGTAGCGGTTCAACCCGTCAGAACGATCCACGTCCTTGCTCAGATACTTCGATATGTATCCCGCTGTCGCCCGAGCCTCACCACGCACACCGCTACCGGTTGGGAGATCCCCCAACAACTTGATATGTACGAACCCATGGCCCCACGCCTTCTCGATCAGGCCCCTACGCACGAACCGGCCGACAGCGAATTGGACATGTAGGCCGTGGCCGCCTGGGTGCCACTCAGGTACCCACAGATACGGCAAGGCCTCACCGACCCCGGCACGCAACCGACGCCAGAACCCGCCCAGATCAGCCCGTAGTTGGCCGTGTTCTCGGCAGCCCTCACCCGCATAGGTCAACGTCCCGAGGCGATTCAGCCCGTTCGCCACGCAGTAATGACGAATCTTTGCCTTGGCACGCCGGATCGCTTCATTCACAGACCGATCCGGTTCAACCTCATACAGACCGCC
>JACZWZ010000210.1 GCA_022571885.1 Acidobacteriota bacterium
CAAGGCGTGACGACCTGGGTCGACTCTCACTGCCACCTTCACATGTCCGAACGCGACCCGGAGGATCTGTTGCAACGGGCGCGGCTGGCAGGGGTGGACTGGGTAGTGTGTCCGGGGACCGATGCGGCGGGATCGGAGGCGTCGGCCCGACTCGCTGCTGCCCATCCGGGGGTCGTGCTGTCCACCGCCGGTCTTCATCCTCACGATGCCGCGATGTGGCCGGAGCAGAGGGAGAGGATCGAGTCGCTGGCGGTCGAGGCATCTGCCGTCGGCGAGTGCGGGCTCGATTTCTATCGCAACCTGTCTCCCCGCGATGCTCAGCGGTCGGCCTTTCGGGACCAGCTCGAATTGGCCCGCCGACTGGCCAAACCAGTCATCGTTCACTGTCGGGACGCCTTCGCCGAGGTCCATGAGGACATCGAGAGCTCCGGCCACGACCGGGTGGTTCTTCACTGCTGGACCGGTGGGCCGAAATGGACCAAGCGCTTCGACGACCTGGGCGTGACATTCTCGTTTGCCGGGCCCATCACGTTCGCGGGTGGTGACACGGTTCGTCGAGCGGCGGCCGTCGTTCCGCCGGAGCGCACGATGGTCGAAACCGACACGCCGTACCTGACCCCGCCGCCGGATCGAGCGCTACCGAACGAACCGGCAAACGTCATTCGGGTCGGTGCCGCGCTGGCAGAGGTGTGGGGGGTGGCTGACGATGAGGTGGCACGGCTCACTACGGCCGCAGCCGAGCGGGTATTTCGTGGGTGAACCACTCGGGAGGGCCGAGACCGTAGCGCTGCTCGAGCGCCACGGTGTGCGCTTGCGCAAATCGCTGGGGCAGCATTTCCTGGCGGAGCCCAATGTGGTTCGCAAGATCGTCGAGGTGTCCGGAGTGGGTCCGGGATCAAAGGTGCTCGAGATCGGTGCCGGTGCCGGGACCCTGACCAGGGCTCTGGCCGATGTCGGGGCGACCGTGATCGCGTATGAGATCGACGTTGCGCTACGGCCGGTGCTCGAGGAAACGGTCGGAGACCGCGCCGACGTGCGATTCGCCGACGCGGCTGCCATCGATTTCAAATTGGAATTGCCGGGGCAAGGCTGGTCGTTGGTGGCCAACCTTCCATTTAACGTCGGAACTCCAATCGTCCTCGACGTGCTTCGCAACGTCCCGGCGGTGGACCGGATCGTCGTGATGTTGCAACGGGAGGCGATCCAACGTTTTGCCGCCGCTCCCGGATCGCGCGATTACGGGGTGCCTTCGGTGGTGGTCGCACTTCACGGGACCATCGAGGTGGCCCTTCACGTTGCGCCTCATCTGTTCGTACCTCGCCCCAAAGTGGAATCCACGGTCGCCGTGATCGATCGGATCGAGCCAGACCCTCTGGCGGAACAAGCCATCGTTCTCGCCGGTGCTGCCTTCGGACAGCGACGCAAGATGATTCGTTCGTCTCTGCGCCACCGGCTCACTTCCGGTGAGATCGAGCAAGCAGGAATCGATCCGACGCGGCGAGCAGAGCAGCTGTCCCCCAACGACTACCTCCGATTGGCTGCCCTCCAGTGAAGGGGCGCGCCTTCGCCAAGGTGAACCTGAGCCTTCGGGTTCGGGCACCGCGCTCGGATGGGATGCACCCGATCTGGTCGTTGGCACAGTCCGTCGACTGGGCCGACGAGATGTCGCTGGAAATGGCCGAAGGCGGGGACGAGTTCGTGCTGCGTGGGGCAGATCTGGCGGCGGACCAGGACAACCTCGCATGGCGGGCGGTGGCTGCGATGCGCACCGGTATTGGGCCGTCGGTCCGCCTCGAGCTGGACAAGTCGATCGCAGTTGCCGCCGGACTCGGAGGCGGCAGCGCCGACGCTGCGATTGGGCTGGCGTTGGGAGCCGAGATGTTCGGTCGCTCACCGGAGGCGGCGGTGGCCGCCGCCGCCGAGTTGGGTGCCGACGTTGCTTTCTGCCTGGCGGGCGGGACGGCGATTCTCGAGGGCGTCGGAGATGAGGTGACACGCCTGATGTCCGCCGACGATTTTGCGATCGCGATCGTGGTGCCCCCGTTCGAGCTGGCCACCCCGTCCGTGTATCGCCGCTGGGACGAACTGGGCGGTCCGACCGGGCCCGAGATCGAAGCGAAACAGCTGCCCGGCTCACTACGCGATCACGCCCCACTCGGCAACGACCTCCAGCCGGCGGCAGTCGATCTGGTTCCCGAACTCGGTGACTGGATTTCCGACGCCGCCTCGGCCTGGGGTCAGCCGGTGGCGATGTCCGGCAGCGGGCCGTCGCTGTTCTCAGTGTTTGGATCGGCAGGTGAAGCGAAGGACGCCATCGAAATCGTGCGCGGAGCCCGATCGAGTGTCGCGGTGTTGCCGACCGCTGTCGGCTGGGAAGTGGATCTCGGTAGTTCGTTGCCGCCGGCACCGTGGGGCGTCGATTAGCCGGCGCCACCGATCCTTCGGGGAATCTGCACTCGGCCAATTGCGAATCTCCGATCGCGCTTAT
>JACZWZ010000211.1 GCA_022571885.1 Acidobacteriota bacterium
CTTCGACCTCGACAAAACTGTCATCGCCAAGTCGTCCACTCTCGCTTTCACCGGAAAGCTCTATAAGGCGGGAATGCTCGGCCGGCGAACGCTGCTGCGCGCCGCCATCAGCCAACTGATGTACGTCACCTTCGGAGCCGACGAGGATCAGCTGACCAAGACACGCGACGCCATGCTCCAACTCACCAAGGGTTGGGACAAAGTCGAAATCGAAAAGATCGTCGAAGAGGCGCTCGAAGAGGTCGTCGCTCCCCTCGTGTACGCCGAGGCCCTGTTTCTGATAGACGAGCACATGAGGGAAGGCCGCAAGGTCTTCATCGTCTCGGCCAGCCCCGAAGAGGTGGTGCGGCCGCTGGCCCGATACATCGGGGTCGACAACGTGATCGCCACCAGGGCCAAAGTGGACCAACACGGGTGTTACACGGGCGAGGTCGACCTCTACGCCTACGGACCCGAAAAGGCAGCGGCGGTCCGAGCGGTTGCCGATGCAGAAGGCATCTCGCTCCAAGGGTCATACGCCTACTCGGACAGCGCCACCGACCAGCCGCTGCTCGAACTCGTCGGCAATCCGGTGGCGGTCAATCCAGAGAAGGAGTTGCGCGAGATCGCCGAGGAGCGAGGGTGGCCGATCCTCGACTTCAAACGTCAGGTGAGCCTGGCCAAACGACTCACCCGTCCGGTCCCACTCATCAGCGGAGCAACCGTGGCAAGCGTCATCGGTGCCGGGATCGCCTGGGCAATGCTGCGGAAGAAGAAATAGTCTGCAGCAGGCAGCTCGCATGCAGAGAAGGAACATCCAGCAGCCGGGCGCCGTTCACTAGGCGGAGGAGGTCCCCATGTTTGGCAGGAGCAAGATGATCACCGCCGAGGAAGCCCTCGCCGGGCGAGAAGAAGTCATGCAGGTGCCGGCGACACACTTCGTCAACGGCAACCCGCTGCAACCCCCCTTCCCGGTCGGAATCGAGACGGCGGTGTTCGCGATGGGCTGCTTCTGGGGGGCCGAGAAAGCGTTCTGGGAGACACCCGGGGTCTACTCGACGGCTGCGGGCTACGCCGGTGGTCATACCCCGAATCCGACGTACGAAGAGGTTTGCTCGACGATGACCGGCCACACCGAGGCGGTACTGGTTGCCTACGACCCCAGCCAGGTCGGCTACGAGATGCTGCTCACCATCTTCTGGGAGCAACACGATCCCACCCAGGGAATGAAGCAGGGCAACGATCGCGGAACCCAATACCGCTCGGCGATCTACACGGTGACCGACGAGCAGTTGGACATCGCCAAGCGGAGCCGCGACCACTTTCAGCAGCGGTTGACGGAGGCTCGGATGGGGGCCATCACCACCGAAATCCACCCGCTAGACCAGTTCTACTACGCCGAGGACTATCACCAGCAATACCTGGCGAAGACCCCCGGCGGCTACTGCCCCGATCACTCATGTGGAGTCGAGTACTAAGAGAGTCGTCAGTCACCGGTCTCCAGTCTCCAGCCAGACTTCAGACTTCAGACGCAACCCTTCAAACGTTGAAACTCGGGGTTTCGACCTGATCGGCCGCAGCGTGGTCAAGCCGCCATCTCCGACATCAGTGCCGGCAACTGCTCCTTGGCGGCTTTGCGGGCCCGAGCGAACACCCGCTGGGCTTCGTCGTTGGACATATCGAAATCCAGATCGTTGCGTACCGGGACCTGCACCACCGACACGCCCGGCTCGGGCGGCCGCGGCAATGCGTACTGAGCTCGTATTCCGGCCGTGACGACCGAGCGGGCAAGAGTGAGTGGCCCTCGAACCTTCTGATGTTCTGCGGCGTGACCGATGTCATCGAGCACCAGACGAAACCCGAGCACCGGGCGATCCTTGCTCACAACACCGGCCGGGTAGTTGGCAGCCATCGCCCCATCGGCCATCAAGGCCTTGTCGCCGTTGATCCGGTTCTTCAGCCGAACCGGGGTGAACAGGAAGGGGACGGCTGCCGACATCCGCAGGGCCCGCGCCACCGAGAAATCGGCCGGCTCGTACCCGTAGGCCCGCAGCCCTTCCGGAAAGACCACACCGCGAGCGTGCGACAGATCGGTTACCACGACGCCCAGAGAGCCGGGCCGCAGGTCCCCAAACGTCCGTACTCCGTGCTCGGCCAACATCTCACCCCAAACCTCTTCGAGGCGGCGGCTGTCGTACATGCCGCGGCGAGTGAACAGTGCGAAGTGTCGGCCGACCAGCGGCACCCTGGTACCGAGCACCGGCCGCAGCAACCTCTGCCGGTCCGCCAACGGCGCGAACCAGAAGTGCCTTTAGCCTGCCCCCGTCTCCCCCACATACCACTCGTAGATCTCGGTCGCGGTCATGAAGATCACGCCGGGCGTGTTCTTCAGCGGGAAGAAGTAACTGAAGGTGGTGGTGGGGGTCCCACGATCAATCTGAAAGAACGGAGCGTCTCGTATCACCCAGTTGGTTTCGAGCAGGACGTTGATGAAGAGCATGTCG
>JACZWZ010000212.1 GCA_022571885.1 Acidobacteriota bacterium
GAACAGAACCGTCGGCCCTATCGCGCAACCCGACACCTCGAGGGGGGAGTAGTCCACCGCCTGGTCGATTTTCCGCAGGCAAGCAGGAGGATCAAGCCCGACGAACCGCTCAGCTCGACGAACCGCCCTTCTCGCCGAGCCTCTTCTTCACGTTCGCTCCGAACCGAGCCGATTGGTACACCCCGGTGTTGGCCCGTAGTTCGCCACCGTCCGGACAGAACATGCCCTCGAACCCGACGAATATCGACATGCGCCCCGCACCCGGCAACGGGCAGATCGAGGCCGGCGGAGATGACTCGCCGCAGGGGGTGGTGCTGAGCACCAGCCGGGTACCGGGGGGGATGCCGGCGAACACCACCACCGCATCCGGCGCGCCCTCGATCAGGAAAGTCACCTCCAACAGATCCTGCCCTCCATGTTCGACTCTCGGCAGCCGATTCCTCCCCACCGTCGTCGCCGTTGGAGGAAAGCGGACCCGGTCGATGCCGGGTTCGAAGTCGGTGATGAGATCTCGATGCTCGATCGCGGTATCGATCCCAAAGACGTCGCAGCCGGGACCCCCGGTGAGGATGTCATCACCTGGCCCCCCTACCAGTACGTCCGTTCCCGGACCTCCGTCGAGCACGTCGTCACCGGGACCGCCGTAGAGAGCGTCGGATCCGATGCCCCCGCGCAGCGTCGACTCCCGGAACGAGCCGAACATGAGGTCGACTCCGGTAGTTCCCTCGAAGGAATCGGACATCGGAATCGGACGCTCGCACACGTCGCCCTCGCCGTCACCATCGATATCGAATTGGAACGGGTTGGCCGAGCCTCGACAGTTGTCGGCATCGTCCTCGACCTTGTCGCTGTCACCGTCCGAGTAGGCCAACGCGGGGGAACCGCTGAGGACGAGCAGCGCGGCAAGCATCGCCACAACACTACGTCTCACCTGGATCCTCCTCGCTCGCAGCAGGGCGAGGCTAACGGCGACACACCGGATTAGATCGTGACGATCAGTTCGACTTCTGGCTCCTCGACCCCGATGATCTCGAAGTACAGGTAGGCCGCGGGATCGATCTGGATTTCGACCGGGATCACCGCCTCGACCGGGTCGATCGTCCATTCCAGGATTCGTTCGCTGGCTCCGGATTCCATGACGATCCCACCGTAGGACAGCTACAGGGTAGACGCCGCCGGCAACGAGACCAAGCACCGCCAAGGTACGGATGGTGCGCCGCTTCGACCGCGACTCCGCCGACGGAATCCGAACGCCAGAAGGTCGGGAAGGCCCGGACCGACGTCGTCGGCTGCTTAGGGAGTCGGGCCCGACCCCCTACATTGCGGTAGTCAGAGAGACCATGGGCGTCATCGTTGGAACAACGTTGAATCATCGCTCGTGGACAGGAAAGCCTTCCCCCGATGGACTATCGGCCGGATTCTGCGGGCCCTGAAGTGGGCGTTATCTGGCCATCAGATGAGCCTCGTGACCTCCGATCGTCCCTTTCAGTCGCCGATCCTGCGGGCGCATTCTGAAGGCTCCGTGGACATCCTGTTTGCGGCCGATCTGACGGAGTAGCCGGTTTCTCGGACCTGGGGCGCGGTTACCCCACGGCCTGCAGCGCTACCGGAAGAATCAGGCTCACCCACTCCTGGTACTGCGCGCCCGATGGGTGTAGCCCGTCGTCGGCGACCAATTCCGGCTGGTCCGAACGCGACACAGTCGTGATGTCCACCCAATGTGCACCCGCCCGGATAGCCCCAGCCTCACCGACATTGTTGAAGGCATCGATCTCGGTGGCGACGACGTCAGACGGGTAGTCGGCAGCAAAGGGGGTGACCCCCCAATCGGGAATCGAGACAGCTATCACTCGCGACGGGTCGCCGCCGGCGAATCCGATCGCTCGGTCGACCAACGCCTCGAATTCGGCGCGGTACTCGTCCAGACCGAGACCGCGGAACTGGTTGTTCACCCCGATGAGCAACGTCACCAGATCGAAGGGGCCGACCGGATCGGCTCCATCGACACCCTGGGCCAATTCTGATGTCGTCCACCCGGTGCGGGCCACTATCTGAACATCGACCAACGAGAAGCCCGAGTTCTCTAATTGTCGAGCCAGTTGAACCGGCCATCGCTCATCCGGTTCGACACTCTCACCGATCGTGTAGGAGTCGCCGAGCGCCAGATAACGAAACGCCGGCTGGAAGCCTTCGGTGGTGATCACAGCATCCTCCGGAGTCGATGTGCAGGCGGTGGTAACCAACAGGATCGTGGCCGCCAACCGCAGCACCTTCTCGGTCATCACCCTCCTCGCGGCGCAACCCGAGGCTAGGGACCCGGCCTTGGTGAGACCGAAGCGCCGACCGCCACCGCCGATCGCGGCCCATGGTCGCGCAGGGGGAGTAACTGCGAAAACAGCCGCGCCCCCCCTCCCGCCCAAGGGACACGACATCGTCGAGGTCGGGCCCGACACGCCGGTGGTCGG
>JACZWZ010000213.1:0-1764 GCA_022571885.1 Acidobacteriota bacterium
GACGTGCCGCTGACGATGGTGGCGGTCGTGCCGCGCGACCAGCACGCCGGCGTCACGGTGCTCGCCTCGGCCGACCTGTCTCCCACCGCGATTGAGGTCGATATTCATCGTGAGGTGGTTGCGTTGTCGGTGGTGGTCGATGGCGAGTTGATTGAGATCATCGGTGTTCATCCACCTTCACCGACAACCGGGCAACGGGCCGAGCGGCGCGACCGGATCCTCCGGGAGGCGGGTGAGTGGATCGCGAGCCGGGAGGTTCCGGTGGTTCTCGTCGGCGACCTCAACGTGACGCCGTGGTCGGCGGCGTATCGGACCCTGCGGTGGCGTGGTGGGCTGGTGGACTCGATGTACGGCAGCGGGATCCAGGCATCGTGGCCGGTGGGTTGGGGAGTGCTCTCGATTCCAATCGACCATGTGCTGTACACGGCGGGAATCGGTTCAGTCGGGAGACGGCTCGGCCCCTCGTTCGGGTCTGCGCATAGACCGGTTGTCGTTTCGATCGGCCGTGGGTGACTCACCGGATAGTCTCTTGCCGGGCCTGTCGTTCTCGGTGAGCTTGGGACACCTTGGCGCCGAGAATGAGTCTGCCCTTTGATGGCCGCAACCATTCGAAAGAGGCGACATGCCGGGTGAGCGAGAGCGAGGTCGACCATGGCTCGGGCTTGGAGCGCTCCTGGGGGTGGCGGCTTTCGCTCTGGGCTTGGCTGTTGCCTATGCCCTGGCTCCGGTGCACCAAGAAACGTATTCGTACTCGTTTCGACCTGCGGAGGGCATTGGAGATCCGGCTGTGGCCGTGCTGCCGCTGGCGCGATCGACTCCGGACACACTACATCTCACCCTCCCCTGTGATCGACCGGGATCATCGTTTCGCACCCTGACGCCCGACGACTGGGCGTCCCCCGATCCAGCGTTGGGAGCGCTCCAGTCGCCGCTGCGATATCGCGACATCGGCCCGGGGCTGGTGACGGCCGTCGGCTCCGACGCGGTGGTCCTTTCTCTCGGAGACGACGAGCTGCTACGTGCCACGATCGGACAAGAACCCGGCTGTCAAGCCGCCGTCGCTTACTCGGATGGCGAGTGGCTGCTCACCGTCCCGGGCGATGAGTTCCATGCTTCCGGTCCCGGCCCCCGTGTCGCAGAGGCCCGGTTCGATGGCCCAGCGGCATCGAGTGAGGTGTCGGCGATCACGGTGACCACAAGGGAATTGGGGTCCTCACCGACAGCCATCCAATGGTTACTGCTGGTATTGGCACTCGGGGCGATCGCAGTCGTTGGTCGCGAGATCGTCTCGCGCACGGGTGGACCGAGAAGAACTCGAAGCGAGGGCGGGTGGACGAAGGCGGTCGTTGGCCGAATCGGAATCCTCGACCTCGGGGTGTTCGCATCGTTGCTGTTGTGGGTGCTGGTCATCCCTCCGTTCTTTGACGATGGATGGGTGGTGGCTCGCGCTCGGGGCTACTCCGACTACGGCGGCTTTTCGACCATCTATGCCGCAGATGCGGCGGTGTTCCCTTTCGGATATTGGTACCAGTGGGTGCAGCACCTCTGGTTCGGCCTCAGTTCGGCGCCATTCGTCATGCGGTTGCCTGTGCTGCTGCTCGGAACAGGGACGTGGTTCGGTCTCCGATCGGTGGCTCGGTCGCTGGATATGCCTCGCACCGGGCCATCGACCTGGCTCATGGGCGGCGTCTTTGTGGTCGGCTTCGGGGCCTGGGGGAGCCTGCGGCCCGAGCCGTTCATTGCTGCACGTGTGGTGGCGTCGCT
>JACZWZ010000213.1:1774-2458 GCA_022571885.1 Acidobacteriota bacterium
GAGACCGTCGAGGGGGTGGCGGCGCTGGCGCTGGCGATCCGGTTCCGTCACGGACAGCGCGGATGGGTTGTGGTGGCATGGGTCGGGGTTGTGGCGTTGGCAATGACGACCCATCCGGCCGGAGTGACCGCAGCCGCCCCGGCGATCGTCTCGTTGCGCTCCTTCTGGGCTTGGGGGAGGTTGGGCAGGGAGACAGCTTCGGTGGTGGCAGCGTTGCTGTTGATCCTGGGAGCGTTGTCGTTTGTACTGCTCTTCTTCGATTCGAATGTGCAGACCACGGTGGAGTCATACAACGCCTCGACTGGTCATGGCCTCGGCGCCTTCGACGATCGTCTCGCCCTCGATGTGCGTGCCGGCTATGGCAAGGGCCATGACCACGCGGTGGTCAGCGTGCCCGTCGACAGTCGCGCCGTGGAGTTTGCTCTCGCGGACGATGAGGCCGTGGCCGCTCCGTCCGCGCTTGAGCTGGTAGGGTGCGGCGGCTCGCAGAGTTGCCGCTACGGCTATGTCGCGGGGCTCTCCCTCCGGTTCGCGATCGGCGACCGGCTGACCTTCCTCGCTCACAGAGCGGCTGCGCCTTCCGAGCGGCCCTCCCCTCCCCTTCTGCGGAACCTCCAGCCGCTCGGGCCTGAAGTTCTCTGAAGAAGCGTGGCTCTTTTGCCCCTCTCCTGGGCTCTCCTGGGA
>JACZWZ010000214.1 GCA_022571885.1 Acidobacteriota bacterium
ACTTCTATCCCATCACCGAAACCGTCACTTACACACGCCCAGTGCTCGCCAAACCCCACACAAGCACTTCTACCGGATTCTTCCTCAACCGTGACCTCATATCCGTCTCCGCGGTGACCGTCGACACAGTGTCCCAAACCGTTTCGGACATTGAGCTCTGGCCGTCGCAGTACGGGCCGCCGTATACATGGCTCGGCGTCACCGGTAGCGCCATCGTCATCGCTGGGGATTGGGGATTCAGCAACACCACCACCCCCGCCGGCGCCCTCGCCGAAGCCCTCGACGACTCCGAAACTGGTGTGAACGTCACCGACTCGAGCACCACCAGCGGCATCGGGATCGGGGATCTCGTCACCGCCGACAGCGAACGGATGCTCGTCACCGCGAAGACGCAGCTCGACATCGCCCAAAACATCCAAGCGAACCTGACCGCCGACACCGCGGTGGTCACTGTCGCAGTGGAGGACGGCACCGCGGTGTTTGTCGGCGAGTCGCTCCTAGTCAACGCTGAGGAGATGCTGATCCTCGCCATCTCATCCAACAACGCCACCGTGAAACGGGCATGGAACGGTTCGGTCCTCGCCGCGCACACGTCGGGTGACGACATATTCGCGCCCCGCACGTTGACCGTCGAACGCGGCGCTGCCGGATCCACCGCCGCGGCACACGACAACGCGAAAGCCCTCACCCGCAACCTGCCACCCGCAGCGATCACCGACCTCTGTATCGCTGAGGCGATCAACACGTACGAGCAGGAAACGGCCGGATACGCCCGGTCGGTAGGGACCGGTGAGACGCTGCGAGAGGCCCGCGGGTTCAGCCTTGACGACGCCCGGAAAGAAGTCGCCGGGTATCTGCGAGTCAGAGGGGCGGCGGTGTAGATGGCTACGAGCGGCGGCGTGACCGTCACCACCACCGGCCCCATGTTCGATGGCCGCGCCGTCCGGGCCATTAACCGGCTCGGTGCCGACGCCGTCGAAGTTGTAGCAGATCAGGGCGTCACAGATGTGAAACAGTTCCTCGATTCGGTGCTCCAAAACCCAACCGGGTTCTACGTGTCCCGCATACAAACAGAACGAAAAACCGACGATCATCGACTCGTCACTGATGGCGGTTGGCCGGTCTTGTACGGGCCATGGCTCGCCGGCGGCTCATCCCGCAACGCAACGTCACCCGCATCACCCAGCCGGTGGTACGCAGGCGGGTCGGGCAGATGAACCGATGAACGTCGAAGCCCTGTTCACCGCCATCGAATCGCACGCCATGACGCTCGGCCGGTTCGATCAGGTCAACCGCCACGAACCCAAGAACGCTCCTGGGGACAAGCTGGTTGCCGCCATCTTCGTCGCTGATATCGGCCCAGCTATCGGCTCCGGCCTCGCCGCCAGTGACGCCCGCGTCGAGTTCACGATCCGTATCTACTCCAACATGCTCCAAGAACCCCAGGACGCCATCGACCCGGCCATCCTGTCCGCGGTGGATGTCCTGATGAGCGCCTACCAGGGCGACTTCTCCCTTGGCGGAACCGTGAAGGCTGTCGATCTGCTCGGCATGGCCGGCGAACCGTTACGCGCCCGCGCTGGCTACATCACCCAAGACAACACCCTGTACCGGGTAATGGACATCACCCTGCCGCTGTTGATAAGCAACGCTTGGGTCCAAGCGGCCTAAAAGGAGGAACATCATCGCCAAATCTACGGGCCTCGGAGACAACTTTTTCGTAGCTGGCTACGACCTTTCCGGCGATACTGCCAGTCTCGGCACTATCGGCGGCGGCCCTGAGGCGCTCGAGGTGACTGGGATCGACAAGGAAGCGGTGGAACGTATCGGCGGGCTCCGCACCGGTGCCGTGTCGTGGACGAGCTGGTTCAACAAGGACGCCAAACAGCAACACGTCGCCCTCAGCTCCCTTCCGACTGCGGATGTGCAAGTCATGTATTTCCGTGGTACGACCCTCGGGAACGCCGCCGCGGCGTGTGTCGCGAAGCAGATCAACTATGACCCTACGCGTGGCGCCGACGGCTCCCTCACCTTCGCCGTCGATGCCGAATCCAACGGGACCGGCCTCGAATGGGGACGGATGCTCACCCCTGGCATCGAAACAGACACCGCCGCCGCTGACGGCACCGGCATAGAGAACGCGGCGCAGGCTTCTACCAGTTTCGGGTTGCAGGCGTATCTACAAACCTTCGACTTCACCGGCACCGACGACCAGTCGCCCGCCTCGATCAACATCGCCGGCGACGAGCGCTACTACGTCAAATATGTCGTCTCGATCTTTCGCACCCTGGTGCCGGATACGATCTTCAACGGCGGTGCGCTGCGGGCGATCTCGTGCAAGCTGCCGAAGAAGAGCGTATTGTCGGCGGAATACCCGGCGTCGGCCTCGTGCCGCGCGTTCACTCTGTTCCGGCTGCCGGAGCTCTGTCTCGGGGCGTTGAGCCGGGCGCT
>JACZWZ010000113.1 GCA_022571885.1 Acidobacteriota bacterium
CATTGACGTGGGTGAATTGGGTGGTAGCCAAGGTTGGGTAGCGCCCAGTCCAGTTAGATCAGCGGGGATCAGCGCCGACCCTGCCCAGATGCACATCCCTTTGAGAATTGTGGGGCTCGGTTGACCGAGTTCAGGTGATGACGGAAGGTGGCCCTCAACATGTCTGTTAGGTTCTGCAGAGAGACGCGCCTGAGGGGAACGGGATGACGCCACTACGAAGCCTCGCATACACTTTGCATGACGGTTGCCGCCTGCTCTCGTCCCCGGATTTCACACACGACGAGCTGGCGAGGCGTCTGCAGCGGCGCATGGAGTCGGTGACTGACCTCGGCTCCCTCAGCCAGGAGTTGGAGCACTCGGCGCGTAAGTGGTCGGAAAGGCGCCAGCTGGCCAAGGCCGCACCCAACGTCTTGCGCAGCCTGAATCTCGACCCGAATCTGGAGGTCCTCCTTGTACCGGGGGGTTACGGTGCGTTCGCTCGTTACCTTGGCGAGCAGTGCGCGAAGGTGGATGTCGTCGAGCCTTCATACGATCGTGCCGCGACAGTCCATCGTCGCTTGACCGGCCTCGATAATGTCGAGGTATTCGTCGGAGCCGTCCAAGATATTCGCCCCGAGGCTGGATACGACCTGGTTGTGCTCGTCGGTCATCCGGAGGATCCTGAGGTTCCTCCTGGAGCTGGCCCGATAGAGGAAGTCGTCGAGGTAGTCACAGCCATGCTTCGGAACAACGGTGTGCTGCTTTGGATGGCCACGAACACGCTGAGTGTCGAGCGTCTCCTGAAGTGGCCGGCTCACCATGTGCGAGCGGGTGCCAGCCGATCTGAGATGGTGTCGGTTCTGAGAAACGCCGGCCTGGAGGTGCGTTTCTACTACGCGTTTCCAGACGTCCTGAATCCCCGAGTTGTGATGAGCGAGTCGCTGTTGTCCCGGAGCCTTGGGCTCTCCCTCGCCTGGCGGCTCGTCGGGCTCTCTTGGGGATCGGGAGCCACTCTGTCGTGGGTGGCCGGCGCAGCCGCCGCATTGCCTTTCGTCGGGTGCGGTGCGCACCGGTTGATTAGAGGCCCATTGTCTTGCTGCCCGACTCGCTGCCATTGCAGCCCCGGGGAGGCGGCGCTGGCGTTGGTGCCTCCTTTCTCGTTGATCAGCAGATCGCCGGACTCGTCGGAGTGCTCGGCAGTGCCGCCATTGGAGTGGCGACTTCCATCGCTCTGCTGTGGTGATTCGATCGGAAGCTCAACCTGGGCTGGCTTAGGCGAAGAGCTTGCGTTCGTCTTCCCCCGCATGGCCGGGCGGCTGTCTGCATGAGCTGCGGCGCAGCTCCCTTCCTGACCGGCTAATCGGGTCGAAGAAGGCGTCGAGCAGCTGCCCGAAAACGATCCAGTCGACGCATCAGCCTTGGTGGCAACAAGAGCCCTAAGTAGGTAGCCGCGACGAGCAGTGGAGCGCGCAATGCAACTCGGCGATCGATCTCGAACGCGAACTTGGCTTCCTGCCGAGCCCGCTTGCGATGTCCCCGAGCAGCCCAATCCCACGCCGCCACGAGCTGGGCCTGCGCCAGCGACCGCATCGCTCCTTTGAGGAGGCGTTGGCGGCTCTCATCAGGCAACGGCAACTCGGGTATCGTCGTGCGCAACATGCCGTAGCGGTCCCGCGCGATCGCCAGTGGCGTTTCTTCTATGCGAGAGGTGAACTGCCCCTCGGCCCCTGCGCCCTTGTATCCAAGGGATTCCGCCAGGAACCCGACGGGGTGTCGCGCCGCGATGCGGAGCCAGGCGTCCCAGTCCATGGAGAACGGCCACCGGTCGCGGAATCTCCCCACCGCGGTGAGTGCAGCACGGCGCACGAGCACAGCTTCTTCTGCCACCTCGTTACGTTTCCGTAGGCGGTCGAGCGCGTCCAGCGGCGAGTAAATGCGATCCCGTTTCGACAACCCTGACATACCCGCAGGAGCCGAGTAGACGAAGCCCAATTCGGGATTCTGCTTCATCATCACCATGGCGCGCTCAAGGAAGCGTGGATCCCAACGATCATCGTCGTGGAGCAGGGCGATGAATTCACCATCGGCCAGCTCGACCCCTCGGTTCCAGTTGGCCTTCATACCGACGTTCACCGAGTGCCTGATGCTCCGAATTCGGGGATCCGTGTACGAATCGACCACCATCGGCGTGTCGTCGGTCGAGGCGTCGTCCAGCACCAGAAGCTCGAAGTCTTGGAAGGTCTGTTGCAGAACGCTGTCGATGGCCTCCCGGAGCAGATCCGCTCGGTTGTGGGTCGGGATGGCGACTGTTACCGCGGGCGGCTTGACCGCTTCCATTGCTACGGACGACTCTCTGAGCAGACGGTGGCGCTTCCGCGCAATGGGCCATCACGCTCTGCCGATGGGCCTGACGCGGCCCATGGCGGCGGCTCGCAGCGAGCGCTCATCGAAGACCCCTCCCCAGGCTGGGCGGCGCTGCCGTATCCTCTGTTTGGCGCAAGTAGGACCCTTGCGCCGCATTGCCTCGCGATCTCGACCGAGCCGTCGGTTGACCCGTTGTCGACGACGAGTACCTCGCCTGTCAGTTCGGATCTCTCGAGCCCGTAGCGCGCCTCCTCAATGCAGGCGACGATCGACGATGCCTCGTCAAGACAGGGGAGAACGACCGTCACAGTCGGAACTCGCCCGGAGGCTCTTGCCGTGAGCTCGTTGCCGGCGCTCATAGACTCATTCACCCCGCGCTCCGCCTCCAACTTGGCCGGTGGCATTACCGATCCCTCCGGCTGGCGAATGGCGACCTTCGCATCAGGTCCCTAAGCGTGGGCCACCACGCAGGCGGTTGAGCTGCCCCGGTCGGTGGTTGAGGCGTTGCTGGACCGGCTGATTCGAAACGCTGGATGGCCGTCTGCATCTTCAGACCACCAAGTGGATAGTTTCTTCTAGCCCACCAGGAGTGGGGCTTGGCGATCCGAATGGCACCCACCCAGGCGAAGGTCCAAGAAGGAATGCCGGCGATCCCGAACCCTGGCTTGCCCTTCATGAACGAGATGACGACGGGTATCAAGTAGATTAGCAAACCGACAAAGATGATCGTTGTCGCCGACGTCGTCGTGTCAGCGGCGGCGGTTGTAGTCGTGGTCGATCCCGTTGTCACATCACCACCGAGCGACGCTTCGGCCCCCAACACCCTGGTGGTGGTCGTTGTCGCCGACGTCGTCGTGTCAGCGGCGGCGGTTGTAGTCGTGGTCGATCCCGTTGTCACATCACCACCGAGCGACGCTTCGGCCGACAACACCCTGGTGGCACCGTCCTCGGTGACTCCGGTTGCCGACAGCGTGTACATCCCCGGCTCGAGGTCATCGGGCAACGTGATCGACCCGGAGAAAGCTCCCGTCGAATCGGTCTCGAGAGTCCCAAGGTCGATCACTTGGTCTGTGCCGGTCGCCGTGAGTGTGAGAAAGACCACGGAGTCCGCGACAAAGCCATCGCCGGAGAGCGTGAGAACCTTGGGTCTCGTTAGCTCGAGGTCGCCGGTCTCTTGGGCGTATTCCTGGGCAAAAGCCAAAGGTGCAGCCGTCAACGCGGCGGACCCGATGATCAGCAGGATCACGGCTGCGAGGCGTCTCATGACTGATGTTGTTCCCTTCTTTCCAGCCACAGGTGCCTTCCGCCACTCAGCCGGGGGGCTCAACGGCTGGCTGTCGCCTCAGGCTACGCACATTGCGGAGGAGAGGTTTCACATAGTCCATTTTGGTTTACGACGGTGAAGGTGGTCGCACTACGACACCATGACGGTCAAGGTCGCCAACGTCGTTCTCGAGGCTCCGACGATATTCGGACGGAGCCTGTGTGCCGAGGTCGGCGTCCAGACCTGGGGATGCAGCGGGTGGGGCGATGCCGTGTCCATGGGGCGTCTGGGCACAATCTTGAGGAGGTCGTCCGGGACCTCGGTTAGCCGCTGGGCATCGACCCATCCGCGGGGCCGACCGTTGGCCGGCAGCATCTCCTCACTTCCTACGAGCCTGGCCCAAGCGCCCACCTGAATCTCGATGTGGACCTCTTGTCCTCCCGGGAGCCTCCCAAAGGGTTTCTCGTTCGGGTCCGGCTTGCGTCGAATCGGGAGGCCGTATTCAGGTATTGAGTGTGTGGGCGTCAATGCGGCCACGCTCGCAGAGAACCTCCGCCTGAGAAAATACGGCGTCAATCCGGATTTGTCGAGTCTCATCATCGGGGCACTCTCCTCTCGAGATGCTTGCTCGTGGCAGGGTGCTGATGCTATGCGGTACCCTGGACCGCCTAACCTCATCTCCTACTCTAAGTATACGTATCCACTACCACTCTGAGTGTACGTATCCACTGCGAACCGTCACTGACCGGGAGGGGTCCGAGGTTCCTTCCCCGCTGGGGTGGTTCTCAAAGTCGTTCCCCGTGGCGGCAAGGGCAAAGCGGTAGAACGCCGAGCATTCTTAGCTCCCGGCCGTCTGCTGGCGTCAGTATCCGGTCCGGTAACCGAGCGCCGCTGGGATCGTTCGCATGAGGATGCCGAGATCGGTCCACAGCGAGATCCGCTCGAGATAACGCAAGTCGACCTCCGTGTTCTCATGCATCGCTCCCTCCCCACGTTGGGAGACCTGCCACAACCCGGTGACTCCGGGCTTGACCTGATGGCGCTGGTGCTGCCACGGCTCATACCTCTCCACGATCATCGGCATTTCGGGACGGGGACCCACGAGGCTCATATGTCCGAGTACCACGTTCCAGAGCTGAGGGAGCTCGTCGAGGCTCCATTTCCGAAGAATTCGTCCCAGCCGGGTGAGCCTCGGATCGTTTGGTGTCTTGTGATGACGGCGCCGGTCCGGCCCGAAAGCGGAACCCTGTGAGACGCGACGATCGGGGCGCATGGTGTGGAACTTGTACATGGTGAAGATCTTGCCGTCTCGCCCCACCCGCGCCTGTCGATATATGGGGGAATGTCGGTCGGTGACCACAATGGCGATGGCGATGAGCGCCATCGACGGCGCTGCCACCAAGGTGAGCAGCAATCCTCCGACTTTGTCGATGACCGGCTTGGCAAAGCGCTCGTACCGGCAGGGGACGTGCGGCGTGAGCTTCTCCCTCTCCCAGAGCTTCATGGGCGCTCGGGGGAGAAGGCTGCGGCGCCATCCCGAGTGTCGGGTCTCTGTGTCATCCATCCTCCGCCAAGATCGCACCCTTGTGTCCCGGTCCCCTCTCCTCCGCTCCCGAGTTGAGGCTAATCGACCACTCTCCGTTGCACGACTACTTTAAGTGACCTTGTCCACCACATGCAAATGGCTGTCGGCAAATGGCTGGTCGGCACCAAATGGAGGTGACGCTCGGGCGCATCGCGTCTCTCCCGTCGAGATGAGACCCCCAAACCTCGCAGATGACCGGAGTCGCGTCCACGGACGTGGCGTAGGCGGAAGGAGTGCCGCTTAGGTATTCACCGCGTCAGCCTCACGGAGACGTGTTGGCGACCGTGAGGAGGTACGCGGTGTTCGACAAGAGGATGGACGTATTCGTGTGGCTCGGCAAGCAGTTCGAGGCCGATGACAACGACTTGTTGCGTGAGATGGTGCGTTGTCTCGCTGAGGGGCTGATGGGCGCTGAGGCCGACGCGGTGTGCGGCGCCGACTACGGACAGGTCAGTCCGCAGCGGACCAATCATCGTGTTGTCTGTTGTCCCGTGACCTCTTGACCGGAGACTGGTGACCAGCGACTCCGCCTGCGCTTGGCGACCGACCACTGAAGACTTCCTAATCTCTCGCACTCATGCAGATCTTCGCCGTGCTTCTGTCGGCTGCCCTGATGTGGGCGTCCTTTCCTCCGCTCGATTGGGGCTTTCTCATATTCGTGGCCCCGGCTCCCTTGTTGTGGGCGATGCGCCGGGTGACCACGGTTCGGGAGGCGGGTTGGCTCGGATTCCTGTTCGGGTTCGCCTTCTGGGGTTCGATGCTGTGGTGGATCAGGATTCTGGGCTTTGTTGCCTGGTTCCCGCTGGCGGTGGTCATGGCCCTGTACACGACTGCGTGGGCGCTCGGGATGTATCTCGGTCGCAACTTCTCGATGTGGCGTTGGTGGATCCTGGCCATCGGCTCATGGTCGCTGATGGAGTTCATCCGGGCCCGGATCCCGTTTGGCGGCTTTCCCTGGGGTGCGGTCGGCTACCCGATCGGGACCCTGTCGTGGCCTCGTGGTTCGGCCCAGTGGATCGGAGCCAGCGGCTGGGGAGTGATCGTCATCGGGTTGTCGGCTTCGCTCGTCGTCATGTTCGGCCGGGTGAACGACCGGCGCCCGTTGGAGCTGTCCCTGGCTGTGATCGTCACGTTCACATTCTTGGGTGCCATCTTCTCTCCGGATGCTGCCGGCCAGCCGGTGCGGGTGGCGGTGGTCCAAGGTAACTCGCCGTGCCCTCGGATCCACTGCGACAACGAGAAGCAGTTGATATTCAACCGGCATCTGAATCTCACCGCCGAGATCCCCGATGGGGCTGCCGACCTGGTCGTATGGGGCGAGGATTCATTTGGTGGTGCGGTCAACCCCACCTTCAACGGCGAGGTGCGGCGCGCCATGGGCGGTGAGGCCGCCAGGATCGGTGCCTATCTCCTGGCCGGGGGCACCCGTCCCGGGGTACCGGGAACATTCGACAACTACAACGTCCTGTTCGACCCCTCCGGCGAAGTCATCGGCGAGTATGTGAAGCAGCACCCGGTTCCGTTCGGGGAGTTCGTGCCCTTCCGGCGCGTGCTCGAGTTCGTACCCCAGTTGGATCAGGTTCCCAACGACATGCGCCGGGGTTCGGGACCGGTGGTCTTCCCGATCGAGATCGACGGGACCCGAGGTGTTTTTGGTTCGGTCATCTCATTCGAAGGCGCCTTTGCTCGCCACGTCAGGGGCGCGGTGAAGTCCGGCGCCCAACTCATCGTGGTTGCCACCAATGAGGGTTCGTTCGGTGTCAGTCCCGCATCCGATCAGTTGATCGGCATGGTTCGGATGTCGGCGGTGTCGCTGGGCGTGGACATAGTGCACGTCGCGGTGACGGGTAAGTCCACGATCATCCGGGCGGATGGCTCGATCGGCAAGAAGACGGAGTTGTTCACGCAGGACCTCCTGACCGGCGTCGTCAACCTGCAGGACTCGCCGCGGACCATCTACGCGGTGCTGGGCGATTGGGTTCAGGTGCTGGCGATCTTGGCGGCGCTGGGAGTAGCGGCGGCGGCCCTGGCCGGACCCACCCGGGAGTTCCGCATTCGACCCGGCGTACGGCGATAACGGGGCGGGCCGGCGGGCGCCGATCCGACGGGCCGGGGGCCGGGGATCCGGACTCGCCGGCGTTGGCCTCTCGGGGTGGCGAGAAACAATGCCGGTCGGGATGGTCGGTGGTCATTTGGCGCGCATCGCCCAGCCGGCTTGCGTCGTACGATGAGCGCTGATACGACTTCGGAGGTGTCCCCGTGACCGACTCTGAGAGCAAGGCGATCGAGAACCTGTTGCGTGAGGATCGAACGTTTCCGCCGTCGGCGGCGTTTGTCGAGACGGCCAATGCCCGGCCTTCCATCTACGACCAGGCGGAGGCCGACTTCGTGGGTTTCTGGCAGGGTCAGGCGTTGCAGCGAATCGATTGGTTCAGCCCACCGACGGTGACCCTCGACGACAGCGAGGCACCCTTTTTCAAATGGTTCTCCGACGGGACTCTCAACGTTGCCTACAACTGCCTCGATCGGCACCTGGCCACCGGTGGCGACAAGATCGCCTACTACTGGGAGGGTGAACCCGGCGACACCCGCACCCTCACCTACTCCGAACTTCACGCCGAGGTCTCCAAGTTCGCCAACGTGCTTCTGGGTCTGGGCGTCGAGAAGGGCGACCGGGTCGCCATCTACATGGGGATGATTCCGGAGCTGCCGGTGGCGATGCTGGCCTGTGCCCGGATCGGTGCTGTCCATTCGGTCGTGTTCGGCGGCTTTTCGTCGGATGCTTTGGCCGACCGCGTCGACGATTTGGCCGCCAAGATGGTGATCACTCAGGACGGCGCCTGGCGTCGCGGCTCGGTGGTTCCTCTCAAGGACTTCACAGATGTGGCGGTGGACCGATGCCGGTCGATCGAAGACGTCGTCGTCGTCCGCCGGTGTGAGAACGACGTCACCATGACCGAGGGCCGCGATCACTGGTATCACGATCTGATGGCCGATGCATCGGATGAGAACGAGCCGGCGGTGCTGAACGCCGAGGACATGCTGTACATCCTGTACACCTCGGGCACCACGGCGAAGCCCAAAGGCATCGTTCACACCCAGGGCGGCTACCTCACGGGCGCTTCCACCACCCATCACTACGTGTTCGACATGAAGCCGGACGACGTTTGGTGGTGTGCTGCCGATATCGGCTGGGTCACCGGACATTCGTACATCGTGTACGGACCGCTCGCCAACCACACGACCGGCGTCATCTACGAGGGCACCCCGGACACCCCCGGGAAGGATCGACTGTGGGAGATCGTCGAGAAGTACGCCGTCACCGTCTTCTACACGGCTCCTACAGCGATCCGTGCCTTCATGAAATGGGGCGAGGAGTTCCCTCAGGGACACGATCTGTCCTCGCTGCGACTGCTGGGTACGGTGGGCGAACCGATCAACCCCGAGGCGTGGATGTGGTACCACCGCATAATCGGCGCCGAGCAATGCCCGATTGTGGACACCTGGTGGCAGACCGAGACCGGCCACATCATGCTCACCCCGCTTCCCGGTGCGGTCACAACGAAGCCGGGTTCGGCCACCTTCCCGTTTCCGGGGGTCGGCGCCGACGTCTACGACGAGGCGGGAAATTCGGTTCCATTTGGAGGTGGCGGTTACTTGGTGCTCACCCGGCCGTGGCCGGGCATGCTGCGGACCATCTACGGCGACCCGGATCGGTACGTCGACACCTACTGGTCGAAGTACGACGGCATCTACTTCGCGGGCGATGGTTGCAAGCGCGACGAGGAGGGCTACTACTGGCTGCTGGGCCGGGTGGACGACGTGATGAACGTGAGCGGCCACCGAATCTCCACCACCG
>JACZWZ010000114.1 GCA_022571885.1 Acidobacteriota bacterium
CGGCCGCCGCACCACTACCGGTTCGCTCATGCCTACCGAGGCCAGCAACCCGAGATGCATCGGGTTGAGCCGGGTACCGGCGCCCAGGACGGTGCTGCCCTCCTCGATGTCGCCTCCGGCGCGTCGAACGTGATCTCCCGGCGACGCCGATGCCAGCAATGTCACATGCCCGTCCTCCGGGCTCTCCGAATCCTCAACAATCACGACCGCATCGGCGCCGTCGGGCATCGGAGCACCGGTCATGATCTTGATAGCAGTCCCTGGAGTCACCGCCGACTCGGCAACGCTGCCCGCCGGCACATCCTCCAGCACCACCAGCGACACCGGCGGCGACACCACGTCTGCGGCCCGCACCGCAAAGCCGTCCATGGCCGAGTTGGCAAAGGGTGGCACGGGATGTGGCGCCACGACCTCTTCAGCCAGAACCAAACCGAGACACTGATCAAGAGGGGCCGCGGCCGCAGGAAGTCGCTTCATCGCGCCCAGAACATCGCGTTGCGCATCGGCTAGGGGTCTCATGGGGATTCGCTCTCTACGGTGTGCTCTACCCCGCCCAGCAACCGCTTGATGTTCCCGTAGTGCCTGACGGTGACGAGGCCGGCCATGGCTGCAGCCCAGACCAGAGACCACCCCCGATGGCCGAAGGCGACCAGAGCGGGGATGTATCCGGCGACCACGATCAGCGAAGCCACCGATGCTCGCTTGGTCGCAGCAACCAGACCACTCCACGTGACCAGCATCGCCAAACCAAGTAGAGGCTCGAGCCAGAAAGTCATTCCGGCCGCGGTGGAGACCCCTTTGCCGCCGCGGAAGCCGTGCCAGACCGGAAAACAGTGACCGACAACGGCCGCGGCTCCGGCCGCAAAACCTACGGCCTCTCCGACGACTAGATCACCCAGCGCGGCCGCGGCGACGGCCTTACCGAGATCCCCCAACACGACGACGACGGCAGTTCCGCGACCGATGCTGCGCAACACGTTGCTGGCTCCGGGGTTTCCGCTGCCCTTCGAATAGATGTCGATGCCGAGCAACCGGGGCACCACCACGCCGAAATCCACGCTTCCGAGCAGGTAACCGGCAATCACCACCGCGACAGTCGTTCCGTCCATCAGCCGAGTCTAGGAATCGGGCATGTGGTCCTACGATGAAGACCCCGTCCCGAGGAGAGACGTGATCGGTGTGTTCGGCGGCTCCGGCTTCTACGAATTCCTCAGCGACGCCTCCCCCAGCCCGGTCCCGACGCCGTTCGGGCCACCGTCGGCAGATCCGATGGTGGGAACCGTGGCGGGAATCGACGTTGTCTTCATTCCCCGCCACGGACGCGACCACCAGTTCCCTCCGCACAAAGTTCCGTACCGCGCCAACGTGGACGCGATGCGAACACTGGGCGTGGACCGCATCGTCGGCCCGTCGGCAGCAGGATCGCTGCAACTCGACTACGAACCAGGCCACTTCGCCGTCCCCGACCAGATCATCGATCGCACCTGGGGCCGCCAGCACACCTTCTTCGACGGACCCGAAGTCGAGCACCTGTCATACGCCGATCCGTACCACCCACATATGCGCCTCCTCGCGATCGAGGCGATGCGAGCCACCGGAGTGACCGTTCACGACGGGGGAACCGTGGTAGTGATTCAGGGTCCGCGGTTCTCCACCCGGGCCGAGAGCAAGTGGTTCGCATCTCACGGATGGGAGCTCGTCAACATGACCCAGGTCCCCGAGGCGTCACTGTCGGCAGAGGCCGGCATCCCCTACGTCAACATCTCGGTGATCACCGACTACGACGTCGGAGTGGACGGCGGTGACCCGGTGACGCATGAAGAAGTCCTCAAACGGTTCAAGGAGTCCTCGGCAACATTGCAGGATGGGATTCGCAAGATGATTCCTGCGCTGGCCGCTGCGAACATGTCCGGCTAACCGATCCGACAACCCCCGGCTGTTTGGGGCGAGGACACCGCCATAAAGAGGGCCCATGGAATCTCCCACTCCGAGAACAGAAGTTCGTCGCCTTGCCGAGCGAGCCATCTACGACCGCGAGGTAATCAACGCCATCCTCGACGAGGCCATCGTCTGCCACGTCGGCTTTGTGGTGGAAGGATCGCCGGTCGTCATTCCGACCATCCACGCTCGAGTCGACGACACCCTGTACTTTCACGGCTCCCCCGCCTCGCGGATGCTCAGGTCGCTCAAGAAGGGCGTGGCGGTTTCGGTGGCCGTAACACTCCTCGACGGTTTGGTGGTGGCGCGAACCCCATTCCACCAGAGCCTCAACTACCGATCGGTGGTCGTCTTCGGCCGGGCTCGGCTGGTTGACGACCCCGACGAGAAGCTGGCGGCGCTCCAGGCGGTGACCGACCATGTGACCCCCGGGCGGTGGGAGGACTCGCGGCCGCCGACCGACACCGAGGTGCACGGAACCCTGGTGCTGGCGCTTCCCCTCGATGAGGCCTCAGCCAAGGTGCGGACGGGTCCTCCGGTGGACGACGAGGAAGACCTGGCGCTCCCCCACTGGGCGGGAGTCGTGCCGATGTCTCTGGTTCCCGGCGAGCCGATCCCCGCAGAAGGCGTCGATTGGTCGGCTCCCGACTACCTCACGGACTACCAACGGCCGGATTAGGTTGGCCCGCCAACGGGCGGGCATGGATATGCCTCATCGGACGTCGTATCCCGTTCCCGTTGCAAGTTTCTCGAATGGTGTTGCCGAAAACTGTCGTGGTGCTTGAAGCTACGGGGGCTTGATTCGGGAAATGGGAAGCTGGAAACAGGAAATGGCTTAGACCCGTAGTCGCGCCGACACAGGGCTCGCCGAGTTCCCAACCGCCGAGCCCTTCCCATGTGACGATGGGTCGGATACGTTGACCGGTGTATTGGTTGCAGCCGCCCCCCTACTTGCGACGCGCCGGGGCCGTTCTGTTGATCTTGACCGCGCTGGTATGGGATGTGCGCTCGGCGGCGACCGAGCCCTTCCCAACGGCCGCCCGCCCGATCATCGCCGGAGCACAGATCACCTCCGATGCCATCCTCTGGATCGATTTACCGCAAGGGCGACTCCCTATTCCTGACCTGTCGGAAGCCACCGCGGCGCGAGACATCGCCACCGGTGAGCCACTGACTCCCTCGCTGCTCAGCGGTTCCGTCACCGCACCGACCGATTGGTGGATTGTTCCGATCGAGATAGGAACATTGTCGGCGCCCGGTGACGAAGTGATGCTCGTGATCGCAGAACCACCCCTCACCGCTCGCGGAGTCGTGATCACGCCCCAGACCGGGGACCCGTTCACGCTCGACTACCGACCGGCGGCCGTAGCAGTGCCCCCCGGTGCGGCGCCGGTGATCGCAGCCGCTGAACGCGAAGGACGCCTCATCACTGCCGTCAGGCCTAACAGCAGCAATCGTTAGGCTGTCGCCGGTGCTGAACGCTGCGTTTTGGGGCCTGGTTCAAGGCCTAACCGAATTCCTCCCGATCTCCTCCAGCGGCCATCTGGTGCTCATCCCCGCCCTGCTGGGGATCGACGAACCGGACCTGGCGACCAGCGCAATGCTTCACCTCGGAACGCTGGTGGCCGTCATCTGGTTCTACCGCGACGACATCTCCCGTCTGGTTCGCCAACCACTGTCCGATCACAGCAAACGGATTTGGGGTCTGCTCCTCATCGGGACCATTCCGGCAGCCATCGTCGGCCTGACCCTTGACGGGCCGATCGAGATCATCTTCACCGAGCCGACCTTCGTCGCCATCGCTCTCATCATGACCGGACTGGTACTGGCCCTTGGTCTCGTGTTCCCACCCGGCGAGCGCACCGTCGAGGACGGCCGAGCGGGTGATGCCGTGGTCGTCGGGCTCGCCCAAGCATTGGCACTGATACCGGGTGTAAGCCGATCCGGCACGACCATCACCGCCGGGTTGGTACAGGGGTTCAGCCGGCTGGAAGCAGCCCGATATGCCTTCCTGCTCGGAATTCCGGCGATTGCCGGAGCAGGGTTGCTGCAGGGAATAGAACTCGTTGATCGCGGAGGATTCGAGCCCTCGTTGCTGGTCGGAATAGCGGTGGCGGGCATCACCGGTTATTTCGCGATCGACGCCCTGGTCCGCCTGTTGGGCCGAAGCGGCCTCGCTCCCTTTGCCATCTACTGCGTCGGCTTCGGAACGATCTCACTGGTGCTGGTCTAGGAGCGGGGAGTCGGAGGGCCCCCCACCAATCGGCCTACGGCCGATTGACTCCCCCCAAAAGGGGAGAGTGATCCGAGCACCAGACCGCCCGACATCAACGCGAGAGATCACCTCAAGGGGGGTGTTCCCTCTTGCTCATTGCTGATCGCCAACGGCTCAGAAATGAACCACGGAGGGCCCCCACCAATCGGCCTACGGCCGATTGGCTCCCCCCAAAGGGGAGAGTGATCCGAGCAGCGCGTCGTGAGGTCCAGCAACGCATTGTTTCGTGGTCGCCCTCGACCCTTCCTGCCCAGGCGAGTTCGGCGATTCGGGGGGACCGAGATACCTGAACTAAATGGCCATCCGTCCCTCCCCGAGGCGACAGCACGACAAGGGTATTGAGCCGGCCGGGACCGCGCCGTATCTTGTCACCGTGCTCCGCTCATACGGTGCACGGCTGGCGGTGCCACTGATCCTCGCAACAATCGTGATCCTGGTCGGGCTCGAGATCGCTCGATCCCCTCGCGCAGATGCGGTCGATGGATGCCGCCCGACGCCGAATGGGATCGTATGTGGCTACAGCGGAGCGACCAGTTCGGCGTCGAGTTCGAGCAGGCCCGGAGCCCGGAGCCCCACCAGGACGCCGCTGCCACCGCTCCGTTATCTCTCCACCAGCGGGGGGCGCTGCTGGTACTGGTCCCGTTATCGACCGGGCTTCGACTCGTGGAACTCGGCTTACGACCAGTCCATCATCCTCACCCGGTGGCGCCTCCCCCAGTGCAACGGACGAAGTCCGGCGGCTGCCTCGGTCGTAGTGATCGACATCTCCGCTAGGGCGTGGACGGTGTTTCGATCCTTCCCGCTCGACGCGCCACAATTCGACCTCTCACCCGAGATCGGCATCACCAACCTGCCATCGCGACTGCACCTCGACCGGCCGGGCACCTTCAACCACGCCGAGACCCTGCCCGACCGCCGCCGGCTCGAGGTCCAGGCTTGGGTGCAGACCGTGTGGATCGAATGGAGCGATGACACTCCCTCGTCGAGTCATTCGCTGGGCACGGCTGTAGGCGATCCCGGCGGAGTACGACACACCTATCGGCTGAAGAGTTGCCCACCCGAGTATCGAGCCAACCACCTCGACGGTCCGAAGTGTCACCCGATTCACGACCGTTATCCGGTGACCGTCACCTTCGAGTGGACGGCCCGGTACCGCGCCGGCGGATCCTGGCAGCAACTCGGATCGATCGACCGACCGACGTCGAGCCGTTACGACGTGGACGAGGTTCTCGGTGTGCTGAGCGGCTGATCGAAGCCAGACGAGCAGAACCGTTTCAGATCGAGCCTGGTCAGGCGACTTGAGACGCGCTTCCGACAGGCGGACAAGAATCCCTGGTCGAGTAATCCGTGTTCCGATCCTCCGGCAAGGCAGAGGTCCAATTGATCGGGCACGGTCGTACCGGGTACGGACAACGGAAGACGGACAACGTGTCTCGGGCATCGGGCATCGGGCATCGGGTTCTAATCTCGCCTCTGTGCATCAGACCACCATCCAGGTGAGGTGGGGCGAACTCGACCCTTACAGCCATGTCAACCACGCCGTCTACTCGTCCTACCTGGAGCATGCCCGGGTCGCCGCCCTGGGTGAACTCGATCGCGGGATGGAGGCGCTGACCGTTTCCGGCCACCGGATAGTCATTGTCAGGTCAGACGTGCGCTTCAGGGCTTCGGCAACGGCAGGTGATGAGCTCCTGATCACCACCCGAATTTCTGAGGTGAGAGGGGCGAGCATGGTGTGGCATCAGACCATCGATCGTGGCAAAGATCGGATCGTCGAGGCTCACACTCACGCCGCGTTCGTCTCCCTCGGCGGTAGGCCAACCCGAATCCCGGACGACCTGCGTGAAGCGCTAGGCACCTTGACCTGACCTAACCTGCGCCCATGCTCGATCCAAACACACCAACCGACGCCAAAGCACTGGCGCTGCTCGAAGACGCCTACATCGTGTGGATGACCTCGGTCCGGCCGAACGGACAGCCCCAGTCGTCTCCCGTGTGGTTCATCATCGAGGACGACGAATTCGTCATCTACAGCCTCGGTGATACGGCCCGAATCCAGAACCTCGAAGCCAACCCTCTGGTATCGCTCAATCTCGACAGCAATGCCGGAGCCGATGTCGTCACCGTCGAGGGAGTGGCCAGAGTCGTCGACGGGCCCCCCAGCACCGAAAATGTGGCCTATCAAGAGAAGTATCGCGACGGCATCCGTGACATCGGCCACACACCCGAGTCGTTCGCCGAACGGTATTCGGTGGCTCTACGCATCACACCTAAACGCTGGCGTATTCACTGACAGAGGCCACCGTGGGCTCGTATTGAGCGGCCCGTCGGATACTGTGGAATGGGAATGATCTTCCCGACCCCTTCGTTGGAGAAGCGATGCGTAGACGTAGAAGAGTGAGAGCGGTCGTCATCGACCACCTCGATGAATTGAAGGGGCTCGCCGCCGAAGGCAAGCCGATCCTGATCGACCTGTGGCAGCAGGGCTGTGCGCCCTGCAAGGTCATGAACGGCATCGTCGACGAGCTGGCCGCCGATTTCGACGGCGTAGCTCACGTCGTAAAAGTCGATGTGGGTCGGGTCCCCGGCGCGGCCGCGACATTCAAGGTGCAGTCGACACCTACTTTCATCGTCATGGGACGATCGCAGAAGAAACCGTCCAAGAAGGCTCGCAAACGCGCCGCAGCTGGGGGTGCTCCCGCCAAGAAGGCGTACAGCCCGCGGTGGCGCGGCAGTGGTTTGGTGAAGAAGGATGTGCTCGAGCGGGCGCTCGTTTCCAACGGAGCAATCCGCAACGGGAGCTAGGGACCGCGCGATAGTGGTGTGGATCCGTCACAGCCGTTTCCCGATTCCAGTTCCCCGATCCCCAAATCGAGTCCCGGCAGCTTCAAGCGCCACACCGGCTCCGGCAACACCATACGGAAGACGGGCAACGGGAAACGTCGCCGATACAAGACTCAACGTCGGGCCGCGGGCCGGTTCCCCATCCGGCAGCCTCCGCATCTGATCTGGCCAATACCCAACGCCTCCCTCCACGCCTAGTCTTCCCCGATGTCCCCCTGGTCTGGATCACGCCCGCCGCGCCCGATCTTCTTCGGGTTGGCACTCATCACCGTCGGCGTCCTCCTCTTGCTGCGTGAGCTCGGAGCGGTGCCCGACATCGGCCTATGGACCCTGATTTGGTTGGCGCTTGGTTCCTGGCTGTTCCTCGGAACCCTCGCCGGCAACCGACGCGGCTGGTTCTGGCCGCTGACGCTGCTACTCATCGGGTCGTTCATGCTGCTGCGCGATCTCGACGTGCTCGAAGCCGAATTTTCGATCTGGCCGGTTGTCATCATTGCCCTCGGGTTGTCGATGGTGTTGGAGGCCTCCTCCTGGGGGAAGAAGAAGCGAACGTCGCAATCTTGGGAGATAGAAAGCTAAGAGGGCGGGGTCGGGCCTGACGTAACCGAAATGTCTTACGCGATCTTGCCTTCGAGCCGTCGGCGTTACCCGTTCCAGACCGAGCGTCACTGTCACTCATTCGCGCCTGACAAGTTCGCGTCGGCCTTCTAGGCGAGTTCCCCCGTTTCCCGAAACAAAACACCTCGACCGCCCGGATCGATGCGAGCCGAATTTCCAAGATGAAACGGGAAACGGGAAACGAAGCCCTCCTCCTCCGAACCCCACTCCCCACGGCTCAATCTCTAGTCTCCAGTCTCGATGGAGAATGCGCCGCTGACACCGCAGAAGTCACAGCTGGTGGGCCTGAGTGCTGCCGATGTCAATCAGCGAATGGCGGCAGGCGCCGTCAACCGCGTTCCTACCGGCCCCACCCGCACCGTCGGCGAAATCGTAAAGGCCAACGTCTTCACCGTCTTCAATCTCATGCTGGGGGCACTGTTCGTCGTCGTCCTATTCGTTGCCCCACCACAAGATGCACTGTTTGGTCTGGTGCTGGTTGCAAACGCCCTCATCGGGATCATCCAGGAACTCCGGGCGAAACGCACCCTCGATCAACTCGCCTTGCTCAGCGCGCCCAAAGCGGTCGTCATCCGTGATGATCGGCGATGGGAGGTCCCGGTCGATGACGTGGTACTCGACGATCTGTTGGTGATCGCGCCCGGCGACCAGATAGTGGTCGACGGACTCGTGGTTCAGTCCGAAGGGCTCGAAATCGACGAATCGCTACTGACCGGCGAGGCCGACGCCATCCTCAAACAGGTGGCCGACGAGGTGCTGTCGGGTTCCTTCGTCTCGGCCGGCTCGGGAATCTACAAGGCTCGTCGCGTCGGAACCGAGGCATACGCAGCCAAGCTGGCCGACGAGGCCAAGAAGTTCAAGTTGGTTCACTCGGAACTACGTCGCGGCATCGATTTGATCCTCCGCGTCATCGCCTGGCTGATGGCCCCGATGATGGCGTTGCTTGTTTGGAGTCAGGTGAACGCCAACGACGAACTCAAGGAGGCGATCCGGGTCGCAGTGGCGGGGATGGTCGCCATGATCCCCCAGGGCCTGGTGCTCCTCACTTCAGTGGCATTCGCCGTCGGGGTGGTGCGGCTCGGAAGACGAAACGTACTCGTGCAGGAATTGCCTGCCGTCGAAGGCTTGGCCCGGGTGGATATCATCTGCTTCGACAAGACCGGGACCCTCACCGAGGGAAGGCTGGCCGTCGACGAGGTGCGGCTGTTGCGCGAACGCGACGGCGTCGTGCAGGCGTTGGGAGCTCTGGCGGCCGCAGACGCCAATCCGAATGCCACGATGAGAGCGGTCGCCGACCAATTCGAAGAACCCATCGGTTGGTGGCGAACCGAGACC